>JADJQT010000001.1:915000-1232500 GCA_016712595.1 Rhodospirillales bacterium
CTGATCGCGGCGCTTGCCGCCATGGGCTGCTCCGATCCTGCCGCCTCGCCGATGATCACCGCGGCGCTCGCCGTCGCCGTCGCCTTCGCCTCGGCCGCTCAGGACACCGTTCTCGACGCCTACCGGGTGGAGATCCTTGAAGAGCGACAACTCGCTGCGGGTGCGGCGACAATGGTCTTCGGCTGGCGTGTCGGCCAGGTCGGCGCCGGCGCCGGTGGCCTGATCCTGGGCGACCTGCTGCCCTGGTCCGTGGTGTTCACCATCCTCGCCGGCGCCGTTGCCGTTGGCAGTGTGACCTTGTTGCTCAGTTCCGAGCCCCAGGCGCGCGCCAGCGTCGCTTCCCGAGAGCTGGAGGGCCGGGCGACGGCCATTCTGGACGGTTGGAGCCGCCGGCTGCCGCATCCGCTGGTGGAAGCTTTAACCTGGCTGTGGGGTGCTTGTATCTGTCCGGTGCTGGAGTTCGTCCTGTTGCGCGGCTGGAGCGTCGTGACCGTCGTTCTGTTCATACTGTTCTACAAGTTCGGCGACGCCATCCTCGGCGTGATGAAGGTGCCGTTCTTCCTCGAGATCGGCTTTTCGAAAACCGACATCGCCGAGGTGGCCAAGTTGTTCGGCCTGACCGCCACGCTAGCGGGTGGGCTGATCGGCGGCCTCGTCGTGGCACGCCTCGGCATCCTGCGCGGCCTGCTCGTCTGCGGCGTCGCCATGGCGTTGTCCAACCTGATCTTCTTACTCCAGGCGTGGGCCGGCCCAGACCTGCGGGTCCTCGCGTTCACCGTAAGCGTGGAGAATATCACCACCGGCATGGGGACGACGGCGTTCGTTGCCTACATGTCGAGCCTGTGCAACATCGCCTACACGGCAACGCAATACGCGCTGCTGACCTCGCTGATGGCGTTCGGCCGAACGACTTTGTCGGCGGGCGCCGGCTGGCTCGCCGATCAGGTGGATTGGCCGACGTTCTTCGTGCTTACCACCATCGCGGCCGTACCGGGGTTGCTGCTGCTGCTATTGCTGATGCGGCGCTATTCCGGACGCCTTGCCGAGCCGATCTGACGCGCTGGGAGGGGGGATTCGCATCTGCGGACACCCCGTTTGCGAGTCTTCGCGATTGCAAACGGCGGGGGGAGGGATTAGGTAGCCGAGGCGGCTCTGATCCCCCATCTTGAATGCCGCTTTCGGAGGTCCGATGGATCTGAAGAAGGTGCCGGTCGGCAAGAATCCCCCATACGACGTCAATGTGCTCATCGAAATCCCGATGGGTGGCAACCCGGTAAAATACGAACTCGACAAGGAATCCGGCGCAATTTTCGTCGACCGGTTCCTGCACACGGCGATGTACTATCCGTTCAACTACGGCTTTATTCCGCATACCCTATCCGAGGACGGCGATCCGGTCGACGCTGCGGTCATCGGTCAGGTGGCGGTAACCCCGGGCGTTGTCGTGCGCTCACGGCCGATTGGCTGCCTGATCATGGAAGACGAGCAGGGCACCGACGAGAAGATCGTCTGCGTGCCGGTGGACGATCTGCATCCGTATTATGCCGATCTCGTTTCCTATCGGGAGCTGCCGTCGATCATGCGCGAACAGTTCGCCCACTTTTTTGCACACTATAAGGATCTCGAAGAGGGCAAGTGGGTGAAAGTAAAGCGGTGGGGCGAGGCCGACGAGGCCTTTCAGCTCATCCGCCAAGGCGTGCAGCGGGCGGGCGAGGTCAAGATAAGCGAATTTTGATCCGCTGTGGTGGAGGGGCGGGGCGCACGTGTTCCCGCCCTTGCGCACACACAAACGGTTGCGCCCCCCCTCCTGGCCGCGCCGTTGCGCCCAACTCAGCGTGGATCAACGTCTGTTGTGTTTCGTGCGGGCCTTGCCCGTCGGTCCGTTCGCGGCCTCCGTCGGGGCGTCGCCTCGACCGTGAGACAACAAGAAGGCCGGATTCGCCTGCGCGCGCAACAACTGCGCAAATTTCTTCTTGATGTGCGGTATGTGGACGAGCATCGCGAAGGAGCGCTTGCGCGTCTGTTTGATCATCGTCGAAGGATCAAAGTAGGCGGTAGCGTTATCGACGGTGAGCACGAACGGCGGCTCGCCCTCGCGGGCCAGCAGAAAACTCATGATTAGCGCGCCGGTCCGGTGGTTGCCTTCGATGAACAGTTGCGGTTCACTGAGTACGCGAATGTAGACGCCTGCCGCGCGCTCCCAGACGGTGTCTCCGCCGTGCAGGCTGTACCAGTTAACGATGTCACGGATGCCGCCACCATCCTGTTCGTAAAACCGTTTTTCGGTATTCGCGATCAGGTCTGCACTCTGGCGGCGGACCTGCACGTCGGTTCCGCATAAGACGCGGCTGTTCAACTCCATCAGCGAGCGATGTTGGCCCATCATTAGCGGATCGACGCCCTGGTCGAGCAGTTGATCGACCAGCACGTATCCGGCCATCATGCGTTCGACGACGGCGTCCTCCATCGCATCGCGCGAGACGGCCAACTGTGTGTTGATGCACGCGAAGTTCTTCTGAACGGCGCGAAGCGCGCTCTCGATGGCAAAGAGATCCAAGATGTTGGAAGGCATGACGCGGCCGTGCGTCAACGCGCCATGCAACGGAACTTTTCGTGCCTGATCGATCGGTGCATCGGTCCCCCCTCTGCGCACCGCCGTCGGGTCAATCCGGCGGCGGATGGCGAGAGGACTGGCGCTACTGGATGGTGTCGATTACCTGCTGACTCCGGCTTGATACCGCAGCCGGCAAGGGCAGGTAGCCGAGCGAGTTGCTGAACGACTGTCCAGCGGTCAGTCCCCATTGGACGAACTCCTTCACCGCGTCCCGCCGTTGAGCATCATTATAGCGTTTATATAACAACAGCCAACTATAGGTAACCAGCCCGTAGGAGTCCACGCCGTCCGGATCGGGATCGAATTGCCGCAAATCAGCCGCCTCACCGCTTGACGCGTGCTCAAGCGCGATTTTTCCGGCTTCTTCTTCCGGCCGGATGTAGTGCCCGGCGCGGTTCTGCAGCGATGCCATGGGCAGGCCCAGACGTTTGGCAAAACCATACTCGACGTAGCCGATCGAATCGGCGCTGATCTTAATTCGTGCCGCCACGCCCTCGTTGCCGCGAGCGAACATCGTTCCGGCCGGCCAGTCGACCATCTTACCGTAGCCAAGGCCACGGGCGCCCCATGCTCCGCCGACGGCGGCGAGGTGGCGGGTCAGCGCGTAGGTGGTTCCGCTGCTGTCGAGGCGGGCGACGAGGGCGATGGTCCGGTGTGGCAACGAGATGCGGGGATTGGCGTCGCGCAGGCGGGGATCGTCCCAACTGGTGATCTCACCGGCGAGGATGCCAACGTAGACGTCCCGTGGCAGCTTCAGTTCACCGGTAATGCCCTCGACGTTGTAGGCAAGCACGATCATGCCTGCCGTCGCCGGGACGACCACGGCGCCCTGAGGGATGCGCGCCATATCGGTGTCGGACAGGGCCGCGTCGGAGGCGCCGAAGTCGATCCCGCCGCCAACGAAGCGGCTCGTGCCTTCGCCGGAGCCCACGGCGTCGTAGACGATCGCGACGCCGGCATTCTGTTTCTCGAAGCTATCAATCCATTTGGCATAAAGCGGCGCGGGAAACGTCGCGCCGGCACCGCGGATGGTAATCGAGCCGCTTGTGCTCTCGGCGTGAGCGCCGATGCTGCCCCCGACCAGCACAGCCGAGGCGACGAACGCCGCGGCGACGCGAGCAAAGCCGTGTTGCGTAGTCATTTTCTGTTCCCGCCGTGTTCTGGTCTCGCCATATCGGTGCGGTCGTCTTGCGACGATCCGCGTCTAGCTGAACTCGCCGCGGAGGTACTCTTTGGTCAGGGTTTCGCGGGGGTCCTGGAAGACCTGCTGGGTTGCGCCGATTTCCACGAGGTATCCGGTGCGGCCGCCGCCGGAGATATCGACGGAGAAGAAGGCGGTGATGTCGGCGACGCGTTGAGCCTGCTGCATGTTGTGGGTGACGAGGGCGATGCTGTAGTCGTCCTTCAACTCGAGCATCAATTCCTCGACGCGCCGGGTGGCGATCGGATCGAGCGCCGAGCACGGCTCGTCCATCAGCAGCACCGACGGCTCGGTGGCGACAGCGCGGGCGATGCACAGGCGCTGCTGCTGGCCGCCGGAGAGCGACAGGCCGCTGGCCTTGAGCTTGTTCTTGACTTCGTCCCACAGCGCGGCGCGGCGCAGCGCGTGCTCGACCCGCTCGGCGAGGTCGCCCTTGTAGCGATTCAGCCTGAGGCCGAAGGCGACGTTGTCGAAGATGCTCATTGAAAACGGGTTCGGCTGCTGGAAGACCATGCCGATGTAGCGGCGGACGACCACCGCGTCGACGTCCTTGGCATAGATATCCTGGCCGAGGAAATGCACGTGGCCTTCGAACCGGAAGCCTTTGATCATGTCGTTCATGCGGTTCAAGCTACGCAGCACGGTACTCTTGCCGCAGCCTGACGGGCCGATGAACCCGGTGATCTTGCCTCGTTGCACCGGCACATGGCTGTCGCGGACCGCAAGAAAATCACCGTAGAACAGCTTGTTGATTTTGCAGTCGATGACCGGATGCGCCGCTGGTGAAGCGGTGGTCTCCGGGATTTCGGTCTGCACCTGCTGGGAATGAGTGATCATTAGTCTAGGGTCCCGCAATTATATTTTGGGCCGGCCGATGAGTCGGCTCAACACGTTGAACAGCAAAACGATGAGGACGAGGACCAAGGAGGCGGACCACGCCAGTTCGATTTGGTTTTCGAAGGGCATGCTGGAAAAGTTGTAGATCAGGATCGACAGCGAGGCGGTGGGCTCGGAAAGGCTCGAGAGCCAGTAGTTGCTGAATAGCGCGGTAAACAGCAGCGGTGCCGACTCTCCGGCGACGCGTGAAACGGCGAGCATCACGCCGGTAAGGATTCCCGGCATTCCCGTCGGCAGAACCACCTTCCAGATGACCTGGGTCCGCGTGCAGCCCATACCGATCGCCGCGTCCTTCATCTTGCGTGGCACCATCTTCATCGCTTCCTCCGCGGTGAGGATGATCGTCGGCAACATCAGCACCGACAGGGCGATGGCGCCGGCGAGGGCGGAATAGCCGCCCATGGCGAGCACGATGGCGGCGTAGACGAAGACGCCGGCGAGGATCGAGGGAAAGCCGGTCAGCACCTTGGCGAGGAAGCGGGCGGTGGTGGCAAGCTTGGAGTTGGGTCCGAGCTCGGCGAGGAACGTCGCGGCGAGGATGCCGGTGGGGATGCTGATCGCCGAGGCCAGCGCGACCATCACCAGGGTGCCGACGATGGCGTTGCCGAAGCCGCCACCCATCTCGAAGCCCGCCGGCGGCAGCTCGGTGAACAGATCGAGGCTGAAGCGCGATCCACCTTTCACGATGAGCATGTAGAGAACCGATAACAGCGGCACGCTGGCAATAATGGCGACGACCCAGGCGCCGATCGTCAGCAGATAATTGGTCAGCGCGCGGCTTTCCGTTAGCTTGCGCTTCAGGTTCGGCAGGGACGAAACAGGCGCGGCGGCGATCGCTGTGCTCGTCACTTCACAGCACTCCTCTTCGTGGTCATGGTCAGGATACCGATGCCGAGCACGTTGACGATCAAGGTGATGGCAAGCAACACCAGCGCGGCGTACATCAAGGCCTGCACTTCGATCGCGCCCGCTTCCGGGAAGTTCGACGCCAGCAACGAGGCAAGGGTGTTCGCCGGCGAGAACAGCGATAAGGTGATCTGGTTCGAGTTGCCGATCAGCATGGCCAGCGCCATGGTCTCCCCGAGGGCGCGGCCGAAGCCGAGGACCAGCGCGCTGAAAATACCACCCGACGCCGCCGGCACCAGAACCTTGAGGATCGCCTCCCAGCGGGTCGCTCCCATCCCGTATGCGGCTTCCTTGGTGCGGTAGGGTACAAGGTGCAGGGCATCTTGCGAGATCGCGGCGATGGTTGGCAAAATCATGATCGCCAGAACCAGGGCGGCCGGCAACATGCCGGGGCCGCTCAGCGACGTCGAGAAAAACGGGATCCAGCCTAGCACGTCGTGCAGCCAGTTCGCCACCGGGCGGATCGCCGGAATGACGACGAAGATGCCCCAAAGACCGAAGACGACGCTCGGGATTGCCGCGAGCATCTCGATGATCGTGCGGAAAACCACCGCCAGGCGCGGCGGCAGAAAGTTCTGGGTGAGGAAGATCGCCACCGTTACCCCGAAGAAGCCACCGATCATCAGCGCGAACAGTGAGCTGTAGAGCGTTCCCCAGATCTGCGGCAGGATTCCGAACTGGCCGGTCTGGACGTTCCAGGCCGAACTGGTCAGGAAGCCGAGGTGGTAGTCGTGCACGGCCGGCATCGCTGCGCCGCCGATCTGCCAGAGAATGTAGACGACCAGGGCGAGCAACACGTAGATGCCGGCGACGGCGAATGCGCGGTAGCTGCGGTCGGCCAGGTACACGTCCTTCGTCGGTGGCCGCGAAATCGACCGCGACAGATCGACGTGCGCGAAGGGATTTTGGGGCATGGTTCGGTCAGTCCTGGCAGTGGCCGTTCGCGTTGCCCGTCACCGCGATTCCGTTTCGCGGCGACGGGTCGAGAGTCTTCAGCGACTTCAGCCTGTCTTTACTGGATTTGCTCAGCGGCCGCGCGCACTTTCTCGATGACCGACGGCGGCAGCGGGATGTAGCCCATGCTGTCCGCGATCGGCTGACCTTCGGCGAGACAGTAATCGACGAGCAGACGCAGCGATTTAGCCTTGTCGGCGTCTTGCTTCTTATAGAACAGCATCCAGGTGAACGTGCTGATCGGGTAGGCGTCTGCCCCCGCCGGGTCTTCGACCCAGCCGCGCAGGTCCGCGCCCAATGTGGCGCTGGCAAGTGCAGCCTCGCCGCCCTTGGCGTCGCCCTCGATGTAGTTGCCATCCTTGTTCTGCAGCAACGCTGTGTCCGCCTTGGTCAGCTTGGCGTATCCGTACTCGATGTAACCGATCGCGCCCGGCGTCTGCTTGATTGTCGCGGTGACGCCGTCGTTTTTCGGCGCGGCGACGAACTTGTCGCTACCCGGCCATTGCACGGTCGTGCCGGAACCGACCTCCTTGGCGAACTCCGGATCGATCGCGCTGAGGTGCTTGGTGAAGACGAAGGTGGTGCCACTGCTGTCCGAGCGGCGAACGACGGTGATCGGCAGGTCAGGCAGCTTGATGTCAGGGTTGGCGGCGACGATCTTCGGATCGCGCCAAGTGGTGATCTTGCCGGCGAAGATCGCGGGATAGACGTCGCGCGGCAGCTTCAGGTCCTTGGGGCTGTCCGGCAGGTTGTAGGCGAGGACGATGGTGCCGGCGGTCATCGGCAGCAGCACCACGCCAGCGTCGACCTTGCTGATCTGCTCGTCGGTCATCGCCGCGTCGCTGGCGGCGAAATCGACCGTGTGGTTGATGAAGTCCTGGATACCGGCGCCGCTGCCCTTGGCCTGATAGTCGACGCGGATGTCCTCGTGCGCCTTACTGAAGCTCTTGAACCAGGTCGAATAGATCGGGAACGGGAAGCTTGCGCCTGATCCGATGAGTCGCGTTTCCGCGTGTGCCGGTGCGATCGCGCCGGCCCCGATTAACCCCGCGCAGAGGAGTCCCGTCGCCAGCAAGGAGATCCGTTTCATTTGTCCCTCTCTTATTCCGTATCCGGTCAAAACACCGCGCTGCCGGCGGTGCATGCATAACGTCACGATTGGATGGCAATCGATGGTGCCAAAGATATCGTTCGTCAAATTAACCGCCATGAAGACAGCATCGTCCGCGTCTTCGCCAATTCCCCGCAATGCCAACCACCAATTCGCAAGGCGAATTGTCTGGCAACATGCGCTGCTCGGGGCGCGAGTGATTTGCGAGCTTGGCCCGGCCTATTTGCTAGCGGACTCCTCATCGTCTGAGAACCCACAAAAGAGCCAAAGCGTTGAGTTGTCACAAAAGATTAATACTATAGGGCTCTCGTCGGAGACCGCTCAGCACGATGCCCGGGGAGAAATCGGCCGATGGGCTTGGTGCGATCTGCATCGCGGGTGCGTAGCGATCGCGGTCCTGCGGGTGATGCGGGTTGCCAACCTGGCGGCGCGAGACTAACCAAAGGTGTGCCGGATACTACGGCCGTCCCATAGTGCGCATGGAGGATCGATGGACCTGAAGAAAGTGCCGGTCGGCAAGAACCCGCCTTATGACGTCAACGTGCTCATCGAGATCCCCGTTGGCGGCAATCCGGTGAAGTACGAACTCGACAAGGAGTCCGGTGCGATCTTCGTCGACCGCTTCCTGCACACGGCGATGTACTATCCGTTCAATTACGGCTTCATCCCGCATACGCTTTCCGAGGACGGCGATCCGGTCGATGCCGCGGTGATCGGCCAGGTGCCGGTGACGCCAGGTGTGGTGATCCGCTCGCGCCCAATCGGTTGCCTGATCATGGAAGATGAGCAAGGTACCGACGAGAAGATCGTCTGCGTGCCGGTAGACGAGTTGCATCCATACTACGCGGACTTGGTCTCCTACCGCGAGCTGCCGTTGATCATGCGCGAGCAGTTCGCTCATTTCTTCGCCCACTACAAGGATCTCGAGGAAGGCAAGTGGGTCAAGGTCAAGCGCTGGGGCGAAGCCGACGAGGCTTACAACCTCATCCGTCAGGGCGTGATGAGGGCCGGAGAAGGCTACCGGGTGGATTAAGCGCCTCGCCGTCACGCCGACGGCTGGGCGAGTGTGTCCAGCCGTTTGCCGATACGTCGCACCATGTCCTCGGCTGCAGCGGCGGCATAGGGTCGCGGCGGCGCCTTTCCCCAGATCGGCGCCGGCCAGACGGGGTCGCCGCGAAAGCGGGCGACGATGTGGACGTGGAGCTGGGGAACGATGTTGCCGAGCGCGGCAACGTTGAGTTTATCGGCGCGAAACGCCTCAGAGACGACGCGCGAGACGCGCGCGATCTCGCCGATCAGCGCCTGCTGATCGGCGTTGTCGAGTTCGAAAATCTCGCTGACGCCGGCTCGCTGAGGCACGAGGATTAACCACGGAAAGGTCGCGTCGTTCATCAACCGCAGCTGGCAGAGCGGAAGGCTGCCGACGGGTAGCGTATCCGCGGCGAGTCTTGGGTCGAGTTCAAACGTCATTGCGTCACCTCGTGCGTTCAGTACGGCCATTGCCACGGGCGCGGCCGACGAAGCAATCGGTAATTCCGCGATGCTCATTTGTGCTGGCGCAGATGGCCGTGCTCGCGCAAATGGCGCCAACGTTGTCCCTCATTTATCGCGCGCGTATAGGTTAAGCTGGAGGAAAAGCGGCTTTGTTGAGATGAGCGGAACTTTTGTGCCCGCGTACGTATTGCTCTAGGGGATCTGCGCGGCGCATGCTGGAATGCCGTTACGACCAAACGTTAAGGAGTGGGTGATGCGGGCAATAACGGGAATGATCGGACTGGCCGTTGCCGTGCTTCCGGCGGCGGCATGGGCGGCGTCGGTGACAGTTCCAATGACCTTGGTCGGCGCCTCCGGCGCGGGCGCGGCGATCGGCAGCGTCTACGCCGAAGACACCGACAGTGGCCTCAAGTTGACGCCGGACCTGACCGCGCTGCCGCCCGGACCGCATGGCTTTCACGTTCACCAGAATCCGAGCTGCGCTGCCGCCGAGAAACAAGGGCAGATGCAGGCGGCGCTTGCCGCTGGCGGCCACTACGATCCGCAGACCACCGGCAAGCACCTCGGTCCCGAGGGGGACGGACACAAGGGTGATCTGCCGCGCCTGCAGGTTGACCCCGACGGGACGGCGACGAAACCGATGATGGCGCCGAGGCTGCGCGTCGCCGATCTCAAGGGCCGCGCGCTGGTTATCCATGCCGGTTCGGATAATTATTCCGACATGCCCGAGCCGCTGGGCGGCGGCGGTGCTCGCCTTGCTTGCGGCGTCGTGCCGGACATGGCGGAGTGATTGAGCGGTGCCCGGGCACTTGAACGGAAATAATTTTGTTAGCACTGATTATTAAGTTGTCGACCGGTCCCGTTTGGGGTATAACAGTCTTGTCCCGCGAGCGTCTATGTGAACCACACCGGTTCACTTTGACCTCCTCCCTATCCAACTCACGCCGCCCCTTTTGGGGCGGCTTTTTTTTCAGCCGAACAGATGCTCTGATCACACCCGGCTCGTCCCGCTCTCCCGCGAACTTCCAAGCGCATCCGACAGCCGCGCTCGGAGAACGAGACTGCGGCTCCTCTTCTCCACTTCATCGCCGTACGCCATTTGACGCAACCCCGGGTTCGGTGTACCTCCTTGTGCACGGGAATATGCTGCAATAGCGAAAAAATCAGGGGAGAGGGCGCCATGAAGTTGCCGTCGCAATTCTTTAAACCGCTGGCTGCGGGGGCACCGATGCCGGTGCGCGAACGTCCGGTTCGCCCCGAGCGGATGATCCATTTCTTTCCTCCGCACCTCGAGAAGATCCGCGCGCGGGTGCCGGAGATGGCAAAACAGGTCGACGTGCTGCTCGGCAATCTCGAGGACGCCATTCCCGCGGATGCCAAGGAAGCGGCGCGCGCCGGCTTCATCGAAGTCGCCAAGGCGGTGGATTTTGGCGATACCGGCTTGTGGACACGGGTTAATGCCCTGAACAGTCCGTGGGTGCTCGACGACATCCACGAGATCGTCAAGGAGGTCGGCGACAAACTCGACGTCATGATGATTCCCAAGGTCGAAGGGCCATGGGATATTCACTTCGTCGATCAGTATCTGGCGCTGCTCGAAGCGCGCTATCAGGTCAAGAAGCCGATCCTTATCCACGCGTTGCTCGAAACCGCACAGGGCGTCAAGAACATCGAGGAGATCGCCTGCGCCAGCCCGCGCATGCACGGCTTCAGCCTCGGGCCGGCCGACCTTGCCGCCTCGCGCGGCATGAAGACGACGCGGGTCGGCGGTGGCCATCCGCTCTACGGCGTGCTCGCCGATCCGCTCGAGGGCAAGGAGCGGGCATTTTCCCAGCAGGACCTGTGGCACTATACCGTCGCCAAGATGGTCGATGCCTGCCAGTCGAACGGACTCGGCGCGTTCTACGGACCCTTTGGCGATATCAAGGACGAGGCTGCGTGCGAAGCGCAGTTCCGCAACGCCTTCCTGATGGGCTGTACCGGCGCTTGGTCGCTGGCACCGAACCAGATCGCCATCGCCAAGCGGGTGTTCAGTCCCGAGGTCTCAGAGGTGCTGTTCGCCAAGAAGATCCTCGCGGCGCTGCCGGATGGATCGGGCGTGGCGATGATCGACGGCAAGATGCAGGACGATGCGACCTGGAAGCAGGCGAAAGTGATCGTCGATCTCGCCCGGCTGGTGGCGAAGAAGGACCCCGACCTCGCGGCCGCCTACGAGTTCTGAGCCGTCGCACCGGCTTCGTCGTGGGAGCGGCCGGCAAATAACACTGTCAGGCCGGCGGAATCCCACGGCGGAGCCAAAGCCTGGAATAGCCCGAATGGGGTAGATGAGGGGAGCGGACGCAATGAGCACAAAGACGAATCCGGGGAATTTCTTCGAAGATTTTTACATGGGGCAGGAAATTCGCCACGCGACGCCGCGCACGGTGACGGACGGTGACGTGGCGCTTTACACTGGCCTGTTCGGCGTCCGGTTTGCCTTCAATTCCTCGCAGGAATTCGCGCGCCGGTTGGCGTACCCACGCGCGCCGATCGATGATTTCCTCGCCTTTCACATCGTCTTCGGCAAGACCGTGCCCGACATTTCACTGAATGCCGTGGCCAATCTTGGCTACGCACAGGGACGCTTCCTCGCGCCGGTCTATACGGGCGATACGCTATCGACCACATCGACGGTCATCGGCCTCAGACAAAACAAGGACGGCAAGTCGGGGGTCGTCTATGTCCGCTCGGTCGGAACCAACCAGCTCGGCGAGACCGTGCTCGACTATTGTCGCTGGGTGATGGTCCGCAAGAAGGACGAAGCCGCGCCGGCGCCCTCACCGGTGGTGCCGGACCTCGCCGATGCAGTCGATGCCGCGGACCTGCCCGTGCCGGTCAATATCGATATCGCCGCGTACGACACGACACTCGCCGGCAGCCCTCACGTTTGGGACGACTACGCCGCGGGCGAAAAGATCGATCACGTCGACGGCATGACCATCGACGAAGCCGAGCACATGATCGCAACCCGGCTCTACCAGAACACCGCCAAGGTGCATTTCGATGCGCTGATGCAAAAGGATAGCCGATTTGGCCGGCGGCTGATCTATGGCGGGCACATCATCAGCCTCGCCCGCTCGCTGTCGTTCAACGGCCTCGCCAACGCCTTCAAGGTCGTTGCGATCAACGGTGGTCGGCATGTCGCACCGACGTTCGCCGAGCACACGATTTACGCGTGGTCCGAGGTACTTGACAAAATCGAGATTCCGGGCCGTCGCGATGTGGGGGCGTTGCGTATCCGCACGGTGGCGACCAAGGACAAGCCAAGCACGGAATTTCCTGACAAGGACTCCGCCGGCACCTACGATCCGGCAGTTGTCCTCGACTTCGATTACACCGTGCTGATGCCGCGTCGTCCCTGAGGCGCGGCTGCGGAAGCGAAGGGCTGGATGCACTGTGCGGAAAGGGGCGGCGGACACATAGGGGCCAGATGCCCCATATGGCAGCCGCCGCCGCGATAAGATAGACTCCTCGCCTGTCTGGGTCGGTCGAGGGGATTTTGATGGTCGTATGGTTTCGAGGTGGTCTGATCGGCGCGATCCTCCTGGCAGGATTGACGCTGGCAATGGCGGTTCCATGCCTCGCCGCCATCGACCAGGCCCAGATCTTGCAACTCCTCGAGCGGGCAAAGAACGGTGACGCGTCGGCCGTAGAGACGCTACGGCAAGCTGCGGAAGACGGCGATCCGCTGGCGCAGACAGGCCTTGCCACCGTCTTCATCGCCGGGCTCGGCGGCGTGGCCAGGGACGACGCACAAGCGGCGCGGTGGACGCGCGTGGCGGCGGAGCAGGGGTTCGTTCCGGCGGAATTCGATCTTGGACTGCTTTATCTCGCCGGGCGCGGGGTCGAACGCGACGACGCGCAGGCGGTGCATTGGATCGAAAGTGCCGCCCGGCAGGGATACGCACCCGCACAATATAATCTCGCGCTTCTGTACTATAGTGGTCGCGGAGTCGCCAAGAGCGATGAACAGGCGGCGGCCTTGTTGCAGCAGGCAAGCGATCAGGGGATCATTCCGGCAAAAAACAATCTCGCGCTGCTCTATGCGGTTGGCCGCGGCGTGCCGAAGGACACGCAAAAGGCAGCGTCGCTCTTTCGGGAGGCGGCGGACCAGGGATTCGTGGAGGCGGAGTACAACCTTGGGGTACTCTACGCCACAGGTGAAGGCGTAAAGAAGAATCCGGCTGAAGCGAAGGCATGGTTCGAAAAGGCGGCAGCCAGTGGTCATCCCGGCGCTCGGCAGGCCCTCCAGACCTTGGCAAATCAGTCCCCCAAACAAGGCCATAAGTAAGAAAAATGACGTATGAGAGCGAGCAAGCGGGCGAAAGGCGCGCGGGTCGAAAAGTTACTGGAAATTTAGAATTTAATTGGGGATAAATATCGAAACAAACACATAACGTGCTGCAGCGGAGGGAACATGATTGAAGAAGCCTGGACTATAATCGCCGGCGGCTTCTTGTTGATGGGCCTCTTGCGCTGGGTTCAACCGTCTCGCACCGGAATCGCCCGGTCCGCGCAACGCAGGGTTCTGCGACCGCGGAGCTAACGATTTTGATGCCAGTCGCGGCGGATAAACTGCCGGGCGAAAGGAGACGGCTTCGCCCCTTCCGATCGGTCCTGAAGTGTTGGTCCGCGACCGGCGACGAGCACGAAAATCGGCAGCAGCGATTGTCGTTGCGATTGATTGTCGCAAAAGAGCACATTTTAGCGTATGAGGAAGGCTGATCGCCTATCCTGAACGGGAACGAAACCCATGGTCCCGGCTCGACGGCGCCTACCACTCGGCATTGTCCTATCGACGGTCCTGCTTGCCGCGTGTGCCTCGCCCGATATCGCCGATAAACCCGGACATGGGGTGGTCGGTGAGGCGGTCGCCCGCGCCAAGAGCGGTGACGGAGCCGCGTTGGAGTCCTTGCGCCTATCCGCTCACAATGGCGACGGCGCTGCGGAATATGCGCTGGGCCTTGGACTGGCCGAAGGGTGGGCGGGCCAGCAAAACCTCGACGGGGCCCTCACGTGGTGGCGCCGGGCGGCCGAAAATGGCAATGCCGATGCGCGCAACGCCCTTGGCGTGGCCTATGCCGAAGGTTTCGGCGTACCGCGCGATCCCATCACCGCCCGCACGTACTGGCAACAGGCGGCGGAGCAGGGGCATGCGGCTGCCGAGTACAATCTTGCCTGTGCCATGGTCTCGGACGCGAGCACGCAAGGCGACATGCAGGTTGCAGCGACGTGGTTCGCTCGTGCCGCCGAGCAAGGCGATCCCGACGCGCAATATTTCCTCGGCAACCTTTATTATAGCGGTGAGGGGGTCGAACAGGAACCGCAGGAGGCGGTGCGTCTGTGGCGGCAGGCGGCGGCCCTGGGGCATGTCGACTCGGAGATCAGCCTCGGTGAGGCCTACATTCACGGCAACGGCGTTCCGATCGATCTCGCCGAAGCCGAACTCTGGCTGCGCAAGGCGTCTCAGCAGGGCGACGAGCAAGCGTCCCGCTGGGCAGAGATGCTGGCAAGCGGCGCTGTTCCCGAGATTTCGACGGTTCGACGGCGAGAGAGCAGCTTGCCGACTCGAATGATCGACGTTGACGACGCCGATGAACCCGACGTGCGACCGGTGGTCACGACGGCGAGCGCGGCGACGAAGAAAGCGGAGGTACGCGCGTCTCCTGTGTCGTCGACGCGGGTAAAGCAGGCGTCGTCGTCTTCGAAGGACAGGCGCATCTCGCAGCCCGCGCCGCGCACGGTCGCAAAGGCAGCGAGAGGGTCGGCGAAGGCGACGGCGCAGGCAAAATCGGGCGGCCCGCGTTCAGCCAAGATTGCGCAGACATCTCCGTCGCCCAGGAGCCAAGCGAAGGTGGCTGTGCCCGCTCCGGCGAAGCCGGTAACGCGGCTGGCGGCGGCAAGCTCGCAGAGGGCGTCGGCGGCGAGCGCGCCGGCGCGCGAGGTCGCCGTGTTCACGCCGACCAAGGCACCGCGGACGGTCAAGCCGACCAAATCACGCTAAGAACAGTCCCGTCCACCCGCCAGCGTCGCCGGCCGGATGGGATGGCGGTCATCGCAAGGCGGTGAATACCTCAAGGCCGCCGTCCCAGATCATCCGCAAGGCAACGTAGAGGATGACGACGAATCCGGCGTAGGCGATCCAGCGATGCCGGTGCAGCAGGCGCGCGATCAGCGTGGCGGCCAGACCCATCAAGGCGACGGACAGCGCGAGCCCGAAAATCAGCACGCTGGCGTGTTCGCGCGCCGCTCCGGCGACGGCAAGAACATTGTCCAGCGACATCGAGACGTCGGCGATGACGATCTGGATGACCGCCTGACGGAAGGTTTTTTGCGGCGGCCCGCCGTCTCGACTTGCCGGGTCGTTGCCGCTTGTGTCCGCCGCGTCGCTCCCGGGCGCCGGTGCGGCGGCCCCTGCCAGGCTGCCGGTGCGAATTTCTCGCCATAGTTTCCACGCCACCCACAGCAGCAGCAGACCGCCCGCCAGCAGCAGGCCGATGACTTGAAGCAATTCGACGGTAAACAGCGAAAACGCGATACGCAGGATGGCGGCAGCGAGGACGCCGGCGAGGATCGCGCGCGTGCGCAGGCGCGTGGGTAGACCCGCCGCGGCCATGCCGACGACGACCGCGTTATCTCCGGCGAGCGCGATGTCGATGAGCACGACCGAGACGAGCGCAGTAAGCGCCTCGGGAGAAAGCATTTCGGCGAGCATCGCTATCGGCCGCGGAAGATCGAACCAAGGAGACCGCGGACGATCTCACGACCGAGGCGCGAGCCGACGGCGCGGGCGGCGCTCTTAGCAAGAGCCTCGGCGACGCTCTCCGGGGGGTGCGCGACGCGCGGCCTTCGCGAAGGAGTCCGTCCGATCGTCGATGCCGTCTCCGCATCCGCATCCGCGCGGCGGGCCGCCTGCTCGGCACGACTTCGCAACTTTTCGTAGGCACTCTCGCGGTCTACGGCCGTATCATAACGTCCGGCGAGCGGGCTCGCGGCGAACGCTGCGACACGCACCTCCACTGGTGCCGGGCCGACGTGCGAGGCGGGCGGCACGATCAGCGCTCGCTGCACCACGCCGGGTGTTCCCTTGTCCTCAAGCACCGAGATCAGAGCCTCGCCGACGGCGAGCTCGGTGATCGCATTCACCACCTTGAAATCGGGATTAGCGCGGAATGTTTCCGCTGCCGCCCGGACGGCCTTTTGATCCTTGGCGGTGAACGCCCGCAGGGCGTGCTGGACGCGGTTGCCGAGTTGCGCCAGGACGTCGTCCGGCACGTCGGTCGGATTTTGGGTGACAAAGAAGACACCGACGCCCTTCGAGCGAATGAGCCGGACGACCTGCTCGACCTTGTCGATCAGCGGCTTTGGCGCATCATCGAACAGCAGGTGCGCTTCGTCGAAAAACAGCACCAGCTTCGGGTGATCGAGATCGCCTACTTCCGGAAGCTCTTCGAACAGCTCCGACAGAAGCCATAACAGGAACGTCGCGTAGAGGCGGGGCCGGTTGATCAGTTTGTCGGCGGCGAGAATGCTGATGATGCCACGACCATCGGCGGCGACGCGCATCAGGTCGTCCAGCGCTAGCGATGGCTCGCCGAAAAAGACATCGCCGCCGTCGCGTTCGATCACCAGGAGCTTGCGCTGGATCGCGCCGACGGTCGCCGACGCGACGTTGCCGTAGGTGGCCTGAAGCGCTTTGGCGTTCTCGGCGATATGCTGGAGGATCGCGCGCAGGTCCTTAAGGTCGAGGAGCAGCAGACCCTCGTCATCGGCGAGAGCGAACGCGGCGCTGAGCACGCCGTCCTGCGTATCGTTCAACTCAAGCAGGCGGGAGAGGAGAAGCGGACCCATCTCTGAGACCGTCGCCCGCACGGGATGGCCTTGGGCAGCGAAAACGTCCCAGAAGAGCACCGGATAAGCGGCCGGCGTGCGCTCGATACCGATCTGGCGCGCACGCTCGGCGAAGCGGCCGGTTGCCTCGCCCGAAGCGCAAAGGCCGGAGAGGTCCCCCTTGACGTCGACGAGAAAGACGGGCGTGCCACTGGCAGAGAATCCCTCCGCCATCGTCTGCAAGGTGACGGTCTTGCCAGTCCCGGTGGCGCCGGCGATGAGGCCGTGGCGATTGGCATAACGGGGATCGAGCACGATCGGCCGATCTGCCACGCCAATCGTGATCCCATCCCTGGTCTTCATCGTTTCCGTTACCCCGTGTGTCCTAAGATTAGTGTGGTCGCGTTTCCGTCGACGGCACGCGCTAACGGGATAAGGCCTTTGGCGCTCGATGACAACGCGCACGCGAAAAGCGTGCCCTGGCCGCCGGCTCCGGCGACGTGTGCGGCGGGCGAAGGACGCTTTCGGATTACCAAGTGTTAAGTCGCCGCGTGGCGGGGCGCGGGATAGAAGGATGTCGCGCCAAAAAGCCCGCTCCGGCGTCTGGCCGGTGGTCTGACGGGCGCTCGGGTCGATGAGGAGGACTGCATGTCAATTGAGGCGTCTCGTTTGTCGCGCACTGCGCTCGCCGGCGCGTTTGTTTTCGCGCTTGCCGGATTGACTCCCGCGCTTGCTGCTGCGCCGGCATCACCGTCTGCAAGCGAAGATCACCCAAAGATGGAAGCAGCGCTGGAAGCGCTGAAGACGGCGCGTGCCGACCTGCACGATGCCAAACATGATTTCAACGGTCATCGCGTCAAGGCCGTCGAGGCGACCACCAACGCCATCCGGGAAATCGAGGCCGCCCTCGCGGAGGACAAGAACTAATAACGTTGATCACCCCGCGGTGCGGCGGGGGCCATTCCTGAGGGCCACCCGCCGTCCGCGCGGTGCGTGCGCGATTTAAAGGACGGCATCTCTCGCAGTTTTATCTGATTCCGTCAGATGTCGGATTGGCGTGAGCGCCTGCGGGGTCCTGACAGATGCGATCAGCAGGCGGCTACCGCGGGCAGACTGTGCTGACCGATCAACGTCTCTCTGGGACGTTGGCGAGGAGTTAAGGAAGGTCTGCGTCGAAGTCTCGCCGTGACACCATCGGCCCCGGTGGGTGCGACCCTCGTTATATTGACGGAGCCATGGGTCCAGGTCAGCCCTGTAGGCCGGCGATCCTCCGATAAAGCTTTGTGCGAAAGGCGATGCGGTAGAACTCGTCCAGCACGGTCTTGTGAAAGCGCCCGCGGATGCCGTTGGTCTGCGGGTTATCGGCCCTGCTCCGAGCGCGGCGAACGCTACCTTCGAACAGGGGTCGACGAAACCACCATCAAGCTGCTTTGTCGAGCTATTCAGAACGCCGGCGTACAATGGCGAAGAGCGATTGAATGGACGGAGGCAATGAGCGGGGTTCCCATCGTCGTCGCAGACCCGAGAAACAAATGACACGGGCCAATCGAGCACAGAATATCTGACACGCTCCCAGGTCGCCGTCCACACGGCGGATTCCATCGCTGCTCCGCGTTTCCTTAAACATTTGGCCGTAGCCTTCGCATTGCGCCCCGAACGCTTGCTTGGCTGACGCTGGGTGGCGCGCATGTTCGATGCCCGCGGGGCTACCCGTAAAGGACAACGCTATGCAGGAACTCCCGCAAGACTTTGAGCGAGAGCCAGACGCGGAACGGCGATTGATCTTCCAACTCTTGCGCTGCTGGCGCGGCGCCAGGGGGGAGTTGCCATTTCCAACGCTGAAGTCGGTCTACGAAGCTCTCGATGGTGCTCAGATTGAGTCAAGCTTCGTTGTGCTGCTGAGCGGCAGTGATGGCGAGCCATTGTTTGGTCGGATTGGTTCCGCGCTCGCCTGCGATGCCGGCGCTGATCTTTCCGGCCGACCCATCTCCAGGGCGCCCGAGAACAGCAGGCTCGCACGTGCCCTGAAGGACTATGAGCGGGCCGTAAGGCATGGCGTGCCGGTGTGCGTCGGCGATGAATTCATCGATCGGCAGGGCCGTTCCGTGCAATGCCGCAGCATCGTCATGCCGATCAGTGAGGATGGCTCGCGCATCTCGTCGCTGTTCTGCGGGTGGAGCGGGCGCTTCGTGGCTGCCGGGGACGGCGCCTCGTCGGAGGGAACTGCGCCATGACGGTGATCACGAGCTATGAAGTTCATGTTCAGTCGCGTGACAAATGGCGGATCGATTGCGTTTTCGACGATAAGAGCATCGCCATTGAGGAGGCAAAGCACCTGCTCAACGGCGTGATCAGCGCCGTGCGTGTCATTGAGGAGACGTTTGACGACGCCACGGACAAAACAACGACACGGTTTATATTTAGAAGTGCTACGCAGCAAAATAAGAATTCAAATAATAAGCAAAAAAATGCTGATAGCGTTCATGAAGATGCGCAGATGAAGCAAACGCGAAGCAAAAGGAAATTCTGTTTTTCAGAAAGACTTGCTTTTTCTATTTTTGTTATTGGTGGGTGCGCCGCGTCGGCTTTTTTTGCTCTCGCGTATCTGGTCCCTTACCTTCATTGATCATGTGCGACGTTCACAATCGCAGGTTTGCCGTCGCGTCAGGCGCGCGGGGACGTCAGCGTGCCTCGATCGTCACCGTCACGTCTATGGGCTTTGCCCAATAAGGCGCCGACGTCACCAGGGCGGCGCAGCCGGTGGCGGCGTAGGCCGCAGCATTACTGGCGTTAATGCCGCCGGCGGCGGCGATGGCGACCGCTGGCGTAAGGCCACAGGTGCGCTTGACCAGTTCGCGTACGGCATCGACGTCAAACTTGTCGACCTGGACGACGTCGGCACCGGCCTCGGCGAGCAGGACCGCCGAGTCCATCGACCAGGCCTCGACCATGATCTTTTTTCCTGGGTGCTGCCGGCGCAGCACCGGCAACCGCTCGCACAGAGCGGTCGTCCCACCCGGGTCCTTCGCCGTACCAAGAAAGGCGGCGTGCTGCGGGAAGATCAGGATGCTCTCAGACAATCCGAGCCGGTGCATCGATCCACCGCCGGCGATGACGCTCCGCGCCGCCAGCACCCGCGTGCCCGGCGTTGCCTTGCGCGTGCATTCAACCGAGATGTCGGGCGAGATTCCGCGCGCCGCCTCGACGATGCGTCGCATCGCGGTGGCGATGCCGCACGCCGATTCGAGCAGGGTCTGTGCCGTCTTCCAGACGGCATGGAGCGCCGCCGCCGGACCGTCGCCCTCCAGCAGCAACGTATTCGCCTCGACCGCATCGCCGCTGGCGCGGTAACGCCGGGTACTCACGCCGGCGCGGATGAGAAGGCGCTCCGCTTCTTCGACGCAACAGACCACGGCGG
The DNA here is from genome assembly GCA_016712595.1 of Rhodospirillales bacterium. Lineage (NCBI taxonomy): Bacteria > Pseudomonadati > Pseudomonadota > Alphaproteobacteria > Rhodospirillales > Rhodospirillales bacterium. Next base: position 935,465 of record JADJQT010000001.1, read on the forward strand.
GCGCCCGCACGGCGAAGCGGATCGTCCCTGGGCGACGGCCGATGGCGAGCGCGTGGGTGGTCAAGTCGCCCCGCGCCACGTCTTCGTCGAGGAACGACTCAAGCAGCCGATCGCACAGCATCATCGGCATGATCTCCGACTCCAGCCGCCGCGCGGCGATGCGGATGAATCGCGCCCCGCGTCAGTTACCGCGATGTCAGCACCATGACCATCTGCCGCCCTTCAATCCGCGGCATCTGCTCGACTTTCCCAAGTTCGCCGAGTTCTTCGCGCACGCGCTGTAGGACGCGCAATCCAAGATCCTGGTGGACAAGTTCGCGGCCGCGAAAGCGGATAGTGACCTTGACCTTGTCCCCTTCTTCAAGGAAACGACGCATGCTGCGCATCTTGACTTGGTAATCATGTTCATCGATGCCGGGGCGCATTTTTATTTCTTTGACCTCGATGATTTTTTGTTTTTTGCGTGCCTCGTTCTTCTTTTTCTGAGCTTCGTATTTGTATTTTCCGATGTCGAGGATCTTGCACACTGGTGGATCGGCTGCGGCGGCGATTTCCACTAGATCGAGGCCGGCATCGAAGGCCATCTGAATGGCTGCGCGGATCGGCATCACGCCCAACATCTCGCCGTCGACGCCGACGACGCGCACCTCCGGGACGATGATTTCCTCGTTCACGCGTGGCCCCTCCCGAGCCGGCGCTTGCGCTAACGGTGACTTGGCGATTTTCTACCTCCATTGGCTGTGTTGTGTCCGTCCGGGCTCCTCTCCGGACGAAAAACCTGACAGGCGCTGACGCTGCGAGGCGGCATCATGCGCGCGCGGAACGCCTCAAGGACCGGAACGCCCCGACGCCGCTGGCGGCGCCGGTCACGTGACCGCATGGTCAACGGCTTCGATGCGTTGTTCGTGGGGAGTGCAAACGAAGGATGTGCGACTGACCCGCGCCAGCCCGCAAGGGGGCGCTGATGTCGGCCAATCGGCCACGCGCCCGGCTGAGACAACGACGCGCGCCATTGCACTCCCTTGGCAGTTCGTGACGATACCAACGTGTTCCAATACTTGCTACGCCTTGTTCCGATCAAAGACCGGGTGCGATTGCATCTGTTTGCGTTCGAGGACCTTGCCGTCGGCGCTGCGCGTCATTCTTCCGCCGGGACGCGTTGCCGACGGGTTACTGGTGCAAACCCCTCTATTTTCAGTTTAGCCAGTGCGTTCTCCAAGGCAACGGTTTCTTGCGCCTGGCTGCCGAGGCGGCGCAACGCCGCTCTTTGTGATGCGCATTCAGCCACCCTAGTTGCCCTGGAGGTAGGGGCCGATGGCAATGTCACGGCTACACTTCTCTCTTCTTAATTCGACAAGGGCCCCAATGGCGCGCTCAAGGCTGTGTGCACCAAGGCTAACAGCCTGGGAACCGCTACCGAGCACGCGCACATTGACCTTCTCGATCTCGATCTCCTGTCGTCCGACGACAAACATATACGGAACCTTGGCGAGCGAGTGCTCGCGGACCTTGTAGTTGATTTTTTCATTGCGCAGGTCGGCGTCTGCTCGCAGCCCCTTATCGCGCAGCGCCGCTAGAACGCGCGCCGCGTAGTCATCCGCCTCGTTGGTGATTGTCGCCACCACCACCTGGACCGGTGCCAGCCACATCGGTAGCCGTCCGGCGTAGTGCTCGATGAGGATGCCGGTGAAGCGCTCAAACGAGCCGAGAACCGCCCGGTGCAGCATGACCGGCCTGTGCTTGCCGCCGTCCTCGCCGACATAGGTCGCATCGAGCCGCTCGGGCAATACGAAGTCGACCTGAAGGGTGCCGAGCTGCCAGTCGCGACCGATCGCGTCGCGCAGCACGAACTCGAGCTTGGGCCCATAGAACGCGCCCTCGCCGGGATTGAGGATGGTCTCGATTCCGGCCTGCGCGGTTGCGTCGCGCAGCGCGCTTTCGGCCTTGTCCCAGATTTCGTCGGCGCCGGCGCGCTTGGTCGGCCGGTCAGAGAACTTCACGACGATATCGGTAAAGCCAAAGTCGGCGTAGATGCTGCGCAGCAGATCGCAGAAGGCGAGGGTCTCGGCGGTAATCTGCTCTTCGGTGCAGAAGATGTGCGCGTCATCCTGGGTGAAGGCGCGCACGCGCATCAGCCCGTGCAGCGCTCCCGACGGCTCGTTGCGGTGGCACGAGCCGAACTCGGCCATGCGCAGCGGCAGGTCGCGATAGCTTTTGATGCCCTGCTTATAGATCTGCACATGCCCGGGACAGTTCATCGGCTTGAGCGCGAGGATCTTGTCCTCGGACTCGGCGGTGAACATGTGTTCGCGGAATTTCTCCCAGTGCCCGGACTTCTCCCACAGCGAGCGGTCGAAGAGCTGTGGCGTGCGCACCTCGACGTAAGCTTCGGCCTCGAGGCGGTCGCGCATATAGTCCTGCAGCACCCGGTAGAGGGTCCAGCCGTGCGGGTGCCAGAACACCGATCCCGCCGCCTCCTCCTGGAAGTGGAAGAGGTTCATTTCCCGGCCGAGCCGGCGGTGGTCGCGCTTTTCCGCCTCCTCGAGCATGGTCAGGTGGGCGTCGAGCTCCGCCTTGCTCGTCCAGGCGGTGCCGTAGATCCGCTGAAGCATGGCATTGCGTGAATCGCCGCGCCAATAGGAGCCTGCGACCTTCATCAGCTTGAACGCCTTCGGCAGCTTGCCGGTCGACGGCAGATGCGGGCCGCGGCAGAGATCGAGCCAGTTTCCCTGACGGTAGATGCTCACCGGCTCGCCCGGCGGAATGGCGGCGATCAGCTCGGCCTTATAATGCTCACCCCGTCCCTTGAAGTATTCGACAGCGGCGTCGCGCTCCCACTCCTCGCGGATAATCGGCTCGTTGCGATCGACGATCTCGCGCATCCGCTGCTCGATCTTCGGCAGGTCCTCCGGGGTGAACGGCTCGGCCCTGGCGAAATCGTAATAGAAACCGTTCTCGATCGCGGGCCCGATGGTCACTTGCGTGCCCGGCCACAACTCCTGCACCGCCTCAGCCATGACGTGCGCGGCGTCGTGGCGGATCAGCTCCAGCGCGTCCTTGTCCCTCGTGGTGACGATCGCGACCTCGGCATCACGATCGATGATCGTGGCCAGATCCTTCAACGCGCCGTCGACGCGCAGCGCCAGCGCCGCCTTGGCCAGCGAGGCGGCGATATCGCTGGCGATCTCGCCGCCTGACACGCCACGATCGAAGACCCGCACACTGCCGTCGGGTAAGGTGATGCGAACGGGGCCATCCCCGGCTTGCGGTGCGCGTGCGACGTGGTCCAAAGCCTCGACCGTTCCTTTCTCCGGGGCGATGATTGCGCGTTGAAAGAACGCCTTATATACGCGCACAACGAAGTCGAGCCAAGGCACAAGCGCCAAAGCGCCCGCGAACGGGGTCTTCTCGCGTGCAGCGCCCGGAGAGACCTGCTCCTGCCCCTTAGTCGAGCCTCCCACCTTCAGGGCAATTATACAACATTCATACGGGGTTCCGGGCGAATGTTCGACGTTCATGTGAAAAAAGGCATCGAACCCAGCCCTCCTTCTGCTAACCTTTGTCGCGCGAACAAGATCCCCTGACGTCTTTGCGGCCGATCGTCAGAGCACCCATCCCGACCATCGGGCAGGGACTGCGGTACGGGCAATTGCTTTCGCTCCCGACGTCCGGACGCTGGGTCGCGCTTTGCGGCGCTCCAAGGGGTACGTTTCAGACGCGGAGGCCCGTCTTGTGATTCATTTCCGCCGTATCGTTCTCGGGCTCGCCTTGTTGGTGGCGCTGATGTGCCAAGTGCCGCAATCCATGGCGGCAATGTCTTCGTTCATCATGGACGCCGAAAGCGGACGGACCTTGCAATCCGCTAGAGCCGAGACGCGGCGGGCGCCAGCATCATTGACCAAGATGATGACGCTTTATTTGCTCTTCGAGGCGCTCGATCGCGGAAAAGTCAGTCTCAATACGCGCTTTGCCGTTTCCCGCCACGCCGCCGCGCAGCCGCCGACGAAGCTCGGCCTGCCGCCGGGCCGGACGATCCGGGTACGCGATGCGATGCTTGCCCTGGCGACGAAATCGGCCAATGACATCGCCGTCGTCGTCGCCGAGGGCCTCGCCGGCAGCGAGACCGCGTTTGCCCGGCGCATGACACAAAAGGCGCGCGCTCTCGGCATGAAGAGCACGACATTCCGCAATGCATCTGGGCTCGACGCCACCGGGCACGTCTCTACGGCCCGCGACATGGCGCGTCTCGGGCGGGCCTTGCTCAACGACTATCCCCAGCATTCGCGTATTTTCGCAACACGCGCGTTTCGATACGGGAAGGCGACGTACCCCAATCACAACCGCCTGCTCGGAGTCTACCGCGGCCTCGACGGTATCAAGACCGGCTACACCCATAAGGCCGGCTTCAATCTGGTGGCAACGGCCAAACGCGACGGTCGGCGCGTCATCGGCGTGGTGATGGGGGCCAAGACGTCATCGGAACGCAACACGCTGATGGTCCGCCTACTCGACAAGGGGTTCGCGCTCGCCAAGACGAAAGTCAAGGTCGCGTCCCGGTCCAAGCGCGCGGCGAAACGGGGCCGCTTCGCGGCCGCGCCGAATCGGCCGAAAAGCGCCTACGCGGCACGCATGAAAGCGCCGGCGGGCACGCGCACGGCGAAAAAGACGGCTCGCGTGGCGATAGCCGGCCGTGCGGCGCTGGCGCCGCCAAAAGGCAGGCCCGCGCAGCAAAGTGCCCGTCTAGGCCGGTAATGCCGGTCGTCGTGGTCGTCCCGACGGGCAGCCGTTCAGGCGTGCACCATTTTCCGATCGTTGAAAGATCCCCTGATGAGCACCACTGAGCCGCTCGCGACCGCGCCACAACGATTGCCCGATGACGATGGAGCGTTCATCGCCTATCACCGCACGCCGGGCCTGCGCCCGGGTGTCGTCTTTCTGACCGGCTATATGTCGGATATGACCGGGCAAAAGGCGCTGCGCCTCGAAGAGCACTGCCGATCGCACGATCGCGCCTTCGTTCGTTTTGACTATTTCGGCCACGGTGCGTCGTTTGGCGCCTTCACCGATGGGACGATAGGACGCTGGGCGGACGATGCCATCCGCGTCCTCGACCAGTTGACGGACGGACCGCAAGTGCTGGTCGGCTCGAGCCTCGGCGGCTGGATCATGCTGCTCGCCGCGCGCGCCCGCCCGCAGCGCATCGCCGGCCTGCTCGGGGTCGCCGCGGCACCGGACTTCACCGAGGACCTGATTCTGCCGGTGCTCTCGCCCGGCGAGCGGCGGACGCTCGAGCGCGACGGCGTCGTGCCGATGTTCAGCCCTTACGATCCGCAGCCGACGCCCGTGGCCCAGCGTCTCCTGGTTGAGGCTCGCGAGCATCTGGTGCTTCGCCAACCGATCGCGCTGCAGTGCCCGGTGCGGCTGATTCACGGCATGCGTGATCCCGACGTGCCGTGGAAGACAGCGCTGCGACTGGCCGATTGCCTTGTCGGCGACGATATCGAGATCACCTTGGTGAAGGCTGGCGATCATCGGCTTTCCACGCCCGGCGACCTCGACCGCCTGTGCGATGCGCTGGACTTGCTGCTACGGCGGATTGAAGCCTCACCGCACGCAAGGTAGGCCGCACGGCGACGAATCATGCGCCGGACGGCGGTGGCGCGATGACGAAAAGCCGGAACAAACGGTTGAAAACCTCCTAGGGCAAAATCGGAATTCCGGCTATTTTTCTTCTCAAGAGAGGGAGGCACTCCCGGATAAGCACGCTCACATGCGGCGTTTGAGGAGACATCGATGACACCGACGGAAGCGTTTCTCGAAGCGCGCAACTTCCTGCTGACGCAGCGTGGAGACTACGATCGGGCGTATGCGAAATTTCGCTGGCCGGAACTCGACAGCTTCAACTGGGCGATCGACTGGTTCGACGTCTTTGCCCGCAGCAACAACCGCCCGGCGTTGTGGGTGTCGAGCCGCGATGCCGGCGAGACCAAATTATCGTTTCGCGAGCTGTCCAATCGCTCGAACCAGGTCGCCAACTTCCTGCGCGGTCACGGCGTGCGCCGCGGCGACCGGATCTTGCTGATGCTGAGCAATGTTGTTCCTTTCTGGGAGACGATGCTGGCGGCGATCAAGCTCGGCGCCGTCGTCATTCCGGCGACGACGATGCTCACCCGCGACGAACTGCTCGACCGCTTCGAGCGCGGCGACGTGCGCCACGTTGTCGCCGGCGGCGGCGATGCCGGAAAATTCGCCGATATCAAGGCGGACTATTCGCGCATTGCCGTCGGCAAGGCGCCTGCGGGCTGGACGAAATTCGAAGATGCCTACCGCGCCTCGTCGGAATATACGCCGCATGGTCCAACGCCGGCGAACGCGCCGCTGCTGCTCTACTTCACCTCCGGGACGACGGCGAAACCCAAGCTCGTCGAGCATACCCACCAGAGCTATCCGGTCGGCCACCTCTCGACGATGTACTGGCTGGGGTTGCGCGAAGGCGACGTGCACCTCAACATCAGCGCACCGGGATGGGCGAAGCATGCGTGGAGCGGCTTCTTCGCGCCGTGGAATGCGGGAGCCACGGTCTTCGTCTACAACTACCTGCGGTTCAACGCCAAGACCATGCTCGACGTCATCGTCCGCCATGGCGTTACCTCGCTTTGCGCGCCGCCGATGATCTGGCGGCAGTTCGTGCAGGAAGAAAACCTAGCCAACTATCCGGTGCGCCTCAGGGAAATCGTCAGCTCGGGCCAGCCGCTCGATCCCGAGATTACCCAGCACGTGGAAAAGGAGTGGGGACTGACCTTGCGCGACGGCTACGGGCAGACGGAAACGACGGCGATGATTGGCCAGACCCCCGGACGCAAGCCCAAGGCAGGCTCGATGGGCCGGCCGCTTCCCGGTTATGACGTCGCGTTGCTTGATGCCGAAGGCAACGAGGCGGACGAGGGCGAGATCGCCGTACGCCTCGATCCGCGGCCCGCCGGGCTGATGCTGGGATACCAGGATGAATGGAAGAAGACCGTCGATCCGGCGAGCGGCGGATACTACCGGACGGGAGACGTCGCATCGCGCGACGCCGATGGCTGCTATGCCTACGTTGGCCGGGCGGACGACCTGTTCAAGGCGTCGGACTGCCGCATCAGCCCGTTCGAGATCGAAAGCGTGCTCATCGAACACGAGGCGATCGCGGTCGCGGCCGTCGTTCCCTGCCAGGACGCGCTTGGCCGCACCGTGCCGAAGGTGGTGATCGAGCTGTGTGACGGGTTTGCGCCCAATAAGGCGCTCGCCAACGAGATCTTTCGCTTCGCGCTTGGCCATCTCGCCCCCTACAAGCGCATCCGTCGCGTTGAGTTTGCCGATGTGCCAAAGACGCTGACCGGCAAAATTCGCCGTGTCGATCTGCGCAAGCGTGAAAACGATCTGCGCGAGGCCGGTGAACGCGGTCCCCTTGAATTCCGGGAGGAGGATTTCCCGGCGCTGGAAGACGCTGTATGAGCGATCCCCCATTGGGCAGCAATCAACGATAAAATAATAAAATAAAGGAAGCAATAACGCGACGGTCAGCTCGATCCGCCGCGTCCGGGAGCATCAGGGAGACATCCATGACACCAACAGAAACGTTTGTGCGCGCGCGGGATTTTCTCGTTGCGCACCGGGATGACTATGCCTCAGCCTATGCTGACTTTCGCTGGCCTGCATTCGAGACGTTCAACTGGGCACTTGACTGGTTCGACGTTCAGGCGCGCGGCAACGAACGCCCGGCGCTGTGGGTCGTCGAGGAAGATGGCGGCGAGCAGAAGCTTTCGTTCGCAGAGTTGGCCGTCCGGTCCAACCGTGTCGCCAACTTCCTGCGGGCCAAGGGCGTGCGCCGGGGCGATCGCATTCTGCTGATGTTGAACAACGTCGTGCCGCTGTGGGAGACGATGCTGGCGTCGATCAAGCTGGGCTCTGTGGTCATTCCGGCGACGACGCTGCTGGCCCATGACGACCTGCTGGACCGCTTCGAGCGCGGTGGCGTCCGTCACGTCGTCGTCGGCGCGGCCGATGCCGGCAAGTTCGCCGATCTGCCAGGAGACTATACGCGCATCGTCGTTGGCGGCATCGCCGAAGGCTGGACGCCGTTCGAGGACGCGTACGACGCGGCGCCCGCGTTTACTCCGGAGGGGCCGACGCCGGCGACCGATCCGATCCTGCTCTATTTCACCTCCGGTACGACCTCGAAACCCAAGCTCGTCGAGCATAGCCATCAGAGCTATCCGGTCGGCCATCTTTCGACCATGTACTGGCTCGGCCTGCGCGAGGGTGATGTTCATCTCAACATCAGCTCGGCCGGATGGGCGAAACACGCGTGGAGCTGCTTCTTCGCGCCCTGGAACGCCGGGGCCACCGTGTTTATCTGCAACTACGCGCGGTTCAACGCCAAGGCGGTGCTCGATGTCGTCGCCCGCTACGGCGTGACGACGCTGTGCGCGCCGCCGACCGTCTGGCGGCTGTTCATCCAGGAGAATCTCGCTGCGTTCCCGGTAAAGCTGCGAGAGGTGATCGGTGCGGGCGAGCCACTCAATCCTGAGATCATCGATCAGGTGAGGAGGGCATGGGGCCTGACCTTGCGTGACGGGTACGGCCAGACCGAGACGACGGCGCAGATCGGCAATTCGCCCGGTCAGGTGCTCAAGCCGGGTTCGATGGGCCGGCCGATGCCGGGCTACCGGGTGGCGCTGCTCGATCCGGACGGCAACGAGGCCGCCGAGGGGGAGATTTCCCTTGCCGTCGATCCGCGGCCGACCGGTCTGATGATCGGCTACAAGGACGATCCGGAAAAGACGGCCGAGGTCAGCCGCGGCGGCTACTACCGCACCGGCGACGTCGCCGCGCGCGATGGCGATGGCTATATTACCTACATCGGCCGTACCGATGATGTCTTCAAAGCGTCCGACTACCGGATCAGCCCGTTCGAGCTGGAGAGCGTGCTGATCGAGCATGAAGCGGTGGCCGAGGCTGCGGTGGTGCCGAGCCCCGATCCGTTGCGGCTCGCGGTGCCGAAGGCGGTGGTCGTCCTCGTCGCAGGGCGCAAGCCGTCTGCCGAACTCGCCGAGGACATCCTGCGCTTCGCCCGGGCGCGGCTCGCGCCTTATAAGCGTATCCGTCGCCTCGAATTTGCCGAGCTGCCGAAGACGATTTCCGGCAAGATCCGCAGAGTCGAGCTACGCCGGCATGAGAACGCCATGCGTCGGGACGGCGAGCGCGGCGAGCTCGAATTCTGGGAAGAGGATTTCCCGGCGCTCAAGGTCGGAGCCTGAACGGCCGCGCCCCCGCGCCGTGATCGGCGGGGCGCGAGGTGAGGGGGGCTGGTAGGCGAACTCGCGGGCAGGGATGGATGGACCCATGGTGCTGACCGAAGAACAGACGATGATCCGCGACATGGCGCGTGCGTTCGCCAGCGAGCAGCTCGCGCCGCACGCCGAGGAATGGGACCGGACCCACGCGTTTCCGGCCGATGCCATCCGTCAAATGGGCGAACTCGGTCTGCTCGGCATGCTGGTGCCGGAGGCGTGGGACGGGGCAGGCGCCGATCATGTCGCCTATGCACTCGCCATCGAGGAGGTGGCCGCCGGCGATGGTGCCTGCTCGACGATCATGAGCGTGCACAACTCAGTCGCGTGCATGCCGATCCTCAAGTTCGGTAATGACCAGCAGAAGGAACGCTTTCTCCGGCCGATGGCCCGTGGCGAACTGCTCGGCGCTTTCGCCCTGACCGAACCGCAGGCGGGATCGGATGCGGCAAACCTCCGTTGCCGGGCGGCGCGGGACGGTGACGACTACGTACTCAATGGCGTCAAGCAGTTCATCACCTCGGGCAAAAATGGCGATGTCGTCATTGTCTTCGCTGTGACTGATCCCGCCGCCGGCAAGAAGGGTATCACCGCCTTCATCGTGCCCACCAATACCCCGGGCTACGCCGTGACCCACATCGAGTCGAAAATGGGCCAGCGCGCCTCCGATACGGCACAGATCACCTTCGAGAACATGCGGTTGCCGGCGGCCAACCGGCTGGGCGCGGAGGGCGAGGGTTACAAGATCGCCCTCGCCAACCTCGAGGGCGGCCGCATCGGCATCGCCTCGCAATCGGTCGGCATGGCACGGGCGGCCTATGAAGCGGCCCTTGCCTACGCCAAGGAGCGTGAGACGTTCCGCAGGCCGATCATCGAACATCAGGCGGTTGCTTTCCGCCTCGCCGACATGGCGACGGAGATCGACGCGGCGCGGTTGATGGTGCTGCGGGCGGCGGACTTAAGGGAGCGGGGGGAGCCATGCTTGACGGAAGCCTCGATGGCGAAGCTGTTTGCCTCAGAGATGGCCGAACGGGTGTGTTCGAAGGCGATCCAGACCCTGGGCGGTTACGGATATGTTGCCGACTTCCCGGTCGAGCGCATCTTTCGCGACGTTCGCGTCGCGCAAATCTACGAAGGGACTTCGGACGTCCAGCGGATCGTCATCAGCCGGGCGATCGCCCATCAGTGATGCTTCGGCACCGGTCATCGGCGGCTCTCGTCCTGCTGCTCGCTGTCGCGGCGGGCATGCTATCGGCCGGGTCGGCGCGGGCGGCGGCGTTCGAGCTGGCGGCCGTGATCGAACTGCTCAAGCGCGAGATCGCCGCCGCGCAGGCGGCCGGTGATGCCAACAGCACGGGGATGCGCATCGACGAAGCGCAGCTTGATCTCGATCTCGTCGAGGTCCCTGCCAAGGCCGGCGGCCGCCTGCTTGTCCCGGCAAATGATTTCGCCGCCGAGAAGAGTGAGGCGTTGAGGCCGGCGCTGAAGCGGCGCATCGTCATCGAGCTCGTCCTGCCGAAGCCGTCCATAGCCGTCGGTGGGGCCGCTGGCGGCCTTCCGACGGCACCATTAACTCCGCCGTCCGGACTCCAGCCCCAGCCCGGCGCGCTCAGTCGTGCTGTCGCCGATATCGAAACGGCGGTACGCGCCGGTGCCGATGCGGCGCCAGCCGCTGAGCCGAAGCGAGTGACGCTCGACCTTGATTTCGCTCTCGACCGCGACAGCAAGGGTGCGCCGCAAATCGTCGTTTTCGCGGGCGAGCGACGCATCGAGCCGAAGACCGTTCAAAAACTGCGTTTAAGGATCTCCGACCGGGAAAAGTGATCGCGAGACCGAATCGCGAAAAAATCTCGCGAACGCTTACAACGCGAAGTCGCTGGCGGCGTAATCGGCGGCGAGACTGGCACCGTCTTGGATCAGGATCTCGATGACCACGGCGAGGTCGGCATCGACGCAGGCCTGGACGAGCGTATTGCCACCGAGATCAACGACACGGACCTGGCCCGATCCGGTGAAACTGGCGGTGCCGACAAAGACGAAAGCCTGATTGCCGGCAAGCAGGGAATTCGCATCGATGCTCGCAAGATCGATGACGTCACCGCTTGCAGTGCCGACGCCGTCGAATCCGACGATGACGTCGCGGCCGCCCGGACGCGAATCGTCGATGGCGTTGAAGTCGAAGACATCGTTGCCGGCGCTGCCGATCAGGGTATCGGAGGCGTCGCCGCCGACCAGCAGGTCGTTCCCATTGCCACCGGTCAGCGTGTCGTGCGCGCTGCCGCCCAGGAGCGAATCATTGTCGCCGCCGCCGTCGAGGCTGTCGTTTTGTGAATCGCCGATCAATGAATCGGCGCCATCGCCGCCAAACAGCGAATCCGCCCCGCCGCCGCCGCGCAGCGTATCGTTTTCGGAGCCGCCGTCCAAAACGTCGGCGCCGTTGTTGCCGATCAGCGAATCCGCCCCCGCGCCGCCGCCCAGCGAATCGTTGCCGACCGCGCCAAGGAGGAAGTCGTTTCCGGCGGCGCCGTCGAGGCTGTCATCGCCGGTAAGCCCGGTGAGGGTGTCGGCCCCGCCGTCGCCGAAGAGGGTGTCGTTACCGGCTCCGCCGTTCAGGCTGTCGTTGCCGAGGCCGCCGATTAGTTGGTCGCCGCCGCCCAGTCCGTTCAACGTATCGTTGCCGGCGAGTCCGTCGAGCCGGTTGGCGCCGCTGGTTCCGCCGATCAGGTTGGCTCCCGAGGACCCTATCGCGTTTTCGATGCCGGCAAGGGTGTCGGTGAAGCCGGAAAAGACGGCCGTATGGGCAAGAAGATCGATGCTGCCATCGGCGGCCGTCGAGCCGTAGCCCACGGTGTCGGTTCCCGTGCCACCGTCGATCATATCGGCGCCGTTGCCGCCGTTCAGAAGGTCGTCGCCACTGCCGCCGATCAGCGTGTCATCGCCGTCGTTGCCGTAGAGCGAATCATTTCCATCCGCGCCGTCAAGCCGATTAGCCGCGGCGTTTCCGTCGATTTCCTCCGCCACGTCGGAGCCGAGGACGTGCTCGATATTATAGATACGCTTGGTCGTTCCGCCACCGATGTAGGTGCCGGCGACGAGATCGGCGCGTCCGCCGATCGCCTCCAGCACGAGCAGATCGATGCCGGGGCCGCCGTCGATCGTGTCGTTGCCAGCGTTTCCATCGAGGGTATCGTTGCCGCTGCCGCCCGACAGGTCGTCGTCACCGTCGCCGCCGGCCAGCGTATCGCCGCCGCCGCCGCCGGCGAGCGTATCGTTGCCGCCGCCGCCGGCGAGCGAGTCGGCGCCCTGGTCGTCATCGTTCCAGTCGTCCGGTGACGAGCCGTACAGCAGGTCGTCACTCTCATTGCCGGTGAGCGTATCGGCGCCGAAGCTGCCGGTGATCGTATCCCGGCCGTCCCCGCCCGCAGCAGAATCGTCGCCGTCGCCAAGATCGATGTCATCGTTGCCGCCGCCGGAGTCGACGGTATCGTTGCCCTGCTGGCTGGCGAATGTCTCGGATTTGGCGCCACCGAGAAGGCTGTCGTTTCCCGACCCGGTGATGATCTGCTCGAAATTGCGCGCGGTTTCCGACCAGGCTCCCCCCGCCGCGGCAACGGTGCCGCCGTCGAGATCAGCGATCAGATCGGTGACCTCGTCGTTGTAGTAGAGAAGGTCGAAGCCGGACCCGCCATCCATCCAGTCGATTCCGAGCCCGCCATAGATCTCGTCGTTGCCATCGCCGCCGAGGATCGAATCGTCGCCGGCATAAACCTCCGCCGGCGAATAGTTGACGTTGTCGCCGAACAACCGGTCGTCGCCGCCGCCGCCGCTCAGGGTATCGGCGCCGTTGCCGCCGAGGGCAAAGTCGTTTCCGGCGCCAAGATCGATCACATCGTTGCCGTCGCCGCCATAGGCGCTGTCGTTGCCGCCGGCCGCGAGGATGACGTCGTTGCCGCCGCGCCCGTCGAGAAACTCGGGATTGTCTCCGCCCCTGAGCGTATCGCTCCCGGACATGCCGATGAGCTGATAGGAAATCAGCACCTGATAGCTGCCGCTGGACGCGCCGCCACCGTTGAAATCGAGGTCGCCGGTACCGGCTACAGCGAGATGCAGCGTGCCCGAGGCGCCGACGTATCCCTCCAACAGCGCCGGGTCGGTGTAGCTGCTACTCTCATCCGCAGCGATCACTGCTCCAGAATCGTTAAAGCGACCGAAACGAAACGACGTTCCGTAATAGTCAATATGGGCAAAAAAATATGTCCCTGCAGCGATTCCGCTGAACTGTAAGTAATCAACGTCACTTGCTGTGGCAATATTCCCGATAAAACAGTCAGTGCCTGTCGCCAGGACGTTTTGAAACGCGAATGTATTATTGAACTCTGTTTCATAGACGTATGAATTTGACATAAGTTTCGTCCCCCCCCCATGCGCGCGCCAAACACCGCCAATCGGCCATCACCCCATGCGATCATCGCATCGGTGTGACTGGCGGCGAACCCGACAAACGGCCGCGCAGGCCCCTTGCAATTGTTCAGGCGCGAAGGCGGTTCCCTTCGCGTAACGCGTGATGCAAACGGCGCGCTCACCGTACGCCACCGCCAGGACGACAGATGATCCCCTTCGGCGCACTCTATTCCGCTGTCTGCCGAGACGGCGCTCAAATCGCCCGCCATCAGGCGAAACTACCCCCTTTAACCGACAATAATACCACAAACGAAGTTATCAGCCAAACGTCGGTCCGACGCCTGCCCGATGGTGCCGTGCCATCATCGCCGGATCTTTTCCTGCCGGATGGGTTCGCCTGCCCGTGTTCGGTGGATCAATTTCTTGCTGGCGAAAGGACAGGGATTCACCACGAACGCTGGGCAGGGCGTTTGCCTGTGGCGTTGCCGCATCCAGCGCGGGTGAACGCGCGCGCGTCGGACGATGACGCTGGGCGCGTAGTCTGCCCGCAGTGGAAACCGTCTCGCCTCGATGGTACAAGCCCGCATGACCGAACTTGACCACATTCGCAACTTCGCCATCATCGCCCATATCGATCACGGCAAGTCGACGCTCGCCGACCGGCTGATCGAGGTGTGCGGCGCGTTGTCCGAGCGCGAGATGCGCGCCCAGGTGCTCGATTCGATGGATATCGAGCGCGAGCGCGGCATCACCATCAAGGCGCAGACGGTGCGCCTGTCCTTCCGGGCGAAAGACGGCAAGACATATGTCCTGAACTTGATGGACACACCGGGGCACGTCGACTTCTCCTACGAGGTCAGCCGCTCGCTCGCCGCCTGCGAAGGCTCATTGCTCGTCGTCGACGCAACCCAAGGAGTCGAGGCTCAGACCCTCGCCAACGCCTACCTTGCGATCGAGAATAATCACGAGATTATTCCTGTGCTCAACAAGATCGATCTTCCGGCGGCAGAACCGGAACGGATCGCAACCCAGATTGAAGATGTCATCGGCCTCGATGCATCGGCGGCGCTGCGTATCTCGGCGAAAAGCGGGCTGGGCGTGCCAGACCTGCTCGAGGCGATCGTCGCCCGCCTGCCGGCGCCCGCCGGTGATGCCGCGGCACCACTGAAGGCGCTTCTGGTCGATAGCTGGTACGACCCCTATCTCGGGGTGATGATCCTCGTGCGCGTCAAGGACGGCGTGCTGAGAAAGGGCATGAAGATCCGGATGATGGCGGCCTGCACCGTCCATCAGGTTGAGCAGGTGGGCACGTTTTCACCAAAGCTGGTCCAGGCGGATTCGCTGGGCCCCGGCGAGATGGGCTTCATTACCGCTGGCATCAAGGCTGTCGCCGATACCGAGGTGGGCGATACCATCACCGAGGAGCGGCGTCCCGCCGCCGTCGCGTTGCCGGGGTTCAAGCCGTCGGTCCCGGTGGTCTTCTGCGGCCTGTTCCCGTCGGATGCCGCCGAATTCGAGGACCTGCGCGATTCGCTGGCGAAGCTGCGGCTCAATGATTCAAGTTTCCATTACGAGCCGGAGAGTTCCGCGGCCTTGGGGTCGGGTTTTCGCTGCGGCTTTCTCGGCCTTTTGCATCTCGAGGTGGTCGAGGAGCGGCTCGAGCGCGAGTTCAACCTCGATTTGATCGCCACGGCCCCGTCCGTCGTCTATCGCGTGCACTTGACCGACGGAAGCGAGATCGTTTTGCACAATCCGGCGGACATGCCGGACGTGGTGCGCATCCAGGCCATGGAAGAGCCATGGATCCGGGCGACCATCCTCGTGCCGCAAGACTATCTTGGCGCCGTTCTTCAGCTCTGCACCGAGCGTCGCGGCGAGCAGGCGGAACTGTCCTATGCCGGCGCGCGCGCGATGGCGGTGTACCGGCTGCCACTGAATGAGGTCATCTTCGATTTTCACGACCGGCTGAAATCGATTACCCGCGGCTATGCCAGTTTCGATTACGAGGTTGACGGCTTCCGCGAGGGCAACCTCGTCAAGGTCCAGATCCTGATCAACGCCGAGCCGGTTGACGCGTTTTCGTTCATTTGTGACCGCAGTCAGGCGGAATCGCGGGGACGCGCGATCTGCTCCCGCTTGAAAGACCTCATTCCCCGGCAAATGTTCAAGATCCCGCTGCAGGCGGCGATCGGCGGCAATGTCGTCGCGCGGGAAACGATCAGCGCGTTGCGCAAGGACGTTACCGCGAAGTGCTACGGCGGTGATATTTCCCGCAAGCGCAAACTGCTGGAAAAGCAGAAAGCCGGCAAGAAGCGCATGCGGCAGTTCGGCAAGGTCGAGATCCCGCAGTCAGCCTTCATCGCCGCCTTGAAGATGGACGACGGCTGACCGCCCGAAAGTCCGGAACTGGCTTCGCCACGGTGAGCGATGCATCCGGCCCGGCGGGATCGTCGGGCGGTTATGCACAAGCGAACGAAAGGGCGGGGTTCCCGAACCGAACGCTGGCTCGGGGTCGAGACGGGCGAGAGGTCAGCTTTCGGACTTGGCGGGTGCCTGTTGCGGCGTCATCCATTTCCGATCGAGGCCACGAGCGCGAACGGCCAGCAACACCACTTCAACGACGTCATCCAGCCGGCGGAAATAATCGGTGTTGATGACGAGATCGAAGTTGGTCGGATCGTTGTAGCGCGAGTGGAACATATCCCAGATGAACTTCCCGCGGCGTTTCGTGCTGTCCTGAACCAAGCGCTTGGCTTCCGGATAGGGAATGCCGTCCTGTTCGGAGATCCGCGTTGCGCAGGCTTCCACCGAGCCCACGATCCGCACTCGCAAAACATCGCGCCCGGCGAGGATGACATGGCCGCCGCGACCGATGACCACGCCACCGGTGTGGTACAGCCCGCGGATGACGGTCGAGAGGAAATGCACGTATTCGTCGCGCGAGACGTGCTTGCCGAAAACGGCCGAGTAGATCCATGCGTCGACCGCATCGAGCTTTTCGTTCAGCGTTTGCATCAGCGAGGCGCTGACGTTCGCTTCGGTGGCGATGCCGTTAATGATTTCAGCGCCGTAGAGCTCGATACCGAGACGGTCGGCGACAGCGTGCGCGACGTAGTCGCCGCCGGAGCCGATCGTTCGCGATACGGTGATGACAGGTTTGCGAACCTGTCTGGCGCGTGCCGGCGGCTCTTCGAGCGCCCGGACGATTGCTTGAATAACAGCTTGTGCGTTCACGGCCATGACCCGAGCCCTCCGCTCCCCTTTTGCGGTCTTCATAACACCGTGCTGTTGAATGTGAAAGCATCGGTTGATCCTCGTTGTGCAGTTGCGTTCGCGGGCAAGGCCGTTGCGGGCGGAAGCCTTCTCCGCTAGCGTGGCCGGCACGAGCGTATGCCCCGACGCGGGCGGGCGCGGGAGGGATGGCCGAGCGGTTCAAGGCGCACGCCTGGAGAGCGTGTTCACCGAAAGGTGTCGTGGGTTCGAATCCCACTCCCTCCGCCAACTACGCCGAATTTCTTCATGATTACACGGTGTTGCTGATTTTTAAAATTACAGCCCCCGCTTCAGACCCCGCGGACGCGTCGGATGCGCGCACGCGACAGCGGACAATGAGGTACGTTGTTGCACGGATCGGCGGGTGCCGTCGGGGGCTGGCTGGCGTAGGGGAACGGTCCCTTTTCTGACCGATGGACGCGTGGCCGTGCCGTTCAAAGCCAATGCCGATCGCCGTCACCACATTGCGAAGCAGCGGCGCCGAGTGACGAATGGGGCGGAATACGATGCCGCCCTGCGCCGGCGCGGGAGCCTCACGGTCTGGTTCACCGATGCGGCGATCGCGGCATGGCGCGCCGCGCCGCGCGTCACGCCCGGCGGGCAGCCGCACTACTCGCCGCTGGCGATCACGACGGGGCTGACGCTGCGTGCCGTGTTCCGGCTGGCGTTGCGTCAGACCGAAGGGCTGATCGGCTCGATCCTTGGTTTGCTCGGTCTCGATCTCGCCGTTCCCGACCATTCGACCATGAGCCGGCGGGCCGAGACACTGGCGGTGCCGCCGCGGCCGCGGTCGGCAACCGGGCCGCTGCATTTGCTGGTGGACAGCACGGGTCTGAAGCTGTGCGGGGCCGGCGAGTGGCTGATCGAGAAGCACGGCACGAAGAAGCGCCGGTCCTGGCGGAAGCTGCACATCGGCGTGGATGTCGACACCGGCCAGATCGTCGCGGCGGAGGTGACGACCAACGACGTCGACGACGGCTCGCGGGTCGGCCCGCTGCTCGACCAGGTGGCGGACCCGGTCGCTTCGTTCACCGGCGATGGGGCGTACGATCGCGACGACGTCTACGGTGTCGTCGCCGGGCGCCATCCCGGGGCTGCGGTCGTGGCACCACCGCGTTCGACCGCGGTGCCGAGCGCGACGGCCGAGACCGCGCCGACGCAACGCGACCGGCATCTCCGGATGATCGCCGAGCGCGGGCGCATCGGCTGGCAGAAGGCCGCCGGATACAATCGTCGCGCGTTGGTGGAGGCGGCGATCAGCCGTTACAAACGGGTGATCGGCGACGCCCTACGGTTCCGCACCGTGTCGCGGCAGGCAACCGAGGTGGCCATCGCCGTCAATGTCCTGAACCGCATGCTCGAGTGCGGACGCCCGAAGTCCGTCCGCATCGCGTAAGCAACGATCGGGCGTGGCCTCAGCGCGTGCACTCCCAGGTCCGTGCAACAACGTAGCCGCATCCACGAGCTGCTGCCCTGGAACTGGCAGGCACCAGAGCCAATCAGCACCGCCGCATAGCCGCTCACAACTGCGCCGGTCCGGCAACCCACTCCAGCCGCGGCCCTCGCCGGATGGGTACGGACGGCGACCGGTAGCCCTGGTACCAGCGGACCCGTTTCTCGATCTCTGGCGCATAGCGCTGAACCCACCGATAAAGCGTCGAAAAGTCGACATCCACCCCGCGCTCGGCCATCATCTCCTCAAGGTCCCGGTAGCTGATCCCATACTTGCAGTACCAGCGAACGCACAGCAGGAGGATCTCGGCCGGAAATCGGCGACGCTTGAACACAGACATCGCGGAGACACTCCAAAAGCCCGTCTGCTAGCCGCCCAACCCGGTTAATGCAACAGAGCCTCGAATCATGAGGGAAATCAATCTCGCCTGGGCCATTAAACGGAATGAGCCTTGCTTGCGCACTACCAAACGTTCGCTCAATTGTCGGATTTGCGCATCTTCTTAATCACAGGCGGCAGGATGGCCAGCATCGCGAGCCCGAGCAGTGGTACCAAGTATGTCGGCTGCAGCACCATCTGCACGGAATAGGGCTGACGTTCGGCGCCGAGCATCGCAACTCCGTTGCCGATAGCCGCGAAAATCAAACAAATCGGCAGAATGCCGAGGGGAGTGGCCAGCAAGATGGTCCGCAGCGGGATCGGCAGAGGAACCGGCACGAGGTTGGTCAGCCAAGCGGGCATCCCGGGCAGCAGCCGGAGCGCGAGCAGATAGTGGAATGCATTGCTCGTCAACGTCTCAATCGCGCCATTCCGGCGGCCGGCAAGCGCCCTTTCGATCGGACCCGCGAACAGCCACCGGCCCGCGAGGCAAACCAGACAGGCGCTCGACGTGACTCCGAGCGCGGAAAGGGCGCCGCCGCTGATCGATCCAAACAGGAACCCGCCGGTCACCATGATGGGGATGGCTCCCGGAAACGGCGTAATCGTGCCCACCGCCGCGAACAGGAGGAATATGCCGGGGCTGAGGAGTGGATGGACCTGCACCCATGTCGTGACGGCGTCCTTGCTGGCCTGAGCTTGGGCAATTAGGCAAGATTTATCGGCAAGTAAGGCCCATGTTACGCCGCCGATGGCCACCGCCACGCCGGCGGCGACGATTCGCGCCAGCTTGGAGGACATCTCGTTCTTGCTCACAGGTGTTCTTCCCTCACGCCGACAGAACCAACAAAACGTGCGGTGGTGCCAGCAAATATTGCTGCTGGCACCACCGCGTCGCCGAGCTATAAGCGAGCCTTGTCTCGTGGCCCCGAGACGCGGAGTTGCCGGTCGCCAGGATTAGACTGGCTCATCCTCACTGAGATATACCAAAGGTACGAGGTCGAAATAGTGCCCGAACGTGCTCGACCGCGCGCGCAACACCGTTTAAGTCGGCGGAATCGGCACTCGTCGGAAATGGCTCGCCCAGCCACACCGCAGCGCCCGCATCGACGAAGTAGGAGTGGATGACACCGATCTCCCGGCTCAGTCGCCGCGGCGTCAATCGCTTGATCAGCCGATGGGCAAGCGATTGCAGGCGTCGGGTGACGCTGCGCCCGTGCTGCGAAAGCAGATTGGAGGTCCGGAAGGTCCGCCGCATGGAGTGTTTGTCCTCACCGAGATCAAAGATGTGGACGAGTTTGCCGGTGGCGCAGGCCTCTGTCAGCCTCGACATGCTGTCGCCGGTGACGATGATCTCATCGACGAGCGCTAGCATCCCGTAGAACGGGTTTTCGCTCTGCTCGCGCGTCCACCTAAAGACATAGGAGGGTGCCGTGAGTTGCTCGCAGAGGGTAGGAACGGTCAGCGCCGGCGAGCGCGGGCTGGTTGAGATCAGCACCGATCCGCCCTCTGCGGCAGCGAGCGCCGAGGCTCCATGTGCCAGCCGCTCGACGGTCCCATGATCAAAAATGTACGGTGCGACCCCACCGCCGACGAGAACAGCGATCCAGGGTCGCGGCAGATGAGCGAAACGGGGTGCCCACAGCTTGGCTTCTTCGCGCAGGCGGCGAGCGGTCACCCGATGCAGCGGCGCCGGATTTTGCAGGATGTTCGGACGATCGGGCAGCCGGTACTGCGGTGTCGTCACGATCAGGTCGAAGTGATGCAGGCGGCTCCACGGTCGGCCGAGATGGACCAGTCGCACGCGATGACCATCGGCCGCTGCCTGTGCCTTGATCCAGCGCGCGATCGGCTCGTTGCGGCGGCCGGCGGAGACGACGAGATCTGGCCACGGCGGCTGCAGGCTGCTCGACTCCGCGGCGACGATCCCCGCCAGCGTTGTCCGCAGAGCGAGATTCGGAATGACTTCGTATCGCCGGTAAGCAAAGCGCTTGACGTCGTAGGGCCAGCCCAGCGCTTCTGCCAGGGCCAGCACCTGAGCGTTGTCGTCTGCCTTGTGGCCCACGAGAATCCACACCAGGGGTGTCGCAATCGCGGTATCCAGCGGCGCGCGTCCGTTACGGCAAATGAAACTTGGTTGGCGCATCTACATCACAAGGGCGTCCGAGCGCAAGCCGCAAGCGTTACCGGCGTATTGGCGGCCGCTCCAGCTTCCGGCGCAGGTATCGTCGGTGCTTGCGCTGCGCGTTATCGACCGTCGTAAACATGTCAATCTCCGGAGAAAGGGATGCGCAACACCCGTCTGCAGCGCCTATCCGCAGTCCTTGCGGTAGACCCGGTAAGTCTTGTGTGGAACCGCGCCGAGCCGTTCGGCGAGGCGCCGCATCGGGCGATTGTCCTCAAGCACCCACGACAGCTCGGCAAAGCGGGTGCCGTGGGCATGATGCCAGACGCGGATGCGCTCGATCACGCCCAGCATCAACATTGCTCCGAGAGGAGTCGCTTGATGCTTGCGGACTACTCCCATCAGCGCCACCCGCGCGCTCTCCAGCCCGGTGATCTTCAAGCGCCAGATCAGCTTCAGCCAGTTCAGCGGCAACAGCCTGCCGCCGAAATCGACGATGGCTTCATTGATGTTCGGCAGGCAGACCGCCATGGCGACGGTTTCGCCGTTCACTTCACCGAAGGCGACATCGCCCGAACGGAGCAGTGGGCGAATGTTGCGGGCGAGATAGCGCAGGTCGTCCTTTGACATGGCAACAAACCCCCAGTTGCCGGCCCAGGCGTCATTGAAGATGCGGACGACCTCGGCGATCTCCTCATCGAACCGGCGCCGGTCCATCGAGCGGAAGATCACACCGTTTCGCGCGCTCATCTTGCTCAGGGCGGCCGCTATCGACGTGGCCGGAGATTCGGTCACGTCGTAGGCATAGGCGATGAGGTCCTTTGACTTGGCGTATCCCTGTTCTTCGATGCGGCGGGCGTAGCAGCGGCGCGCATGCCCCATCATGATGAACGGAGGCGTTGCAAAGCCGTCGATGAGCAGCCCGGATTCGTCGTTGATCGACAGGCTGAAGGGACCCAGGATGCAGCGGGCGCCGCGCTGGCGCAACCAAGCCTCAGCGGTCCCGAAGAGCGCCCCAAAGGTCTCGGCCGAATCCTCCGCCTCCAGAAAGCCAAAATGACCCTCACGGCTGCCGTGGTCAGCCTCCGCCGCGGTACGTTCGAACTGCGCGCTGATCCGCCCGACCGGCAAGCCGTCACGCTCGGCAATCCAGAGGCGCACATCGGCGTGGGAGAAGAAGGGATTGCGCCTCGGATCGAGGTGATGCAGGCGCTCGAACAGCAGCGGCGGCACCCAGGCAGGATCGTCGCGGTAGAGGCGCGCCGGCAGCTGCAGGAATTGGACCAGATCGTTACGGGTACTGACCTCGCGGACGATCAACGCCGACACTGGCTTTGTCCCCGTCACCGAGCGGAACCTCGATCATCGCGCCGGCGGTGCATCAGGCGGCAAGCGGCGCAGCACGCTCCAGCACGACGAGAGCGTCGTGCCGGACATGACCACGCCGCATCTCCTCGCGCAGCAGCGCCTCAGAGACGATGCCCTTATCGATGCACTCGCGCAGCAGGCCAAAGAACAGCCGCTCCTGATTGCGATCGGGATGCCGCCAGTATCGTCCGATCAGCTTGTTCGGCCCGATAATCTGTTTGCCGATGCGGACGGCCAAGCCGTAAAGCGGAGCGGACCGAAAACCGTCCTCCGCCGTAAATTCGATGGGCAGGCCGGTCTTCCAGGGCTGCGTCAGCCGTCGCGTGTTGTGCAGCATCCGGGTCGCCGGCGTCAGCCGATCGAAGTCGTTCCATTCCTTTTCCAGCGGTCCGATGCAGTCTGCCGGCTCGAGCTTCAGCGAAATCCAGTCCATATAGTCCCGTGTCAACGCAAACATCTCGTCGAACTGCTGCCGGCAGTTCCAGTGGGTGAGCTGGGCACAGTCGAGCAGCATGACGCTGGTCGCATACTCGCCCTGCCGCCCCTTCAGCCCGCCCCGGCGCCGGCACAGTACAGCCTTGCCCTGCATATCCCGCGACAGCAGGTCGGAGACGTCGGCGACGGCGAAAACGTCGGGGTCAATCACCAATGCCCGTCCGGCATAGCCCATCGTCTCCGGCGGCAGGAAGCGCAGCGGGGTAAACGACTGCAAATCGTCATTCCGCCAGATGCGGATGTAACCGTCGCGCTTGAACGACTGACCTTCTCGTGCGGCCAGGAACGGATAATCGGCAGTGTCCAGGATGCGTACGTCGAACGACTCCGGCCGTCGCGCATTGCGTTGCAAAGCGTACTGCGCGACCAGGGCGCCAAGCCTCTGGCGCGCATTGGTATGGATGAAGACACAGGGTTTCATGGCAGCGCCCAGGCAGACAAGATCATTGGGCCTCGGCGACAACGCCCGTCCGCGGCCTCCTTTCGTAGCCGAAGCCGGGGAGCAGCCGGCTGTCAACCAGGCCATCGATCGCCTGCAGTTGTCCCGGGGTGAAATCGTTGCGGTAGCCCCCGACCTGCGCCCGGCGCACCTTGTAGGTATCGAGATTGCCACGATCCTTAGCCATCATCCGCCTTCCGCTCAGCCAGAACACGCGCCTCTGCTCCAGCGCGCGCATGTTCTCTACCGAGCCGAACGCGACGGCCTCACGGATTTCCTCGCAGCTGCCGGGCGTGCCGATGAACTCCAGAAGGCGTTCCAGCACCCCCGCCGGATCTGCACGCATGTCCTCGTAGCGGACTACATGCAGGTCTTTGATTCGCCCGATCTCACCACTCCAGCCGTTCATGAAGTCGATGATTCTCGGTAAACCCGAGCGCGGTCGCATGACAAAGTCGTAAACAGAAATATCCTCGCCGTGCAAAGGATAATTGTTCATCTTCTTCTTGCGACTTGGCATGCGGAACTTCCATTGGTGGTACTGCGAAACCGCGACATCCGCTGGGTCGCGGACCATGAGTATAACCTTCTTATCTCGATAAAGCGCCCTTGGCTCGGCATGCCCGACGTAATCGCCAAGATAATTGTCGTGCGTGAAAAAAATCTTCGGGATTGCCGGATTCTTGTTGTGCAGATTATCAAAAGAGAGGAGGTGGCGCTGTGGCAGCCCGTAGCGGAGTTGGTAGAATCGCGAAAGCATGACCCGCAACCAAGTGCGTCCGCTTTTGCCGAATGAGACGACGACGCAATCGGCACGGGCGAGCTTCTGGAAGTCTTCACGTCCACGCAGCCGTCGCTCGATCGAAACCTTGCGTTTCTCAGGAAGAAACGACAGCAGGTGCATGGTCAAATGCCGCGACGTCGTTCCGATTAAGATGCTCATCTCTATCAACCCTGAAGCGGAGCGGGGCGTCGGCCGCTTGTGCGTGCTGGCCTATTCGGCGGCCTCGACAACCGTTCGTGACCTTAGTTCCAGCGCCACAGTGGCAAAGCGCTGGCAGAGCGTGTCAATCTGAGCGCGGGTGTGGGCAGCGGACAAACTGCAGCGCAGGATGCAGAGGTTGTTCGGCGTTCCCGGAGGCAGCGCCAAGTTGACGTAGACCCCATGCGTCAGCAGCCTGTTCCAGGCGAACACCGCTGTCTCCTCGTCCGGCATCCGAATGGCGACGATCGGGCCCTCCGGCGAGGCGATGTCGAAGCCGAGGGCAATCAGACCCTCGCGCAGCGCATTTCCGTTCACCAGCAGGCAATCCCGCAATTCTGGACGAGATTCGACCACGCCCACGGCCGCGAGCACCGACGCGACGGTCGCCGGGGAGGCGGACGCCGTGTACATGTACGGGCGGGCGCAGAATCGGAGGACATCGAACCGCGGGTGATTCGAGGCAAGAAATCCGCCCGTTGCGCCCAGCGTCTTGCTGAACGTGCCGACGACGAAATCGACATCAGCCTCGACCCCGTCGGCCTCGGCGGCGCCACGGCCATGAGCACCGAGGACGCCCAGCGAGTGAGCCTCATCGACCATCAGAAAGGCGCCGTGCTTCGCCTTGACTTCGGCCAATTCAGCGAGAGGCGCCTGGTCTCCCAGCATGCTGTACAGCCCCTCGACAATGATCAGCTTGCAGGCGCCATCGGCACTCATCCGGGCGAGCCGGCGGTCGAGATCGTGCGGATCATTGTGACGGAAGCGCACCACCGTCGCACCGCTCAGCTTGCAGCCGTCATAGATGCTGGCATGCGAGTCGGCATCGACGAAGATCACATCCTTCGGCCCGGCGAGCCCGGCGATCGCGCCAAGATTGGCCTGGTATCCGGTGGAGCATACCAAGACCGAGCGCCGGTTCAGAAATCGCGCCAGCGTCTCCTCCAGCTGTGTATGGCTCCGGTACGTGCCGTTGGCGATGCGCGAACCGGTCGTTCCGGTTCCGAGCGTCTCGATCGCGCGCATGGCGGCATCGACGGCTGTCGGCTCGAATGTCAGGCCCAGGTAGTTATTGGTACCGGCAAGGATGGTGCGGCGGCCGTTGATCTTCGCTTCCGTCGCGGAGTAGATGCTCTCCACAACAACCCCGAACGGATCCTGACCAATGCTCGTCAGGCGGCTGTGCCGGCTTGCCGGCAAATTGTATTTGTCAAGAATGTCCATCTCATTCGCCTCTGACCCGCACCGCCACAACCTTCGCGAGTTCTTCCATTGTTTCGACGTCCGCTAGCGCGGTAATCGGGATCGTTATATTGAATTTCTCTTCTATCTCCATTACTATATCAAGAACTTCTACTGAATCTATGCTTAGCTCTGAATTAATCCTGGTCTGGGGCAGTAACGCAATGTTCCGGGTATTACGCTGCTGCAACACGCTACAAACAACATTCCAGATATCCTCTTCGGTAATGGGGGGGGTGGTCTGATTCTGCATTTTCATAAACCATCCCGCTGCATCTTGATGAATGACGAGGGGGCGGCCTGCCAGCCGTTCCGAACGTACCAGGTCACGGTGATGGCGAACCCCTCCGACAAGGGTGTCTGTGCCTGCCATCCGCACATACAGCCACGCAGATCGCTTCGACATACCCAGTCGTCGTGGTAGAGCTCGCGCAGCTTGCCGGGGGTGATGAGCGGCAGTTTCCCGAACAGCCGCGGCCACGCCTGGCTGAGGATGGAAGGCAGCCACAGCAGCCATCTCGGCATCAGGAGCGGACGGATCCCGATACCCAAACTTCTGCCGGCGATCGTCGCTAGGTCCTCCCAGGCATAGCCGTCCGGATGTCCGTCGTCAGGCTCCATCACATCGCCTTTCCAGCGCGGGCGCTCGACAAGCGTGGCGACCAGCCTTGCAAGATCGTCCACGAAGATCACCGAAAACCGCGACCGCGACGAGCCGGGTAGCACCGCTAGCGGCCGGGACAACAAGCGAAACAGCGGCAGGGATGTCTGGTCTGCAGGGCCGTAAACGGCGGGCGGGCGAACGATGCAATGTTCGAAACCGCTGGAACGCACCAGATCTTCGGCCGCCCGCTTGCTCGACGCGTAGGCGGACAGGTGCGGTTCGCGCGCCGCGAGCGAAGAGATCAGCATGATCCGCGCCGGCCGTGACGCGGCTCGGATCGCTGCCAACAGGCGTTCCGTTCCGAGCGTATTGACGCGGCGGAAATCATCGGCTCTGCACGCCCGCACCACGCCTGCACAGTGGACGACGGCGTCGGCATTGCGAACGAGGGCGCATAGGCTTGGGAAATCTTCGAGGGTGCCGGGGACAACTTCGTCGCCGCCTGTCGTGGCAGGGCCGCCCGGGCGAACTAGGACCCGCACCTTGTAGCCGTGATCCCGCAGGCGGCGGACGATGCTGCGGCCGATGAAGCCGGTGGCACCGGTGACAGCGACGCATCGGCGATCGTCCGCGTCGAAGACCACGGGATCCGGTACGGAGGGAGTCATGCCGGCGCCTGTAAGGCTGCCGCGTCGCGGCTGGCCACGCCAGAGGGGGGCTCGGCAAGTGTCAGAGAGCCTTCGAGATATTGCGCCTTCGCGGTCGCCCGGCTGAGTTTTCCGGACGAGGTGTAGGGCAAGGAGCGCGGTGCCACCAGGACCAGCTTGCAGAGCACGGCGGCCCTGCGATGAACGGTGGAAAGCAGGTCCAGCTCCAGGGCTCGCCGTGCCGCTGCATCGGTCGTGTAGCATTCGACGACGACAACGATCTGTTCTTGCCCTTCCTCTCCGAGTACCGAGAAGGCGGCGACGCTGCCGCTACGGACGTTGGCCAGCAGCTCGACCGGCCATTCCAGATCCTGGGGCCAGATGTTGCGGCCGTTACAGATGATCATGTCCTTCCGGCGGCCGGTGATCACCAGCTCGCCGTCGAACATGTAGCCCATGTCGCCCGTGTCGAGGCGGCCGTCCGGCAATATGACGGTGGGGTTTTCTTCCGTTTCCTGGAGATATCCAGGCATGACACTCGGACTGGCCACAATTACCCGGCCGATGGTGCGATCCAGCAGCCTGAGGCCCGCGTCATCACAGATGCTCACCTCATAGCCCGGCAGCGGCGCGCCGCACGATACAAAAGCGCGCACCCGATGCGGGTCTGAATCTGCACCATTGATTATCGGCTCGGCCCGCCCCGACCGCTCGTAAGCGTCGCGATCGATGACGTCGATGCCCATGCCGTGCCCCAGCGGCGTGAAAGTGACGGCGAGCGTTGCTTCGGCGAGGCCATAACTGGGGATGAAGGCGCGGTTGTCGAATCCGCTTTCGGCGAATACACTCGCGAACCGTTCGAGAACATCAACGCGCACCATTTCGCCGCCGACGCCGGCGGCGCGCCATGAGGACAGATCGAAATCGCTGCCGCCGTCCTTCACCGACCGGCGGACGCAGAGTTCGTAACCGAAGGTCGGGCTGAAGGAAATCGTCGAGCGAAATTCGGAGATCAGCTTCAGCCAGAGGCGGGGACGCAGCGCGAAACTCGAGGTCGCCAAGTAGTCGACGGTGATCTGGGAAAGCATCGGCGTGAGACAAAAACCGACGAGCCCCATGTCATGGTAGAGGGGTAGCCACGACGTCGCCCGATCACCCGCGCGCAGGGCGAGCCCGTGCTTGCCGATCGCCTGCGCATTGCTGATTAACGCGCGTTGTGTGACCGGGATGCCGCGCGGCTGGCTGGTGCTTCCCGACGAGTATTGGACGTAGCAGGGATCGTCTCTGCCGAACGGCCGAATGTCAGCATTCTTGGCCGGAAGGGCGAAGAACGCGTCACAGGTGTCGACCATCACCA
Source organism: Rhodospirillales bacterium (assembly GCA_016712595.1). NCBI lineage: Bacteria > Pseudomonadati > Pseudomonadota > Alphaproteobacteria > Rhodospirillales > Rhodospirillales bacterium. Next base: position 963,561 of record JADJQT010000001.1, read on the forward strand.
ACCCAAGGCCGCTTGCCGCTTCCCGCAAGAACCTCAAGACATCGACCGAACCGACCGCGGCGACCGGACGCGCCGCCGCCAGCATACCCCGTAACCGATCAACATACGCCTGATGGCCGCCAACGTTGAGGTTGGCGGGCAGTGGCACTGGGACGAGGCTCGCGTACTGGCAAGCGAACAGAAACGTCATGAACTCGGGAGTCGTCTCGGCGATGATCCCGATGCGGCTTCCGGGTGCGAACCGCGCGGCGACGAGCCTGCGCGCCAAATCGATGGCGGATTCGCGGAGCTCGGCGTAAGTCAGCGCCGAGGAAGGTTGCCCGCGGCTTGAAAAGAAGTTGAAACCGGTCCGGCCGCGGGCGGCGTAATCCAGCGCTTCCGGTAGCGTTTCAAACTCCGCGATGCGGAGCGGCAGGATGTCGTTGCAAGTCTCGGCAAGCCTCATGCGCCCCTTCTCTCTACTGAGTCCGTGCCGAGGGCTGACAACATCACAGCGATGCGGAGTTCAGCCGACAATGCCGTTTTATGCGGCGACAGCCACAGGCCACGCCGTTAGGTGTCGGCTATACCCGACTTAGCCGCTCGGCCTCTCAGGCTGGCGGCACGTTTACAAACATCCCGGTGATCGATCGCCAGAAGGATAGAGACGTATTTTCTTCCGCTTGACGGCCATCGGTCCCAGCCAGATCCCCGCCGCACGCATAGCATCTTGCGTCCGCCGCTTTTGTAACATAGCGGTAACTAACGGTTAAAAAAACTGCAACTTACCGATTTGTAAAGTTCGTGCGGCACCCACGGCTTTCCTTAACTCCGGCCCTTGTGTTAACGATGCAAGATGGTCGCGTGGTGCCGCGGCACGGTAGTGAGCAACCGCATCGTTCAGATTGTGGAATTGAACATCGAGGACTGGTCAGTCCGGGGCAACCTTGTTGTTGAACACTGTATCTCGCGTAGCAGATTCCAAGGATGTGAGCTTCATCCTGGGGTCCTGGCAACTACAGGATAGCATTTTTCTTGCTTACGTCAGCCTGATAACTGTCCTGCTGCTGTCGGCGATTGATCGCGGTACTGCTGCGCAACTGACGAGCCTGGTGGCGTTGCAACTTCTATTGGCATCGGTGCCGGTGATCGTGCTTGCGATGCAAGCGCGGCGTCCAAACCCGCTAACGCGCTTTTTGCGCTGGTGGTATCCGTTGCTGCTTTGCACGCTCTGCTTCGAGGCGATCGGGCGCATGCTGCCGATCATCCAGCCGCAACTCATCGATGCGCAGTTGGTGGCGGCGGATCTCTGGCTGTTCGGGGCGGTGCTGACGCCACTGCTGCAGGAGAGCAGCCGCCCCTGGCTTACCGAGCTGATGTATCTCTGCTACGCGTCATACTACTTTATCGTTCCAGGCGTAGGCTTTGCCCTTTACCTTCGCCAGACGGCGAATGCAGAGCTGCCGTCGCCAGCCTTTCGTAGGTACATACTTACGGTATCCCTGACGTTCTTGGTCTGCTATCTGCATTTCCTGTTAACGCCGGCGGGCGGCCCGATCTTCTGGCCCAGCTATCCGGGCCCGGTGCTGGAGCTTGCCGGTGGCCCAATAACGATCATCGAGCGCTGGGTCTTCCAGCACGGAACCATCGTCGGCGGTGCCTTTCCCAGCAGCCACGTCGCCGTCGCCTTTGTTTGTGCGTATTTCGCGGTTCGATTCTCTGTAGCGCCGCTGCTGCTGGTGCCGTTGTGCGTCGGACTTGCCGTCAGCACGGTCTACGCCGGCTACCATTACGGCGTAGACGTGCTTTACGGCATGATCATCGGTGCCGTCGTTACGTTTACCGCCGGCCGGCTGTTCGAATGGCATCGACAAACGCGTCTGTCGGGGGTCGAGGGGATGGAATGATGCCGAGCATTCTTGGGAGGCTGGACCCGACGCAGATTGTCTACCGGCCCTTCCCCTATATCCGAGTGCGGAACGCGCTTGATCCGGCGTACTATGCGGAACTGGCTGCAGCGTTCCCCAGCCTGGATCGCATCGCCGGCACGGGACCGCTGCCCAACAACCAGGTGTTTCGCTCGCCGGCCTGCGACGTTCTCGCCAACGCGGCGACACCGACGATCTGGAGAGAGTTCTTCTCGTATCATTGTTCGGATGCGTTCTTGACCGAATTGATCCGCTTCTGGCACAGGGCGATCCTGCGAGAGTATCCAGATATGGCATATAGATTCGGCAAAGCGCTGGACGACCTGAGCTACGGCCTGCGCCGTTACCGAGCAGGTAGGCCACCGGAGAGTCTCCGCGAAAACATGCGGAGCGATGTTACTCTGGACACTCAGTTCGTCGTCAACAGTCCGGTAACCGAGCGGAGTACGGTGCGTGGTCCGCACCTCGATAAGCCGTACAAGCTGTTTGCCGGCATCCTCTACATGCGGCTTCCCGGCGACCAATCCACCGGCGGCGATCTGTTGCTTTATAACCTAAAGACGCAAGAGCCGCACTTCAATCGGCGCCAGCACATTGATGAAAAGCTGGTCGAGGCCTTCGATGAAGTGAAGTACGAGGCCAATTCTCTGGTGCTATGGCTGAACACGCCCAACGCCGTGCATGGGGTCTCCCCGCGCTCACCAACGCAGGTACACCGGCGTTACATCAACTTCATCGCCGAATGCTATCGGCTTCAGACCGATACGTTCTTTTCGCTGAATCGTGATCCCTGGGTCCGGGTGTATGGCAGCGCCAAGAGCATGGTTCGCCGATACATGATCGAGGGCGAACGGCGACGCGGCGAATCGGCGTAGGGACGATCGGGACCGTCCGCCGTCAGCGCGGGTGCCGCAAGAGCCCCAGGAGGGACGCCGCTGTGAGCGATGCCGCAACGCCACGAGTTTGGGCGATCCTGTGTTACCGTGAGGGCGACAACGCGCAGATTCTGGCTGTTGCTGAGGCGCTGGGCTGGCCGTTCGAGGTCAAGCGGCTGGCCTACCGGTCCTTCGGATATGCCGTCGACGTCTGGCGCGGTGCCACCCTGCTCGGCATCGACCGAGGCGAGTCCGATCCGCTGGGGCCGCCCTGGCCCGACCTGATCATATCCGCCTCCATGCGCAACGAGCCGGTCTGCCGCTGGATACGCCGCCGGGCGGGCGGGCGAACACGTTATGTTCATATGGGTCGGACCTGGGGGCGATTGGAGACTTTCGATCTGGTGGTGACGTCGCCCGAGTTCCGGCTGCGCCGGCTGCCGAACGTCCAGCAGAACGCCTTGACCCTAACCCGGGTGACGGCTGGCAAGCTGGCCGCGGCGGAAAACCTTTGGACGCCCCGCTTGGTACATCTGCCGAAGCCGCATATCGCTGTCCTCGTCGGCGGCTACGGCGGCCCCTATGCTCTCGACCCGGAGAAGGCCGCCCGCATCGGCAGAGAAGCCAGCGCCATGGCGGCAAAAGCTGGTGGATCGCTGCTGGTCACCACCAGCGCGCGGACGAGGCCGGCGTCCGCCGAGGCCCTGCGCGCCGCGATTTCGGCTCCCTGTCACTTTTTCCAGTGGACGGCGAACGCGGAGCACAATCCGTTCTACGGCTATCTCGCTCTCGCCGATCAATTCATCGTCACCTGTGACAGCGCCTCGATGCTGGCGGAAGCCTGTGCGACACGACGCCCTGTCTTCATGTTCGATCTCGGGGCCGACGCTCGCTGGGGGGTGACGCCAGGTACCGGTCCACAGCGCCGGCGACGGCTCGGGCTGGCTGACTTCGACTGGCTGAAGGCGTTCGTTTATCGTCAGATGCTCAAGGTGCCGCCGCGGCGGATGACACGCGACATCCGTCTCGTGCACCGTTTCCTGATGGATACAGGGCGGGCGGTGTGGTTGGGCGAGCCGTTCCCGGACGAGGTGCCGCTGCCGCTCGACGAGATGACGCCGACGGTCGAGCGCATCTGGGCGTTGTTCGACGACAACCGGCGGGCCTCGGCTGGCACTGCCAGTGAAGCAGCCGGAGTTCCGGTGCTTGCGCAGCGACGTGAAGGTCAGACGCCCCTCGTGGCCCGATCCAACCAGTGCAGGGCGAGGAATGCCGGCGACAACAGAGCGATCAGGAACTGACTCGGCAGCATGCAGTACGCGATCATCACCTCGCGATAGCGCGTCCGGGAGAAAATATGCTTGGGTTTGGTGGTTTCATAACCTTTCCCGGACGTCTTATATTGTCGCTGGTCGAGGCCAATTGCCTGACCAGCATCGCGAACAAGGCGTAGGTTTCCCGCAACTTGGCGTAAGCGGCATCAATGCCCATGCCGGCGAAGCTCAAGTGCTCGATCCCCGGCGTGCCGAAGGGGCGGTCGCGAAGCCATGCCGGCAGTCGCGAGCTGGCGATGGAGGCATGAGCGCCTGTCGAGCACACGCGCAGGATATTGTAGCGGACGAAATGGGCACGCCATGGCATATGGCCCAAGAAGAATAGCATCCAGTCTGGTGGCAGTCGTTGCAACCCTTACGCGATCTTCTGTCCGTGCGGGGTCGCGAGCGTCTGGTGAAAATGACGTCGTCTTTGGACTGCGCCCCGCGCGGTGAACGGCTGCGCATAGGCGTGCCGTTTGGCCACTGGAAGACGACGACGTTCGTCGCCGGTCTGCGGCTGTCGGGCATCGTCGCGCCCATGGTGCTGGACGCCCCCCTACAGCCCGGACTTCAACCCGATCGAAAACGCGTTCGCCAAGCTGAAGCCCCTGCTCCGAAAAGCCGCCGAACGCACCGTCGACGGCCTCTGGCGCACCATCGGCACGCTCATCGATCTATTCACACCAGCCGAATGCGCAAACTTCTTCACCCCCGCAGGATATGAGCCAGAGTGAGTGGAAACCGCTCTAGCGCCGGGGTCACGGTATTTGGGTGGCTATGGAGAGACGCCCTCTCTGGCTACTCGTAAAGCGGCCGCCGGTCGCTGACCATAGAGAGGGCGTAGGCGGCTGTTGCGGAACCATGGCGAGCGTCCCAGGCGAATTCTTCGGGAAAGACCGAAAACGCGAAGCTCATTGCCAGCGGTCCGCGACACGTGCTCCGCGTTAAGGCGGCGATGCCGTCGTCCAGCAAACGTTCAAGCCAGCTCAGATCGAAGTCCTCGCTGTTGTTGCGGCGTCGATAGTAGGTCGAAGGTGCCAGAACGCGCAGGTCCACGCACTCAGCCTGTATCAGCGGACAATCCACATAGTAAGGAAGCTGTCTAGAGAAGACATAGAGGACGCCGTAGCTGAACAGCTCCACGGCGGCGTAGAGCGGGGTATCGCACGCTATTTTCAGCTCGATGAACTCGTAGGATCGCCTGTCAGAGCGGCGGTGGACCAGATCGATACTGCGTCTTCTGTCCGAAGTAGGGTCCGTTAGCCCGGAGGAGGTTGGCACCTGGTTCGCCCACCAGACAGGATCTGCGCAAACTACAGCGCGTTCGAAGCTTACCTCTGGGCTGCAGTTCCTTTCACTGATCTTTGTCTGTGCCGCGAAACGCCAGTTCTGCAGCGAGGGAGGGAGGGTGCGTTTTCGAACCTGCCAGTTCCGATCGATGCATCTGATGAGGGCGGCAGCGAACGAGGGGCCATCGGCGATGCCTGAATGATCGTTACACAGCCGCACCAAAGCGCGCCAATGCCTAAAGTGGGGCGGTCTGCCGATGCGAGACCCGGTCAGGCTGAGCGCCTCATCGACAATCGCCTCCCAGCCGGACAAAATGCTCATTCTTTGCACCAATTTGACCTATCGCGACACTCTGCGCCTGGGTCAGGTCAAGTTACACGGGCGATCCGTTCCGAACCGAGAGAAGCGAACCCTGCGGTTGGGTCGATATCGCTCTCAAACGACAAAAGCATCCAAACTGCAAGTCTCGGTGGTCTCTGCTGCTTCACACTGCAGTCGCAACTCGGCGGGCCTCTTCAACTACAGCCGACAGCAACACCACAAGTAGCGCTCTTGACGTGCGGCCATACAATTAGTATAAACAAACGAAGATTAGGACTGTGCCCAGGATAGCCTATTGTTGCGAAGTATGCTTGGTTTTCGTTGGGTGCGGATGTTCGGTTCCTTCCACGCTGCTTTACAACGTGGGGGCGCGCAGCGCGACGCAGCGCTAGCGACAACGCCAAAATCCGTGAGGCCGGCGCGCCACGCCAGTGAGTTTCGACATAGTTTCGAAGGCTTAGCTGGCCGTCTGGCCGGCCAGAGCTGACTGGCTGGCTGGCCAAAGCCGGAGCCGGCGCCGGCGCCAAAAACGCCAGCCAATCCTGCGCGCTCATCCGCGCGCTCGTCCACATCCTCTGCACCAGGGTCTCATGACCGACCTGCGTTTTCAGCCCGGCAGCATCGAGCCGCTGCGCATCGACGATCTGCGTCCATACGCGCGCAATCCGCGCACGCACTCGGACGACTAGGTCACCAAGCTGGCGGCGTCGCTGGTCGAGTTCGGCTGGATCATGCCGGTCCTGGTCAACGACGAGCTCGAGGTGATCGCCGGGCACGGCCGGATCCTGGCGGCACGCCGGCTCGGTCTCGACGCGGTGCCGGTGATCCGCTTGGCGCACCTTTCGCCGGAGCAGGTGCGCGCCTATCGCATCGCCGACAACAAGCTGGCGCCCGATGCCGGCTGGGACGAGGAGTTGCTCGCGGCAGAGTTCCACGAGCTGAACGGCGCCGGCTACGACCTCGGGCTGACCGGCTTCAGCGCCGAGGAGCTCGACGAGTTGCTGGCGCTGATCGGCGACGGTCTCGTCAACGAAGATCTCATTCCCGAACCACCAGCGCACCCGATTTTCCCGCCAGGGGATCTCTGGCTGCTCGGGGACCGCCGTCTCTTGTGCGGCGACTCGACCAGCGGCGACGACGTGACGCGGCTGATGAACGGCGAGCGGGCCATCCGACGTTGTCAGAGTATTAAACTGGGGAAGCTTCGGCCCACCCAGCTTCAGCGGGCTACGAGGCCAGCCGATGCCACTCAGCGAGTGCAGCTGAACGGTTCAGCTTGAATGTGTGCCGGCGATAAAAATGACGTTCGATGTTGAAGAGGTTGTGGATCGAGACATGGACGGCAGCGAACTTCTGCAGCGTCTTAAGGCTTCGGAAGCGGCCCATCAGCCTCTCTCGTCGCCGGAATGGCTGGTGCGAATTTTCTGCCCGATTGTTGAGCCAGCGGCCGCATTCCTGGCGATGCTCAACGCCGATAACCTTCATCGCCGCGCGATATGATCACAGACGATCGGTTACGATCGATCGTGGCCGGCTATAGGGCTTCATCGCGCGCTTCAGAAACGCAAGCGCCGCCTTGCGATCCCGGCGTTTCGTGGCAAAAACCTCGATCACTTCGCCCTCGTGATCCACGGCACGCCAGAGGTAACGCGTCTTTCCGTTGATCCACACGAACACTTCGTCCAGATGTCATCGCCAGTTCGAGTACAACTGGCGATGAACCCGCCGCTTCCGAATCTCCACGGCGAACAGCGGACCGAACCGAGTCCACCAGAAGCGCATCGTCTCATGGCAGATATCGATGCCGCGCTTGAACAGCAGATCTTCCACCTGCCGCAACGACAGCGGATAGCGGATGTACATCATCACCGCGAGCCGGATCACCTCGGGGGAGCTGTTGAAATAGCGGAAAGGGTTCTTCATCCTTCGACCTTACGGTCTATCCGTGCCCCCCTCAAACTGGATTGGTCTGACAATGCCGATGCGACGGATCGCCGTGCCGATGATCGGCGGCATGGTCTCCTCGACCGGCCTGACGCTGATCGTTATCCCCGCCATCTACGGTCTGATCAAGGGGTTGAGGCTGCCGCCCGGCGGAACGGACAGTGATCCGCAAGGGCGCGCAACAAAGCAGGATTCCCTTGGACGCTCCACATATGGCACAATCTAAGAGGGAGGACACTCTGCCACCAAGAATGGGGGATCACCCGGGGCAGGTCAAAACAGCGGAAGAGTTTTCATCTGCTGGCGTTGGGGGATTTTCTGTTTCTCTTTAAGGTGTTTGGTCGGGTTGCATCGTGGGCTGACCCGGCGGGCTGAGGTTGGCGAGTCATGCCGCTCGCGTCGCAGGAATGTCGGTGGCCGAGGAATTCCCCGATTGCACCTCGTTCCATCCGGGCTACGCTTGTTCAATGGGACCATAAAGGAGGCACTCGATGGCTGACGACCATGACCGCTCGCAGCCTTATCGGCTCTGGCCGCTCGACAGGCGCATCCTGGTTGGCGGATCGGTGATCGGCGCAGTCGTCGCCGCGATCACGCTCAGCTTTGCTTATGCCGGGGGCCTCTTTTCGCTTGGCCGCCTCACGCAGGAAGACCTCATTGATACATTTCAGGACGTGAACGGCGTCTTTTCGGGATTCCGACGCAATCATGCGAAGGGCGTATGCGTCACGGGTTACTTCGACAGCAACGGCAACGGCACAAATGTCTCCAAGGCTGCGGTCTTCGAAAAAGGGCATATCCCGGTTACAGGTCGCTTTTCACTCGCCGGAGGCAAGCCCTATGTCGCGGACAGCAAAACCGATATCTTCGCCCTGGCGGTGAGTTTCCGGCCGCCGGACGGCGAGGAATGGCGAACCGCGATGGTCGACATCCCGGTCTTTCCGGTCCGGGATGCGGCGGGTTTCCGCGATCTGCTGCTTGCCTCTGAGGCCGATCCCGCCACAGGCAAGCCTGATCCCGCGAAAATGAAGGCATTTCTTGCCGCTCACTCCGAGGCGCCGCCGGCGCTGGAGCTCATCACGGCACGGGCGCTTTCCTCCGGGTTCGATACTGCGAGCTACAACGCTCTCAATGCCTTCCGCTTCGTGAATGGCGACGGCACATCGACGTCGGTAAGGTGGTCGATGATCGCGGTCGATCCGGCCGTGGCTGCCGTCGAACCCGCGGCCGCGCCGGCCGGCGAGCCCACGGCCGAGCCCGCTGCCGGGTCCCCCGTCGATAAGGACAAAAATTTCCTGTTCGACGCGCTGATCGCCCGGATCGAGCGGGGGCCCGCGCAATGGCATCTGGTTCTGACGCTGGGACAGTCCGGTGACCCGACCGGTGATGCCAGCCTTCCCTGGCCCCCGGACCGGGAACGGGCCGACGTCGGCACGCTCACCTTTGACCACGCCGAAACAGAATCCCCGGGCAATTGCCGCGACATCAATTTCGATCCGCTGGTCCTGCCGTCCGGCATCGAGCCATCGGACGACCCGCTGCTTAGCGCCCGGTCCGCCGCCTACTCGATCTCCTACACGCGGCGAGCGGGAGAGGAGAAGACGCCGAGCGAGGTGCAGGTCCCCGCAACGAATAAAGGTTCCTGACCATGAGCCAGCAGCGATTTCCCGGTCTCTCGCGCGTTCTCCACTGGCTGATGGCGGCGATGATCATCGCCATGCTGTTCATCGGCGCCGGCATGATGGCCTCTCTCGCCGATTACCACTGGCTGGTGTCCATCCACAAACCCCTTGGCATCGCGATCCTCGTTCTGGTGACGATCCGTCTGGTGAACCGCCTGCTCAATCCGCCACCCCCCCTGCCGCGAGGCATGCCGGTACCGATGCGGCTCGCTGCCCATGGCTCGCATGTCCTGCTTTACGTTCTGATGTTCGCGGTGCCACTGGTCGGCTGGGGAATGTTGTCTGCCGCCCACTACCCGATCGTGCTCTACGGCGGGCTCGAACTGCCGCCGATCCTTCCCCAGGGCGATATGCTGTTCGCGGCGCTGCGATCGACCCACACGGTCCTCGCATTCCTGTTGTTCGCCACGTTCCTCCTCCATCTCGCCGCGGCGCTGATGCACGCCCTCGTCTTCAAGGACGGCGTGTTCGAGAGCATGGCCTCGATGTCGAGTGGCAGCAGCGGTCCGAGCGAACAAACCAAGCGGCACGGCCACCGCTGAGCGCGAGGCGGCAACTCGCGTCGCCCAGGTCGTTTTGCATCGATGGCGTCGCGGACTGTGCCGCCCGCTGTATGTGATAAGGCACCGGGCTGAAAGCTACGCGGCTTCAGCCGCGCATTGAAGGTGCTCGGCCCGGACCTGGCCGGGCGTCTTGTCGCCGTATCGCTCGGCGGATCTGGAGCGGCGCGGCGAAAATGTGGTTATCTGGATATTCTCGCTTATCGCAGAGTCAGAATTTCCAGCTGAGCGTGGCATTGAAGAAATGGATTTCGTTGGTCGAGTAATTGCCGTGGATGGTTCCGCCCAACGGCTTGCTGCGGCTGATGTCGGCCTCGCCGAGGTTCACGTATTCGTATGCGCCGCCAATGGTCATGCGCTCGTTCAGCGCATACTGCAGACCGGTGCCGACGCGGACCTGCTGGTCGAGCGGTAAGGCCGGCGAGCGCTCCTTCGTGGAGATCGGTGACGTATCGAATGCGACGCCCAGCGACCATGTCCAGCCCGGCTCGAACTTGTAGGCACTGCCCAGCGCGAAACCCCAGGTGTCGTCGTAGTTGAGGTTAGCGGTTGCTTTGCGGCTGGTGGTCGAGTCGACCTCGATGGTGGGCTGGCCGAACTGGCTCCACTGCTGCCAGACGACGTTGCCCATGATCGCCACGGTGTCGGTCAGCTCATGATAGCCGCTGACCATCACCTGGTTGGGTATTGTCAGCCCCAGGTTGACTTTGGCGCCGGTCAACCCCGAATCGTTCAGTGCATCGGTCAGCAGCGGCCCGAGATTGTTGGTGGTTGGCTTCTCGTTGAAGTCGAGTTTCACCTGGGACGTATAGGTGACGCCGAAGCGCGTGCCTTCCGCCGGCTCGACGAGAATGCCGGCGATGCCGCCGTATCCGACGTCATGGCTCGAGATGTCGATGCTGGCGTCGCCGCCATCGAGCGCGTCGTTGATTCCCGTCTTCGAATTCAGCTTGCCGTAGATGATCTGTGCGCCGCCGCCGATCGACAGCCACGGGTTGATCCTGTAGGCGGCGACGGGGAACGCGCCCAGCGTGATGATCTGCTCCTGCTGTGCATAGTATCGGCCGGACCATTGGGATTGGTAGCGGGAGGAGAGCCCGAAATCGGAGCCCAGCGAGAGGCCGAACTTGAGGTCAGGCGTGGCACTATAGACGTAGTAGCCGGCGAGACCCGGGATGAACCCCAGCGCGTTGCCACCGTTGCCGCCCGAGACCGTCGTTTCGTTGTCTTTGTCAAAATGGGAGATGCCGTAACCCGGCTGGATGCCGACCAGCATCTGCGACTGATCGAGACGGGTCATGCCGGCGGGATTGCCGAACGCCGTCGCTGCGTTGTCGGCCGCCGCCGCCCGACCCGCCGACGCCGTGCCCAGATCGGGCGTCGCCATCTCGTAAAGGAAAAGGCCGCCGGCATGAGCGTTGGTCGCGATCAACAGGCCAGCAGCGACAACCGTTCCTCGCGCGAGGCGTCCTCCCCCCCCCATTTCGCATCGTATCAATCCCCTGTTCAAGTCATTGCCCCCTTGCGGATCAACCAGCCGGCTTGGCGGTGAATTCGGCGCCGCTATCGCGAAACCGCCACTTCACTCTCGAACCTCAGGCTATTGGTGAAGGCGGCGATCAGCCGCCTTCACCTCCATCTCGGTGATCTCGCTACTCGCTCGTCTGGTTGTTGCGCTGCGCTCCCATCAACCGCTTCTCGTCCTCGGGCGTGAGCTTCGGCCGGTCGACCGTCAGCGTCAGCTTGGTAAGGTCGCCGGTGAACGTGAAGGGCACCTGGTAGTCCTTGTCGTCCACGGGGGTGCCGGTGTCGGCGCCGACGTCGAAGTTTTCGTCCCATTGCAGGATGAGCGGCAGCGTCCGCTCCATTGTCTGGCGCGCGACTTCCTTGCCATCGACCTTGAGCACGCCGGTACCGCTGCGGCCGATTCCGCTGACGTTGTTGAAGGCGAGGGTGCCCAATCCGAGTCCGTCATAGGCGAAGTCAAACTCCAAGGTGTGCTTGCCGGGTGACAGCGCCTCGCCGCCTTCCCAGCGGATGCGTTTCAGGTCGAGCAGGTTCCACAGGAACACCGGCTTGCCCTTGAGAATGTAGAAGCCGTAGCCACCGAACCGGCCGCCCTGGGTGACGATCATCCCTTCGGCACCGCCCTGGGGAATCTCGACATCGGCCTTAAAGTGGTAGGACGAATCGAGGATGAACGGCGCATCGCCATTTGGCGTACCGGTCAACTCGCCGGACCAGGTGAACGTATTGCGTCCGGCGGTGAGGCTGGGACGCGGCGTGACGAGCCGCGCGGATACCGACGCGTCGAGCGGCAGGACCTGGTGTTTTTCCGCCTCAGCCCAGAACAGGCCCTGCATTTCCTTGAGTTTCTCCGGGTACTTGTCGGCGACGTTCTCGAACTGCGTCCAGTCCTTGCTCAGGTCATAGAGTTCCCAGGGAAAGCCGGCCGGGTCGAGCAGCGCCGGCCCGAACGTATCCCATGGCGGGCGCATCACCTTGGTGCTGGCGATCCAACCGTCGTGATAGATGGCGTGGTCACCGAACATCTCGAAGTACTGCGTCTTGTGCGTCGATGGCGCGTTGGCGTTGGCCTTATCGAACGTATAGACCATGCTGACGCCCTCGATCGGGCTTTGCTTGATACCGTCGACCACCTCGGGCTGCCTGATTTGGGTCGCCTCGAGGATCGTCGGCACGATGTCGATGATGTGGTGGAACTGGTTGCGGATGCCGCCCTTGTCGGTGATCACCTTCGGCCAGGAAATCGCCATGCCCTGGCGCGTGCCGCCAAAGTGCGAGGCGACCTGCTTGGTCCAGGAGAATGGTGTGTCGAACGCCCACGCCCAGGGCACCGCCATGTGCGGGTAGGTCTGGTCGCTGCCCCAGACGTTGTAGAAATACTTGAGTTGGTCCTCGACGGGGACGACGACGCCGTTGAACATCGCCACTTCGTTCGGTGTGCCGACCATGGTGCCCTCGGCGCTCGTACCGTTATCGCCGTTGATGTAGATGATCAGCGTGTTGTCGAGCTTGCCCTGGTTCTCCACCTCCTGGATGACGCGGCCGATCTCGTTATCGGTATAGGCGACGTAGGCGGCGAAGACGTCGACCTGGCGCAGGAACATCTTTTTTTCGTCGGCCGAGAGCGTGTCCCAACGCTTCAGCAGGTCATCGGGCCACGGCGTCAGCTTGGCGCCCGGCGGGATCACGCCGAGCTTCTTCTGATTGGCAAAGATCTGATCGCGCAGCGCGTTCCAGCCCTGATCGAACAGGTGCATGTCGCTGATTTTCTTGATCCATTCCGGCGTCGGGTGATGCGGAGCATGGGTTCCGCCGGGAACGTAGTAGACGAACCACGGCTGCTCCGGGTCGAGCGCGTCGATCCGCCGCATGTAGGCGATCGCATCGTCGGCCTGGGCGGTAATCAGATTCCAGCCGGGCTTGCCGTAATAGGGATAGATCTGGGTGGTGTTGCGGAACAGGTTCGGCTGCCACTGGTTGGCGTCGCCGCCAATGAATCCGTAGAAGTATTCGAAGCCCATGCCGATCGGCCACTGGTCGAACGGCCCGTCCTGACTGGCTTGGAAGGCCGGCGTGTTGTGGTCCTTGCCGAACCACGAGGTACGATAGCCGTTGTCCTTGAGGATCCGGCCGATCGTCGCCTTGTCGGGGGGGATGATGCTGTCGTAGCCGGGAAAGCCGGTCGCCATCTCGGCAATCTGGCCGAAGCCCACCGAATGATGGTTCCGCCCGGTGATTAGGGCGGCGCGCGTCGGCGAACACAGCGCCGTCGAATTGAAGTTGGTGTAGCGCAGACCGTTGGCGGCTATGCGATCGAGCGACGGCGTCGGGATAACGCCACCGAACGTGCTGGGCACGCCGAAGCCTGAGTCGTCGGTCATGATCAGCAGCACGTTGGGTGCGCCCTTCGGCGGCTCGACGCGCGCTGGCCAGTACGGCGTCGATTGCGCGGCATTCCGCTCGATCTTGCCGCCGAACGGGGCCGGAGGCGGCGGTAACTGTTCCCCGTCGATGGTCGTGGTCGCGCTGGGCGAACCCGGCACGCCCGTAATCTGTTGGGCCTCGACCGTGGCGGCTACGAGCATGACGCTCAGTGTCAGCGTTAGTGCCTGCGTCAGTACGATCAAAGTCAGCCGCCGTCTCATCATTCCGACCCCTCTCCCCTAATCTTCGATCGTGTGTGTTGGCCGCAGTATGGATCACGACCCTTGTCGTTTCACTGGAGAAGTTGCGTCGGCTGTTAGTTCCTTACGATGAGAAGCGCTCGCACGCGTGGGACCGCTTCAACGAAAGGAGCGTTGGCGCGATTTACCGACGCCAAGATCCGGCGGAATAGGCGTCATTCGCGCCTCGATCTACCACTACGTGTCCATTTCGACCGGTTCCCAAATGCCGGACGATCTTCGAAAAATCGGGAGCCCCCGGGAAGCCCGGCGCAGTTCAATTCTCCTCACGAAGCTCCGTTTACTCGTGTTGGACCTTAACGAGGCGCATGACGTTGGTGGGGCCCATGGTGTGCAGGGGCAATCCCGCGGTAATGACGAGGTGGTCTCCGCTTTTCGCGAAGCTTCCTTCGCTGGCCACTTTGACTGCCAGCGCTTCCATGTCGACGTGATCATCGAGGATTTCGACCTCGATCCCGTGAATACCCCATACAAACGCGAGGTTGCGGGCGACCTGGAGGGATGGGGTCAACGCGAGAATGGGCACTGGCGGGCGCCGGCGCGCCGCTCGCAACGCTGTTGCACCGGAGCTCGTGAACGTGACGATCGCCGCCGCCGGCAGCGTGATTGACGCCCGGCTAGCTGATTCCGTGATCGTGTCCGCCGTTGTCCGCTTCGGCTTGGCCTGGCCTGCGTTCAACAGTTCCGGATAGGCTGGGTCCGCTTCGCTGTGCTTGATGATCCGATCCATCATCCCGATCGCCGCCACGGGATACTGTCCCACCGCCGTCTCGCCCGAGAGCATCACGGCATCCGTGCCCTCATAGACGGCGTTCGCCACGTCCGAGGCCTCTGCCCGCGTTGGTGTCGGGGAAGAGATCATCGAATCCAGCATCTGCGTGGCGACGATCACCGGCTTGCCGGCTTGTCGGCACGCGCGAATGATTCGCTTCTGGATGGCGGGCACCGTTTCCGGAGGAAGCTCCACACCGAGGTCGCCGCGGGCGACCATGACGGCGTCCGTCAGCTCGACGATCTCCTCTAGTTTCTCAATGGCTGAGGGCTTTTCGAGCTTCGAGATCAGGTGCGCCCGCCCGGCGATCAGGCGCTTGGCTTCTTCAACGTCCTCAGGGCGCTGAACGAAGGACAAGGCGATGACGCTGATGCCGATGTCCAGCGCGAACTCCAGGTCGCGCCGATCCTTTTCCGTCAGCGGGGACACCTCGAGCACAACGTCGGGCAGATTGACGCCCTTGTTGTTCGAGAGTGCGCCGCCGATGACCACCGTGGTATCGGCGAAATCCGTCCCGCACGCGGTCACGCGAAGGCAGAGGCGACCATCATCCAAAAGCAATTGGGCCCCGGGATGAAGCGCGGCGAAGATTTCGGGATGGGGCAGCTGGGCCCGTTCGATACTGCCCGGCTCATCCGATAAGTCTAGACGGAACGGGTTGCCGGCCTCGAGGCTGATTTTTCCGTTTGCAAAGCGACCGACGCGCAGCTTTGGACCTTGCAGGTCGGCAAAAACCCCGATCGGACGGCCGACGTGCGCCTCCAGGTTTCGAACCCTCCTCAGTTGCGCGGCGTGTTCTTCGTGGGTGCCATGGCTGAAATTAAGCCGGAAAGCGTCGGCGCCCGCTTCGAACAGGCGCGCGAGCATGTCGTCGCTCCCGCTTGCGGGACCTATTGTCGCGACGATCTTTGTCTGTCTCGATCTCCGCATGAGTCCGACCCCCGTTTTATTTTCTCTCTTACAGATTCATGCAATTGCCAGACCACGGGCTGACCTCACCAAGGGTCGGTTGCCGGCTTTGCTTCGCCCTTGTCTCCACCACCCCGAGCCGTCCGAGACCCACGTCGCATAACCCGGTATTTACCTTCCCGAGCGAAGATCGCCCCCGTCTGCCACGAAAAAGCCATCCCAGATTCAATCAAACCTCTTGTTTCCAAATAAGAGGTTATTTTTAGCGGGTCCGCTGTCGGCGCGCCTGTTTAGTCAGACGATAAGGCCGAAAGACGTGAAGAATGCTAAATTCTTTCGTCAAAAGCATCGCCTTCCTAACGAATCATTCGCATTTTATGAGCCATCATTCGGCGACGCGACGTCTCCCACGCGTGTAAGATTCATTGATGCAGGTTTGGTTGCGGATCTGACGGGCGAACAAGGTGACTAAGCTCATGGATCGCGACGGGTACATTGGAAAACAGTTCGCCGTGGTCGCCAAGAGTACGCAAAATGGTTCACGCCCATGATCGAATTTGACAGCGAAGCCAAAGCATGCCCGCCATCGTCCGGGACGATGGCCGACCCGCTTTGCGTCAGCGAGGACAGCAATTCAGAAATTGGAAATGGTGCTCTTCAAAAAACGACATGGGCTATAGCACAGGCCTCACCTGATCAATCAGGTGTTCGTACGGGTGCGGATGTGCCAACACCGGAGAGAAATGGCGCGACGACTGCAGGAGAGCGCGACGACCGGAGGTTTGATGATTTTGGCGTGGCCGGGTTTATGTGGTTCTGGGAAATGGACTCCAGCCTCCGGTTCACATGGTTTTCCCGTCAACCACCCGAAAGCAAGCCGATATCGCTGTCTTTACTGATCGGCAAGACGCCGATGGATTTGTATTCATACAACCCAGGCGGTTTTTCGCGCGCTCATTTTGCCGATCTCGAAGCAAGGCGCCCATTTCGCGATTTTCGATGCAAGATCGCTGCTGATAACGGCGAAGCGGTCTATCTTAATGTCTGCGGAATCCCCGTGCACGACGCTTCGGGGACGTTTCGCGGCTACCGAGGCATTACCAGCGATATTTCTGCTCAGGTATTGGCCGAGGAACGCGCCAATCGGGAGCGGAACGACCTTGTTGATGCCATAGAGAGTATCGCCGACGGCTTTGCATTGTTCGATGCAAGCGATCACCTGGTCCTGTGCAATGAAAACTATCGCCAGGCCTTGGCACGCGTCGAAGACATTCTTCAGCCTGGGCTCGCATTCGAGGATCTGATGCACGCAATGGTGCGGCGCGGCTGCATCATCATTCCCGAACAGGACATGGATGATTGGCTTGCGACGCAGTTCAGCAGGCGTCAGCATCCTCCGGTCATGCGATCATATCGCACGGACAGCGGCGGCTGGATCGAGGTTCGTGAATATCTGACCCGAGGGGGCGGACGAGCCGTCATCCGCGCCGACGTCAGCGCCCAAAAGCACACCGAACAGGCTCTTTATCGCAGCGAGTCAAGCCTCATCGATGCCCAGCGTATCGCGCACCTCGGCAACTGGGAGTTGCGCGTACGCAGCAACGAGATGCTCTGGTCGCAAGAAGTTTACCGCATCTTCGGTCGAGATATCACCGAAGCAGCGACGTACGACGAGTTCCTTGAAGCGGTTCATCCGGGCGACCGTTCGCGCGTCGAGGCGGCGATCAAGGATGCGCTTTATACGGGCGCACCGTATCGGATCGAACACCGCGTCGTTCATGCGGACGCCACTCTGCGCTACGTTGTCCAAATGGGAGAAGTGTCCTTTGACGAGGCCGGCGTCCCGTTGATCATGCTCGGCACGGTCCACGACGTTACCGAGTTGAGCCGTGCGGAGATGGACTTGCGAAAGCTTTGGTGCGCGGTAGAGCAAAGCTCCGTCGCCGTCATGATCACTGATGCCCAGGGGAATATCGAATTTGTCAATGACCGCCTGATCGAAATGACGGGGTATTCGCGAGACGAGATCCTTGCCAAGGTTCCTGGCACTCCGATGTCTCAAAATTTTTTGTACGACAACCGCCAGTGCCTGTTAGAGATTATGAAATCTAGCGCAGAATGGCATGGGGAAATTTGTTGCAGGCGCAAGGATGGTACGCAGTACTGGTGTAATTCATCTCTGTCTCAAGTCCGTGCATCAGACGGTACTGTAACAAATTTTATTAGTATTCAATCAGATATTACTGAAAGAAAGCGTGCAGAACAGAACTTGCGCGCAAGCGAGGAACGCTTTCGCTCTTTGGTAGAAACATCCCTTCTTGGCATTTGCATCGAACGCGATGGAGAGCCTCTGTTCGCGAATCAGGCATTCGCCGATATATTTGGTTACGATAACCCCAACGACATTGTTGGGCTCGGCGCTCTGGTTCCCCTCTTCCCGCCAGGAGGATGGTTATCGCCCTTGCGACGAAGTCAGCAGTCTGCACACGGCCTTCTCGCCCCTACTCAATACGAGAAGCAGGGTTTAAAGAAAGATGGATCGTTAATCTGGCTGCACGCGCAGAATACGCTTATCCCATGGGATGGCGGGCAGGCAGTTCAGTTGACCGTCATTGATATCACGTTGCGGAAACGCTATGAGGACCGTCTACATTATCAAGCCAACTTCGATTCACTCACTGAACTACCAAACCGTACGATGGCTCTTGATCGGCTGGGGAATGCGCTTATTAGCGCTCGTCGGCGCGGAACGAGCATCGCGGTCCTGTTCATCGACGTTGATCACTTCAAGAAAATCAACGATACGATGGGTCACGCGGCGGGAGATCGGTTTCTCCGCCAGGCCGCGTACCGGATCAAGACGTCGGTCCGCGACAACGATATTGTCGCCCGGTTCGGCGGCGATGAATTCATCGTTGGCCTTTCCGATGTCCGGCGACGCTCGGATGTCGAGGCGGCGTGCCTCAAAATCATCGAGGCGATTCGCCGGCCATTTCTGATCGAAGATCAGGAAGTCTTCGTTTCCGTCAGTATCGGTGTGGCGATTTATCCCGAAGATGGGGGCGATTCCGCCACGCTGCTGCGGCACGCCGACGCGGCGATGTATATCGCCAAGGAAGAAGGCCGCAGTACCGTGCGATTTTTCCATCCGCAGCTTCGCGAAGAAAATCACGATCGGATCAGGCTCGAGGTCGATCTGCGTCATGCGATTGACCGTGATCAACTCAGTCTTTGTTATCAGCCTCTCGTTGACATTCGCTCCGGTCGTATCGTGGGCGCCGAGGCGCTGTTGCGCTGGCACCATCCCGAACGCGGACAAGTGAGCCCCGGCCGTTTCATCCAACTTGCAGAGGAGACCGGGCTAATCATACCGATCGGTGAGTGGGTTCTTGCCACCGCGTGCCGCGAGGCGCGGCGCTGGCGGGATCTGGGCCATTGCGGCATCCGTCTTTCCGTCAATGTCTCAAGCCGGCAGTTTCGCGGATCAACGCTTATCGAAACGCTGCGACACGCGTTAACGGCCAACGGTCTCGACGCCGACGCGATCGAACTGGAGATCACCGAAAGCTTGTTGCTGGAGGATGCTGAAGAAATCAACAAGACCATTCGCGCGCTCGAAACGTACGGCGTTTGTCTTGCCGTCGATGATTTTGGCACCGGTTATTCGTCGCTCAGCTACCTCAACCGCTTCCCGCTGGATACCCTCAAAATTGACCGATCGTTCACCAACAGCGTATTGACCAGTCACTCACAGGCGACTCTTGTCGATGCGCTCATCGTCATGGCTCATCGCCTCGACCTGCGCGTCATCGCCGAAGGCGTCGAGAGCCGCGAAGAGCTCGAGTTCCTGCGCGGGCGCGGATGTGACGTCGCGCAAGGCTATTATTTTGGCAAACCGATGGCCGCGGACGCCTTCGTTACTCTCCTGGAACAATGGCATTTGCCGTGGACAACATCCGTGGCGGGATGAACACCGAAAGCTTAAGTCAAAATTGTGTGGGAAACGCCGACGGTCACCGCATCCACAGGAGGCCGCTGATCGCGCCAGCGACACTGGCGTAGTTTTTGCTAGGTATCGATGGCGAACGCAGGCCAAGAAAGGGGAATGTGCCCATGAAGATCGACATACTTTTCGCCTTGCCAGGGCCACAGAACGCCGTTCAGGGCGACAAGCTTCTCGTCGTGGCGGCAGCCACCGAGCACGAAGATCCGCAATACCTGACGGGGATCGTCGCCGACGTGGCAGAAACGGCGATCGAAGCGGGCGCATACCGAACCGTCCGCAAGATCACCTTGGAACTTGATGATCGACTCGTGCTTGCCTTGTTGCAGGGCGAGGCTGCGCCGGCTGCCGGACTTTTGCCCCAGGCGACGGTCCACCGGGCAATGTTGCACTAGCCACTGCCATTCGTTGCCGGTGCTGCGCGGTTTCAGACCGGGGGATCTTCATCCCGTCGAGAAGCGGTCTGTGACCGACGGCCGCGCCGCTGCGCATCAACTCTTTGAATGCTGGGAATTACGCGTATCTTCTCTGGCAGGGATGCCGGGACGGCCCCGGGGGGAAAAGCACTGCGGCAGGAGTGCGCGCCGTGAGCATCGACTTTGAGGATGTGTGTGCCGCAGCCCGTGCTATCGAAGGCGCTGTCGTCCGCACGCCGGTCATCCCCAGCCGGCTGCTGAGCGATCTGAGTGGGGCGCAGATTTTCCTGAAGATGGAAAATCTCCAATATACGGCCTCGTTCAAGGAGCGCGGTGCTCTCGTCAAACTATTGTCTCTGGGGGAGCAGGCTCGCCGCGGCGTCGTCGCCATGTCGGCAGGTAATCACGCGCTCGGCGTCGCTTTTCACGCGCAGCGACTCGGCATTCCGGCGACGATCGTGATGCCCCGCGGAACCCCGTTTATCAAGGTTGCGAATACGCGCTTTCACGGCGCTACCGTCGAGCTTCATGGCGATGACCTCGCCGAGGCAGCAGCACACGCTCATGCGTTGGCCGAGATTTCCGGTGCGATATTCGTACATCCCTATGACGATCCTCGCATCATCGCCGGACAGGGGACTCTCGCGCTGGAGTTTCTAGCGCAAGTGCCGGATCTCGACGTCCTTGTCATCCACATCGGCGGAGGCGGCCTCATCGCTGGCTGCGCCGTCGCCGCCAAGCATCTTCGCCCGCAACTCCGCATTGTCGGTGTCGAAAGCGAGCGATACGCATCGATGCGGCATGCCGTCGCCGGCGGCCCTCCCGTCATCGGCGGCAGTACCATCGCAGAAGGCATCGCCGTGTCTGAACCGGGAATCCTGCCCCGCCAGATCGTGGAGCGCCTCGTTGACGACATTCTGACCGTCAGCGAAGCGAGCATTGAGGCCGCCGTGCAGATGCTGGCCGAGATCGAAAAGACGGTTGTCGAAGGCGCAGGAGCCGCAGCCGTCGCCGCCGTATTCGACCGGCGCGACCTCTTTGCCGGGCGGCGAACCGGGGTCGTGATCTGCGGCGGCAACATCGATGCGCGCCTTCTCGCTTCGGTGCTGATGCGCGGGCTCGTCCGTGCCGGCCGCCTCGCCGGCATTCGGGTTTCCATTGGTGACCGACCGGGGGAGCTCGCTAAAGTCGCAAATCTTATTGGTCAACTTGGTGGCAATATCATCGAAATCGCGCATCAACGGCTGTTCCATCGTCTTTCGGTGAAGATGACAGAACTCGACGTCGTCGTTGAAACACGCGACGACGCGCACGTACGCGAAATCGTCGAGGGGCTGCACAATCTCGGCTTCGCGACCCGGCTGACCGGCGATCCGCTTTCGGGTACCGAGCAGGCCGATTCACCCGAGCGCGCATCGCGCGGGTAGAGATTGCCGGCGCGCCCCGGCAAATTTTGCCGGGATGTCAAACCAGCGTCACTGCGCCTGGTAAGAAATTGCGGTATTTCAGACACATAGGATGCCAGGCGCCCTGGCATGGCGGTTGCTCTGGATTGGGGGAACCGATTGGAGGACTTCACGCGTGCTTGGCCAATTCGCTCCGTCGAACTCAGCGTCCGCGTTCACCGCTCGCGACCTTCGCGGCGAACGCCCGGCCGCTGGTCCTGCGGCTCTAACCTCGGCCTTCCGGGAGCTGCTGCACTCGACGCAGGAGACCAAGCCGAACTCTGATCGATCGCAGGTCCGCGCTCGTCCATCCGAAACATCGTCTTTCGTTTGCGACGATTCCGATCGGGATGATGTGGCCACGCAGCGCTATGCAGATCGCGCGGACGTCTCGTCGTCGAGCCAGGGTGCGCCGGAAAGAGCGCCGACGTCGCGGTCAACAGAATCGCCGGACACCGGTACGACGACGACAGCCGACGACCGCAGCGACCACCCGGACGAGTCTCATCGCCAGAAAGCACCTCGCGAGGCGAGCGGGACGGGTGAGGGCGCCCGGGCCAGAACCGTCAAATCCGACGCGCCGCGCCGCGACGAACGCAGGGACGAGACGACACTCCCCGACCCGGCGGTCAGCGCCGCGGCCGAAGCCGCCGCTGCGGGCATTGACGCTGCCACGCATCCGGTTGGCGTGGGGAAACCAGCCGGTGATGTGAACGCCCCGGTCGACGAAACAGCCGACGCCGATGGCGATCCAGGCGCGCCAGAGGTGAAGGCTGTCGACGCCAGCCTGCTCGCGGCAATCACCACCTCGCCGCCTGTCGTAGTCGTCAGCGCCAAGGTTTCGGAAAGGGCACCGGGCGGCGGAGCGCCGTCGGCGTCGAATATCGCCTCCGACAACGCGACCGGAAATGCGGAGACGGCAAGGCCGGCTTCGGTTACGTCTCGGGAGGCGGCCCTGCCGCCAGCACCGCCTCCATCGATGCCGCGCGTCAGCGTGCAAGCGATGCCCGCCGCGCCTGCGCCGCTGCCGTCGCAGGTGTTGGCGCCCCAGACCGCCTTCGCCCTGTCGAACGGCGACGGCGGCGAAACTACATCTCCGCCGGTCATCAGCCCCGTCGTGGGCAATCCATCGGTGACGCCCGGGCATGGCGTCCCGGCCGTCGGGTCGTCCGGTTCGCCCGCCGTGCCAACCCTGGTGTCGTCGACGGCAGCCTCACCGGCCATGGGGCTCGCCGCGCAAAACCCGCAGGCGCCGGATGATCGCACGCAAGATCGACGCAAGTCGGACACTGCGCCAGCCACGGCGCCGCAACCGGGTAGTCGATCAGCGCAAATTCAGCCGCCCTTCGAGGCTTTGGCCATGACGCGTTTAGAATCTCCGGCGCCGGCTGATAGCGCCGCTGCGGCGACCAGCGAAGACGCAGCGGCGCCGATCGCCGTTGCGTCGACACCCACCGATCCGGCCGGCTCTCATTCCGGTGATCTCGGGCAGGGATTCTCCGGCACAATGGCCGGGCAGGCACCTGCTGGTGCCAAGGTCGGCGAAGCGGGTAACGCCTTTTCGGTCCGCACGCCAGCCGCGCAGATCGCCGAGCACCTCGGCAAGGCGGTTCACGACCGGGTGCAGCGGATTGACATCGCCCTTGAGCCAGCGGCGCTGGGACGGATTGAAGTCCGGCTCGATTTCGCCCGCGATGGCAGCGTCAGTGCCACGTTCATCGCCGATCGCCGCGATGCCTTCGAGGCGTTGCGCGCCGACGCTGGCGACCTTCAGCGCGCCCTCGCTGACGCGGGAGTCAAGACTGACGCGGGCAGTCTCGGTTTCAGCATGCGCGAGCAGGGGACGAACGGTGGAGGTTCGCGGTTCGCAGCGTTCGATGGAGCCGCCTCCAGATCGTCCAACGATGCCTCCGCAGCGGTTGAGACAGACAAGAACCCGCGTATCGAAACGGCACTTCGGCCGCTGGCCGACGGACGCCTCGATATTCGCGCCTGAACCACCCGACAGGGAGATCATCCGATGTTTATTGATGGCATCTCGGCTTCGACCGCCACATCGGGCGGGCAGTCCGCCACCGATGCGCAAAAACTCGACACCGACATCAATCGCTTCCTGACCCTGCTCGTCACGCAGCTACAGAATCAGGACCCCCTGGAGCCGATGGACGCCAACCAGTTCACCACGCAGCTCGTCCAGTTTGCCAGCGTCGAGCAGCAGATTTATCAGAATGCCAACCTTGAAAAGCTGGTGTCAGCGCAATCGACAGCCTCTCTTTCCTCGGCGGTCGGATTCATCGGTAACTCCGTGGAAGCAAGCGGCAATGCGCTGCTGATGCAAGATGGGCAGGCAAACAGCTCGTACACGCTGGCATCGAACGCCAGCAATGCGACGATCACGATCAAAGATGCCGGCGGCACAATCGTTTATACCGGCAGCGGTGCGACGGCCGCGGGCCGCCATGACTTTCAATGGGATGGAAAATCGAATGACGGCCGATCGTTGCCGGACGGCGTCTATACCATGCAGGTGAGCGCCATCGACAAAGCCGGCGATGCCGTCGCCGTCGATCAGACCTATCGCGGAACGGTTACGGGTGTTTCGACGCAGACAGGCTCGATCGTTCTTAGTCTGGGAGACGTGGAACTGCCGATGAACGACGTGCTTTCCGTATCGCAGCCATCGGCGAGCTCCGGATAGCGTCGCAATCTCGCATCGGCACCACAGCAACCCTCCCTGATCAAGACCCCGCTACCGAAACGCGGGGGGCGGCGGCAGGGTGCAGCAGACGAATGATCGGCTTGCAGGTCCACGGAAACTGCCGCATGCCGCTCACGTTAACCTCGCTTTCATGCGCTGTTGACTAGGGTCCCTTTCGGGTCCGATGCGCGCCACTCACTAACGGCGCGTCGGCTTGATGGAGAGACCATGGAGACAATGCGCAACTTCGTACAGACCCTCGGCCCCGCCCGCCTGGCGGTGATCGGCGGCGTGACGATTGCGCTCATTGCTTTCTTCGCCTGGATCATGGTCCGCTCTTCGACCCCGCCCCAGTCCTTGCTCTACGCGGATCTCGACATGACCGACGCGGCGAAGATCGCCGCTCAGCTCGACGCATCTAAAATCCCGTACCAGCTCGGCCCCGGCGGTAATTCGATTTACGTCGCCGCCGACCAGGTCGGGCGGACGCGCCTTACCCTTGCCTAGAACGGGCTGCCGTCGGGCGGCTCGATCGGGTACGAGATTTTCGACAAGGGTGATGCGCTCGGCAGCAGCAACTTTCAGCAGAACATCAACCTCGTCCGTGCGCTTGAGGGTGAACTGGCGCGCACCATACGAGCGATCGATTCCGTCAAGGCGGCGCGCGTTCATCTCGTGCTTCCCAAACGCGAGTTGTTCAGCCGCGAGAAGCCGGAGGCGAGCGCTTCGGTGCTGCTGCAAATGAACGGTCGCTCGCGCCTGACCCCGAGCCAGGTCGCCGCCGTGCAGAACCTCGTCGCCTCGGCGGTGCCGGGACTGACCCCGGGACATATTTCAATTATCGACGGTCAGGGCACGCTGCTCACCGAGAGCGCCGATGGTAACGACATCGCGCTGGCCGCAGGCAAGGCGGACCAACGCCGCCGTCAGCTGGAATCCCAACTGTCCCACACCATTGAGGATCTCGTCGAACGCACGGTTGGCCCCGGCAAGGTTCGCGCGGAAGTCGCTGCGGATCTCGATTTCGACCGTATCGATACGAGCGAGGAGATCTTCAACCCGGACGGGCAGGTCGTCCGCTCAACCCAGACGATCGGCCAATCGAGCAGCAGCAGCGACGGCAACGGGAATTCGCCCGTCTCCGTCGCCACGAACCTGCCCGACGCCCAAATCAACGGCGCAAGTGCGGGAGGCGGTAGCGGCAGTACGGAAAAGCGCAACGAAGAGACCGTCAATTACGAGATTTCGAAAAAAGTGGTCAACCACGTGCGCGAGACCGGCGTCGTCAAGCGCCTGTCCGTCGCCGTCCTTGTGGACGGCACGTATGTGACCGCTGACGATGGCAGCCGCACCTATCAGCCCCGAAGTGCGGAAGAACTGGAAAAACTCTCCAACCTCGTGCGCAACGCCGTCGGGTTCGACGCATCCCGCGGCGACAAGGTTGACGTCATCAGCATGCGTTTCCTTGAACCGGAACTGCCGCAAGAGGAAAAGGAAAACCTCCTTCTGGGACTAAGCAAAAGCGAATTGATGCGCATCGGCGAATATCTCGCGCTGATGGTGCTGGCGCTGCTCGTGCTGCTGCTCGTGGTCAAGCCAATCGTGAGCAAGGCGCTTGACTCGATGCCCTCTCCCGCCGTTGCCGGTGGCGTGACCGAAGGCGCGCCTCTGCTCCCCGGCCAGACGGCAACGCCAGCGCTGACCGGCCCCGGAGGTGATCTGCAGGCGATGCATGCACAGGGCACCGAAGAGCGTGCCGGTAGCGCGGACGACATGATCGACATTGCCCGTATCGACGGCAGGGTTAAGGCGTCCTCGCTCAAACGCGTGGGCGAGATCGTCAACAAGCATCCGGAAGAATCGCTCGCGATTATCCGAAGCTGGCTTCACGCGGAGCAGTAAGGCACGGCCATGTCACGAGCAATCACGGATTTTCGCAGTCTTAACGGCGCGATGAAGGCGGCGATCTTCATGCTCGCCATCGGCGAGACCCACGCCGGCAAGCTGATGACGATGATGGACGACGAGGAAATCCGCGCCTTGTCCATGCACATGGCGAATCTCGGCACGATCAACGCCGATGCGGTGGAAGGGCTGCTGGTCGACTTCAGCGAGCACATTTCAAGCGCCGGTGCGCTCGTCGGTACCTTTGAATCGACAGAGCGACTGCTGACCAAAATCCTCGATGGCGATCGCGTCAAGCAGATCATGGAGGAAATCCGTGGCCCGTCGGGTCGAACGATGTGGGACAAGCTGGGGAATGTCCACGAGGCTGTCCTCGCCAATTACTTGAAGAACGAATACCCGCAGACGGTCGCCGTCGTTCTTTCAAAGATCAAGGCGGCCCATTCATCGCGCGTGCTTTCGCTTCTACCGGAGAATTTTGCTCTCGAGGTGGTGATGCGCATGTTGCGCATGGAAACCGTGCAGAAGGAAATTCTCGATCAGGTCGAGCGGACGCTTCGTACGGAATTCATGACCAACCTCGCGCGCACCCATCGCGGTGACGCGCACGAACTCGTGGCCGAGATCTTCAACAACTTCGATCGCTCGACCGAGGGTCGGTTCATGAACGCGCTCGAGGAACGCAATCAAGAATCCGCGTCTCGAATCAAGCAGTTGATGTTTACCTTCGAAGATCTGGTGAGGCTGGATTCCGCGGGCGTCCAGGTCTTGCTGCGCCAAGTTCCCAAAGAACAGCTCGGCGTGGCGTTGAAAGGCGCATCCGAGGCGCTCAAGGAACTGTTCTTCAAGAACATGTCGCAGCGCGCGAGCAAGATGATGCAAGAGGATATTGCCGCGATGGGGCCGGTGCGGTTGCGCGACGTGGACGAAGCGCAAGGTACTATTGTTGCCACGGCAAAAGCTCTCGCCGAGGCGAACGAAATCGTGCTGTCGGGCAACGATTCGAACGACGAGCTGGTCTACTGACATGGCCAAAGTCGCGACCGCCCAAATCCAGCGATTCCTCTTCGAGCGACGCTTCGACCTGCCGGCGCCCCAGGAAGCACCGGCCGAGCCGGAGCCGGAGGCTCCGCCGGTTTTTTCTGCCGAGGACGTGGAGCGGGCGCGCGCCGAAGGGCACGCTGTTGGCCGTGAACAAGCCAACGCGGAATGGGCGAGCAAGGAGCACCATGAAGCGACGCTTCGGGCCAGCCTCGACGGTATCGGCGAACGGTTGCAAGCATTGCAGGCGGTGGTGGGCGAGGCCCGTGCACAGGCCGAGCGCGACGCGGTGCTGATCGCCGGCGTGATCGCGAAGAGGTTGCTCCCGGTTCGCTACCGGGAGAACGCCATCCCGGAAATCGAGCACCTAGTGGCCACGGTCCTGCCTCGGCTGGCAGAGGAAACCTCGATCAATATCGCCGTTGCCGCGTCGCTCTTCCCCGAACTCGGCCCTCGACTTGAGGCGCTGGCTCTCGGCAACGACCTCGACGGTCGGCTGCGTATCACCGCCGATGCAGCGCTTCCGGCAGGCGACTGCCGGATGGAATGGCGCGGCGGCGGCATCGTCCGCGATCACGCAGCGCTCTGGCGCGAGGTGGATGTTCTCGTAGGGGAAATTACCGGCGCGGCAGGCACGACGTCGCAGGCAAGACGGCTCGAGGCGCCGACGGACGGCGGCAGGTTAAACCCGTCCGATACTCTTCGCAGTGGAGACGACCATGGCTGAGAACGGCGATCTGGAACTGCCCAACCTTGAAAATCGGCCGGTCGCCGCAGAGCCCGTGGCCTCTGCCGAGCCACCGGAGGCGCCGCGTACCGCCCAGGATCTCGATGCTGTCTATGATGTTCCAGTGCAGGTTTCCGCTGTGCTCGGCCGAACGACCATGGAGGTAAGCCAATTGCTCAAACTTGGTCGCGGTGCCGTGGTCGAACTCGACCGTCGCGTTGGTGAAGCGATCGACATCTACGTCAATAACCGGCTCGTCGCTCGTGGCGAGGTCGTGGTCGTCGAAGACCGCCTCGGGGTGACGATGACGGAAATCGTGAAAAGCGATCGGTCTTGACGGAGTCAGCGATGAGCGATGCCCCCTTCTTCGAGCCTGCGGCCGGCAAGGCTTATGCCGGACGGCGCAGGCCAGCCGACAAAGCCGCGCTGCTGGGATTAGCCGCCGGCTTCGCCATGCTGTCGGTGGCCATTGGCCTCGGTGGCCACGCGCGTTCATTTGTCGACGTTCCTTCGCTGCTGATTGTCGTCGGTGGCACGCTCGCGATTGTCACCATGTGCTTTTCGTTCACAGATGTGGCGACGATGCTACGAGTCGTCGCCAGCATGCTGATCCACTCCGCACCCGACCCATCCGGCGCGGCGATGCGAATTCTGTATCTCGCCGACGAGGCACGGCGGCACGGCGTGCTGCATCTCGAATTCGTACTGGGTGAGCACGCGGGCTTCCCGTTCCTGCAGAAAGCGCTTTCGATGGTGATCGACGGTGCCCGCGAGGAGGAGGTCGAGGACGTCCTGCGGCATGACGTCCAGGCGACTCCGCATCGCCTGCGGCGCAGCGCCGCCGTCCTTCGGCGCGGTGCCGATTATGCTCCCGCGATGGGCCTCATCGGTACTCTCATCGGCCTCGTGCAGATGCTCGGGCAACTCAGCCAACCGCAGCACATCGGGCCAAGCATGGCGGTCGCCCTGCTGACCACTCTTTATGGCGCCGTGCTCGCCAACATGATCCTCTCACCGCTGGCAGTTAAGCTCGATCGCAATGCCGCCGACGAGGAGTTGATCTGCCGCGTCTACCTTATGGGGGCCATGTCGATCTGCCGACAGGAAAACCCGCGTCGTCTGGAGCTGTTGCTCAACAGCATGCTACCGCCGGCGAAACGCGTAAGGCATTTCGAATGAGTGCCGAAGAAGGGAGCGTTCGGACATGCGCCTGCTGATCCTCGGAAGCCTTGCCGGTCCGCTCGGCGCTGCGAGCCGCATCGCCATCGGCCGTGGCGCCAAGGTTCTGCATGTCGAGAGCATCGAGGCGGCTTTGCGGCTGCTGCGCGCCGGCGAAAGCGTCGACCTGCTGTTGGCTGACGTTCGCTTCGATGTTGCCGGGCTGATCGTCGCCCTGCAAAGCGAGCGAATGACCCTGCCGGTCGTCGCCTGCGGCATCGGCAGCGACACGCGTCTTGCCGTCGCCGCGATCCGGGCCGGCGCGCGGGAATACCTGCCGTTGCCGCCCGATCCTGAGATGATCGGCGCGATGCTCGCTCTCGTGTCGCAGGAGAGTCATCCCATCGTTCATGCCGACGCACGGACGGCAGCGATGCTGGCGCTCGCCGCGAAAATCGCCGCGAGCGAAGCGACGGTACTGATCGTCGGACCCTCCGGGACCGGCAAGGAGTTGATGGCGCGCTTCATCCACGCGCGAAGCCGGCGAGCGAATGCCCGCTTTGTCGCTGTCAACTGCGCGGCAATCCCCGAGGCCCTTCTCGAATCCGAACTGTTTGGTCACGAGAAGGGTGCATTTACCGGGGCCATCGCCCGTCGGATCGGTCGCTTCGAGGAGGCGAACGGCGGAACGTTGTTGCTCGACGAAATCAGCGAAATGGATTCACGCCTGCAAGCGAAGCTGTTGCGGGCGGTGCAGGAGCGGGAAATCGACCGTGTCGGCGGCACGCAGCCAGTCAAGGTCAACGTGCGCATCCTCGCCACGTCCAATCGAAATCTCGAGGAAGAGGTCGCCCGGGGTCGCTTTCGCGCCGATCTTTATTTCCGCCTCAACGTCGTCAGTCTCCAGCTCCCGCCACTGGCCGAGCGGCCGAAGGATATCCCCGTGCTTGCTCGCCACTTCTGTGAAAAGTACGCCGAGCTGAACAGCGTCGGAAACAAAGAGCTGACGCCCGAGGCACTCGCCGCACTGGCGGCTCACGCATGGCCGGGAAACGTGCGCGAGCTGGAAAACACCATCCATCGGGCGGTTCTGCTCGCTCCCGGTAGCCGGATCGGGACGGAATCGATCCTGCTGTCGTCCTCTGCTGCGGTCGGCGCTTCGCGCGGCGCCATCGGCGCGAACGGATTGGCTGACAGGAGCGCTGGCGCTTCGCCCGGTGGTGGGCTGGTTGGTCGCACCGTTGCCGACGTTGAACGCGATTTGATCGTCGAGACACTCAATCACTGCCTCGGCAACCGGACTCACGCCGCGACCATTCTCGGCATTTCGATCCGCACGCTACGCAACAAACTCAAACAGTACGTCGAAGAGGGCGTGCCGGTGCCGGCACCCGGCGAAGGCCGGGACGCTCTCGACCATGCGGCATTCTGAGCGCAACGGAGCACGGCGCGATGGCAACGACTGCAGTGGGTGATGCGACCGGCGGGCTGACGGCAATGGGCGGCCTCAGCAAGCTCTTCGGCCAGCGTCTCGAAAGCGCGAAGCGGCACGGCGATATCATGCTTGCCGTCGCCGTCGTGGCGATCCTCGTCGTGCTGATCTTGCCGCTACCGCAGTGGCTACTCGACGCTTGCCTCGCGCTGTCCATCACCATTTCGGTACTCATTCTGCTGACTGCGCTATTTGCGGAAAAGCCGTTGGAATTCAACGCATTTCCGGTCGTTCTGCTGCTCTCGACAATGGTCCGGCTATCGCTCAACATGGCGTCGACGCGGCTGATCCTCACCCATGGTCACGAGGGTCCAGCCGCCGCCGGCCACGTCATCGAAGCCTTCGGCGGGTTCGTGATGGGCGGCAACTTCATCATCGGCATCATCGTCTTCGCCATTTTGATGATCGTCAATTTCGTTGTCATCACCAAGGGCTCGGGGCGCATCGCCGAAGTGTCCGCCCGTTTCACCCTCGACGCCATGCCCGGCAAGCAGATGGCGATCGACGCCGATCTATCCGCAGGACTGATCACCGAGGCGGAGGCGCGCTCCCGGCGCCGTAACCTCGAGGAAGAGAGTGGATTTTTTGGCGCGATGGACGGTGCCGCCAAGTTTGTTCGCGGTGACGCGATCGCCGGGCTGATGATCACGTTCATCAACATCATTGGCGGCATCATCATCGGCGTCGGGCAGCGAGATCTGAGTTTCCTCGATGCCGCCGACGCCTACACCCGGCTTACGGTCGGCGACGGGCTGGTTACCCAGATCCCGGCGCTGATCGTCTCCACGGCTGCCGGCATCATCGTTACCAAGGCCGGCCTGTCGGGAAAAACCGACAAGGCGTTGTCTGGCCAGCTCGCGGGGAACCCGAAAGTGCTGGGGATGAGCAGTGGCCTGCTGGTGCTGCTGGCGGTCCTGCCCGGAATCCCGGCCGTGCCGTTCCTGTTCGTCGCCGGGATCGTCGGCACCCTCGCTTATACGGCACGCCGGCGCCAGGTCACACAAGCGGCCGAAGCGCAGCGCGAGGCGCATGCCGCGGCGGACCTTCCGCCGCCGGCGGAGGAGCCGATCTCCTCAGCGCTGAAGATGGACGATTTGCGGCTCGAATTGGGCTACGGCCTGCTGCCTCTGGTAAACGGCGGCGGCGACGGACCGCGGATAACCGATCAGGTCAAGGCACTGCGCCGCCAGCTTGCCGCCGAACTTGGCTTCGTGATGTCGAGTGTTCGCATTCAGGACAATATGCAGCTTCCGGCGCAGGTCTACGTGATCCGCGTCAAGGAAATCGAGGCCGGCCGCGGCGAAGTTCGGCCGGGATTGCTCCTGGCGATGGATCCTCGTGGCGAGGAGATTACTCTTCCGGGCGAGAAGACCAAAGAGCCGACGTTCGGACTCCCGGCGCTGTGGATCGACTCCGCGCATCAGGAGGAGGCGTTGTTCCGCGGGCTGACCGTCGTCGAGCCGGCGACGGTCGTCACCACTCACTTGACCGAGGTGGTCAAGGACCATATGGCGTCGCTGTTGTCCTATGCGCAGACACGCAAATTATTGGAGGAGCTTGATAAAGAGCACCAAAAGCTCATTGCTGATATTATTCCGGGACAGATCTCGTATGGCGGAGTCGAGCGCGTGCTGCAGAACCTTCTGTCCGAGCGGATCTCGATCCGCGACCTGCCGACGATCCTGGAGGGCATCTCCGAGGCCTGCGGCCATACCCGCAGCGTCACTCAGATCACCGAGCATGTGCGTGGCCGCCTCGCCCGCCAGATCAGCGATATGTACACCAACGAGCGGGGATTTATTCCTTTGCTGACCCTCGCTCCCGAATGGGAGCAGGAGTTCACCGAGTCGCTGACGGGCTCGGGGGACGACCGGCAACTCGCCATGGCGCCGACGAAGCTGCAACAGTTCCTTACCGCCGTACGCACCGCCTACGATCGGCAGGCGCACGCCGGAGAAACCCCGGTCCTGCTGACTGGCCCCGCCATTCGCCCCTATGTGCGATCAATCATCGAGCGTTTCCGTCCGAGTTCGGTGGTGATTTCACAGAGTGAGGTCGCGCCGAAGGCCCGGATCAAGACCGTCGGACGGGTCGCGTAGGCGGTCATGCGCGTTCGCACCTTCACCGCAGCGACCATGTCCAAGGCCATGGCGCAAGTCCGCGAGGAACTGGGCGATGAAGCCGTGATCATTGCTACCGAGCCCGGACGCCTCGGTCATGACGTGCAGATCATTGCGGCGCTCGGCGAGGATGACCCCGATGCCGCGGTGTTCGATGCCTGGTCGAGGGAAGAATTGGCGCCGACCCCAACTGCGCCGATCACATCTGCGCTCGCCTACCATGGCGTTCCTTCACCGATTGCCGACCGCTTGGCAAATCGCGCTGCCGCGTTTGCTCACGAATCGCCCGAGTTGGCGCTGGCCGCCGCCCTCGATGCCTCTCTCGCCTTTCGCTCGCTGGGCGAAAGGCCGGCCCCGCGGCCGCTGATGCTGGTTGGGTTGCCGGGCGCAGGCAAGACGTTGACGGCGGCGAAGCTTCTGGTCGGTGCCCATCGGCGCGAGCACGGCATGCGTGCCGTTACCTGCGACGTCCACCGTGCCGGCGGCATTGAGCAACTCGAAGCCTTCACGCGCATCCTTAACGTGCCTCTCGATACTGCTGAAACGCCGTCGGCGCTCGCCGATCTCGCCCTGCAGCCGAAAGACGGGGCCATCGTCGATACCGTTGGCGTGAACCCGTTTGCCGGAGCGGAGATGAATAATCTCGCCGCGCTGATCGAGGCCGTCGGCGCGGAACCAGTGCTCGTCCTCGCCGCCGGCGGGGACGCCATCGAGGCTGGCGAGATCGCCGCCGCGTTCGCCCGCATCGGCTGCCGGCGACTCATCGCCACCCGCATCGATATTGCTCGACGACTGGGGGCACTCATCACTGCTGGCGAAACCGCTAGCCTCGCTTTCGCGGGCGCCAGTATCAGCCCGCACGCTGCCGACCCCATCGCGGGCCTCAATCCATTGTCTCTCGCCCGCCTGATCCTGTCGACCACCCCGGACGCCCGAACCGCCTTACACCCCGAAGAGGCCCATTGATGACCACCGCTCTCTCCCAGCCTCCCGAGCTCAGAACCGTCGCGTTGCCGAAGCCCCGCAACATGATCGCCATCGCCTCGGGTAAGGGCGGCGTCGGCAAGACGTGGCTGGCGATCACGCTGACCCATGCCCTCTCGCAGATGGGTCGCCGGGCCCTTCTTTTTGACGGCGACCTTGGCCTCGCCAACGTCGATATTCAGCTCGGCCTGATGCCCGAGCACGATCTCGGCGGGGTGCTGGCTGGCCGCCTCTCGCTGGCTCACGCAACGGTGCCGTACGCCGCCGGCGGCTTCGATATCGTCGCTGGCCGATCGGGCTGCGGCCGGCTCGCCGCCGTTCCACCGTCGCGGATCGCACTTCTCGGCGAGGAACTTGTGCTGACGGCCGGCCGCTACGATCACGTTATTCTTGATCTCGGCGCCGGCATCGAGCGAACGGTGCGTCAGCTTACCCGGCTTGCCGGGTCGTGCATCGTCGTGACCACCGACGAGCCGACCTCACTGACCGATGCCTATGCATTTATCAAGCTCGCACAACTGGAGCAGGTCCAGGTCGACGTGCGGATCATCGTCAATATGGCATCGTCCCAACGCGAGGGGGAAAAGACGTTCGGCGCGCTTTTCCGGGCCTGTGCCTCATTTCTGCAGCTTTCACCGCAACTCCTCGGCATCGTTCGACGCGATGTTAAGGTACGCGAGTCGATCCGCTACCAGACGCCGTTGCTTACGCGCTTCCCCAACGCCGACGCGGCAACAGACGTCAAGAACATTGCTGCGAGCATCGCCTCGCTGCCGTCGTGACGCGGCGGCGGGACGGTTTCGATGAGCGACGTTAATCCGCCTTTCGCGCTCCGTGGTTTTGCGCCTGGTGCACCCGACGGCTTGCCGACACCGGCCGGCGCAGCGTCAGCCGCCTTGCCACGCCTGCTGATCGGCGCTCAACTCGCCGGACGGATATCAGGAACGGCGACGGACGGAACGCCGCTCGTATCGACACCCGTCGGCCTGCTGGCGCTTCAAGGTGCGGATAGGCTGCCTGCCGGCGTGCGCGTCCTCCTCGATATTGTCGCAACCGAGCCCGGGTTGCGCGCAACCTTGCGCATTCTGCCGGAAGGCGGAGGCGGCGACAGAGGAATGCCCGGCGCATCGGCCTCCGCCGCTCCCAGCGCCGCACCGCTCGCCGTTCTCGTGCCTCAGCCGGCACGGACGTCGATCGGCGCAACGACGGCAGCCAGCCCACAAGCCGATCCTGAGGCGCCACTCCTCGCCACCGTCCTTACGCCGTTGGCGTGGACCGACGACGCGCGCGGTGGCGAGCAGATCCCGACACGCGCTGAGATTGCAGCGACGCCCTTGCAACCGAACGGTCAAGCGGTTGCCGCCGCAGTTCGCGAACGGATATTACAGCCCGGCACTCAGGTGCCGGTCCGCCTGAACGGACCAGACGCGAATGAAACGGGTGCGAAGGGCACGGGCGTCGATCCAGTCGTGCGGCCGACTTCCGCCGGCGAACCGCCTTCGGTCTTCGGGCCGTCCGCGCGAATGCCGGGCGTCGTCGCCGCGGCGCTCCCGGACGGCCGGGCGATCGTTTGCGTCGATCGCGGCGCCTTCGTCCTACCGGCGGCGGCACGGCTAGCCGCCGGCGACGTCGTAACCGTTTCCGTCGTCGGCCTGCCGCGCCTTTCGCCAGTATCGGAGCCGAACGCCTCCGCAAGCCTTGTGCCGGCTCAGCTCGAACCGCTCTTGGCAGATGGCGCCTGGCAATCGCTGACCGCGATCCCGACGCGATGGATCGGCGGGACACCCGTTGCGGCGGGGCAGGTGGCCACGCAAGCCAGCCAGACACTTTTGCAAAACCCGGAGACGCCAGTCGTCGGCGCGCCTTTGGAACGAACAGTGACCACGGACGCAGCGCGCAACGCCCTGCACGCGGCGTTGCCGCGGCTCGACGCCAATTTTGGCACAAACATCCGATCGTTCTTCGCCGCTTTGCAATCCAAAGATCTGCGTTCGTGGCTGGGCGACAGTACGGTCACTCGGCTCAGGAGCGACGCACCGGACCTGCTCGCGCGTGTTGCCGACGATTTCGATGATGTGGCGAAAACAGCGGCCAAGACATCCACCGACGGATGGTCCACCGCCAACATTCCCATCGCTGTCGGCGACGCGATTTTGCCGGTACGTCTGCTCTTCAGGCAGCGCCCTGGTGCGGGACGAACCGCCAGCGGGGAGAAGGACGATCGGCGCTTCGTCCTGGACGTTTCGCTCAGTCGCCTTGGGCGGGTTCAGCTCGATACCCTGGTCCGAGGCAACGGGTCACACCTTGACCTGATCGTTCGCAGCGATGTGCCGCTGACCGCCGCGGCGCGCGACGACATCCGCGAGGTCATGCGCGCGACGGGCGGGCAAAGCGGAATCGCCGGCAGCGTAGGATTTCAGTCGGCGCCGGCCGGGTTTGCCGAAGCACAACTTTGCGAGCCGGGCACGTCGACCGGGCTTGTCGTCTGACCCACGGGTTTCGCCGCGCATGGACGGGATGATTTCGTCGACGTTTTTTGATGATCTTGGTAGCGCGGGAAGACTAACGATGCGCGTTTAGGCGGGCGAGGCCGTCGTCGATGTCGGCGAGGAGGTCGTTCTCGTCCTCCAAGCCGCAGTGGAGACGCAAGCAGGGGGCGTTGTGCGGCCATGGGGCGGCGGTGCGGGAGGGACGAGGATCGAACGGGACGATGAGGCTTTCATACCCGCCCCAGCTATAGCCCATCTTGAACAACCGCATGCCGTCCAGCATTGCCGCCAGCGCTGATTTCGGCGCGTCGTTTAGCACGACGGAGAGCAGGCCATTGGCGCCGGCAAAATCGCGCTTCCACACATCGTGGCCGGGGCAGGACTCGAGCGCCGGATGAATGACCCGTGCCACATCGGCATGGCCTTCGAGCCAGCGGGCGATGGTGAGCGCCGACGTCTCGTGCCGGGCCAGACGGACTGCCAGCGTTCGCAGCCCGCGCAAGGCGAGATAGCAGTCATCCGGAGCGGCGCTGAACCCGAGTGTCGAGACCGACCGCTTGACGCGCAGGAACGCGTCTTCGCTCGTGGTGATGACGCCGAGCATGGCATCGGAATGGCCAACGATATACTTCGTTGCCGCCTGCACCGAAACGTCGACGCCGTGGCGGAACGGATTGAACAGGAACCCCGCGCTCCAGGTATCGTCGATGATGGAGATCGCGCCAGCTGCTCGCGCGGCCGCGGTTGCCCGAGGCACGTCCTGAACCTCGAACGTAAGCGAGCCGGGACTTTCGAGATAAACAACCTTCGTGTTGTCGCGGATGAGCGGCGCCGGGTCCGCCATTGGGTCATAATACGTGGTCTCGATACCAAGCCCGCGCAGCATGCGCTCGCAAAATCCCCGCACCGGCCCGTAGACGCTATCTACCATGAGCAGGTGATCGCCGGTGCCAAGGAAGGCGAGCAGGCTCGCGGTGATGGCCGCCAATCCGGACGGAACCGCAATGCTGCGATACCCCCCGAGGAGCGCCGCCATCGCCTGTTCCAGTGCAAAGGTCGTGGGCGTGCCGCGTCGCCCGTAGCGTGTCCCTTCAAAGGGGGTGCGCTCCGCTTCCTCAAGCGCTGCCAGCGTCGGAAAAACAATTGTCGACGCGTGGTAGACCGGTGGGTTGACTACGCCATGATTGAGCAGTGGATCACGCCCGGTGTGGGCGAGAAGTGTTTGAAGGCGGTCGTCCGTTTTCGCCGCGCTCATTGTTCGACCGGCGCGGCGTCGCTGTTACCCCACTCCGACCAGGACCCGTCGTAAACGGAGACGGTATCAAATCCCAGGAGGTGCGCGGCGAACGCGGTCGTGCAGGCGGACACGCCAGAGCCACAGTAGGCGATCATGGGCCGGGACGGATCGATGCCGGCGCGAGCAAAAGCTGCGGTGAGTTCGCTTTTCGGGCGCCATGCACCATGGCGCCCGGCATCGAGGAATTCGCCAAAGGGAAGGCTGTGGCTTCCCGGCACATGACCGCGTCGCGTGGTCGGGCGCGGCTCCGGGTCGCGACCCGCATAGCGGCTGGCCGGCCGGTTATCGACGATCTGCAGCGACGGATTGCTTATCGCGGCGAGGACGTCCGCGCGGCCCCTGACCTTCGATCCATCGAAACACGCCGTGTATTCGACGGGCTCGATCGCGAGGCAGGTATCGGATACCGGCAGGCCGGCGGCGATCCATGCAGGAAGACCGCCGTCAACCACGGCTACATTCGCGTGACCGAAGACCTGAAATGTCCACCAGACGCGGGCAGCCGCAAACGATCCCGGCTGGTCGTAGACAATGACGCGGTCGGCGTTACCGATGCCGAGCGCGCCCACGGCTGTGGCGAAGGCCTCTGCCGTGGGCAGCATATGCGGCAAGGGGTTGGTTAAGTCGCAGATTTGGTCAATATCGAAAAAGCGGGCGCCCGGGATGTGCGCCTGGACGTAACCGTCATGGGGATTTCGGCCGGAATTCGGCAGAAAGAAGCTACCGTCGAGGATGCGAACGCACGGTGCGTAGAGCAATTTCTCCAGTTCATCGATCGTGCACAGCGAATTCGGATTGGTGAAACTGTTGGGCAATCGGGGCTACTCCAGCCAGTCCGGAACGGGCAGGCCCTTGGCGCGCAGGAATTCCGGATTGTAGAGCTTGCTTTGATAGCGCGTACCGGAATCGCACAAAAGGGTGACGATGACGTGGCCGGGTCCGATTTCCCGGGCGAGGCGAATAGCGCCGGCCACGTTGATCGCGGACGAACTGCCGAGGCACAGCCCTTCAAATTTTAGCAGATCGAAGATGATCGGCAGTGCGTCAGCGTCGGCAATCCGATAGGCTCGGTCGATCGGTGCACCGTCGAGATTGGCAGTGATCCGCCCCTGGCCGATGCCTTCGGTGATCGATTCACCCTCGGCCTTGAGCTCGCCCATCGTATAATAGCTGTAGAGCGCGGCGCCAAAGGGATCGGCGAGACCGATGACGATATCGGGATTGCGCTCCTTAAGAAACATTCCGACGCCGGCAAGCGTACCGCCGGTGCCGACGGCGCTGACGAATGCGTCAATCCGGCCGTCGGTCTGCCGCCAGATTTCCGGGCCGGTGGTCTCGTAATGTCCGCGGCGGTTGGCGACATTGTCGAATTGGTTGGCCCAGATTGCGCCCGCCGGCTCACTCCTCGCCAGCTGTTCGGCGATTCGCCCCGAAACCTTGACATAGTTGTTCTCGTCGCGATAGGGCACGGCCGGAACGAGACGGACGTCTGCGCCGCACAGGCGCAACATATCGATCTTCTCCCGGCTCTGGGTTTCGGGGACGACGATGACTGTCCGGTAACCGCAGGCGTTGCCGACGAGCGCCAGGCCGATCCCCGTGTTGCCAGCGGTCCCTTCGACGATGATTCCGCCGGGGCGCAACAGTCCATTTGCCTCGGCGTCGCGAACGATCGCCATCGCCGCCCGGTCCTTGACTGATCCGCCCGGGTTGAGGAACTCGGCCTTGCCGAGGATTTCACACCCGGTCTCCTGCGAAGCGCGCCTCAAACGGACGAGAGGGGTGTTGCCGATGCTATCAAGGAAGCCATCACGGATATCCATCGCGTAGGCGCATGCCCTTCGAGCCGAGAAGTCGCGCGAAGGTAGTGGCCGGGCGGCATCCGATCAAGAACGATTCGCGTCGCTGACCCTGTCCTCACCCGTGACCAATTCGTGCATCACACCGACGACGATCTGATCGCCGGCGGCGTCCTCCAAGGACACTCTTACCGTCGAAAAGCGACGTTTCTCGCCGTTTGCCGTGATGAACACCGCTTCGTCAATGTGCGGAAGTGTCACCAAAGACATTATTTCCCGTCTTACTTGCGCCTCGGCGACCGCGTCGGGCGTCAAGATGTCGAAGAAGCTTTTTTCCGTCGCTTCTTCGGGCTTCAGTCCGAGCACGGCGCAAGCGGCACGATTGAGGAAGGCGAAGCGTCCGTCGCTGCCCTCAATGAAGATCGGCTGGTCGATTAAATTGAGCAGGCGCTCGAGAAAGACCCGGTATTGCTGTACCGTTGTCTCCATCCGATGCGCGACTGAACTCCATAGGACCGTGATTACGCCGGTCAGCGCCACGTCGCGCTCGATGAAGGGCGACTTAATGATCGTCATGCGCCGCCGCGTGCCATCGACCCGGGCAATATCCGCGGAATAGACGTAAGGCGTCTTTTGCCCGAGCACCCACGCATCACGCTCAACCGCGCCCGCGCCTTCGGGTAAGCCGGCGAGTTCGCTTGGCGTGCGGCCAAGGATCTCACTTCGATGCCGTCCGAGAAGGGTGGCGTAGGCGTCGTTACAGCCGAGGTACCGACTTTGGGGGTCCTTGACCGAGATCGGGATCGGCAGAGAATCGAGAACGGCGGTCGTCAGGGACGCGTCGGCCCGGGCGCCAGCTTGGCTCGAATCGAGCGCTTGTTCGGCTGTCCGCCGCCGGTCCCGTTCCCGATGGACGAGGAAGCAGATAAATGCTGCGATTGCCATAATGACCGCACCGGAGGCAACGACGTTGCCGACCATCGATAGCGACGCCAATCGCACATGGGGGCGGAAGAGAACCAGCTTCCATGCCTCCACATCTGGATCGGACGCGATCCCGCTGGGCAGCAAGAACGAGCTTGCCGGGTGCAGTGAGCGATGCCGATGGTACGCAAGCGTGGTGAAGAAGTATGTGCCGTCAAAGGCGACGGCATGCCCTTCGGCAACCTTGCTCATTTCGTTCCAGACGGCAGGGTGGCGCTGCGCGAAGACGGCTTCTCCTCGTTCAGGCAGAAGTGCGTTCCATTCTTCACGTGAATCGGGGCCGATCAGCCAGTTTCCACGCTTGTCCAGCAGCAGTGATGTACCGGAAAGCGAGGGTATCTCTCTCAATGTATCAAGCAAGTCTTGCGCGCTGTAGTTTAGGACCAGCATACCGACGCGCGACCCGTTGGTGGTGAACAGAGGAGAAACGAAACGGATCGTCGGTATAAGCGAATATTCTGCATCATTGTATTCTATATTTAGATCAAGCTGCGATACAAATACTTCCGTAGATTTGAGCAGCATCCCCTGCTCAACGTAATATCGATCTGATTTGTTCTGAAACTGAGATGGGGGGAGGACGACCGCGCCGGTTGGAAGATTTGAGATTCTGAGTTGTTCCACGCCATTCAGGTCGATGATCCTTACCTGCTCATATTGGCGTTTGAGGGTAACAAACGCGGCCAGACGCGTCTCCAGGGCATGACGGTTCGCCTCGCTCGGCTCGTTGATGTAGCGGGCCAATTCCGGGTTCCCGGCGAGAAATAAAAAATCAGACTGGACGTTCGTCAAGCGATAGTTGATGATTGTAAACTGGCCGCAAAATAACTTTTGATAGTCTGGGAATGTCAGCCGATTGTAAAGTTGCCACTGCGCGAAGGCAAAGACGACCAAGGACAAGACAATGAGTGCTTCGACTTTTAACAAAAGACCAACGACGGGATGATTGCGCATGGCTCGCAACATCACGACTCGACGGCGGGGGGAATGATCGGATTGCGGGCCTGCGGCTGCAGTCATTATTGGCACTCCGGGATAGGCTTGTGGAGCACCGTATCATGACTAATATCCTTTAGATAGGATTAAAAATCTACTAGAATTGCCAAGTATGCGGATGAGCCGCCAATGAAGCATTCACGGAGCGTTACGCCACCAACGTA
Source organism: Rhodospirillales bacterium (assembly GCA_016712595.1). Classification (NCBI taxonomy): domain Bacteria; kingdom Pseudomonadati; phylum Pseudomonadota; class Alphaproteobacteria; order Rhodospirillales; species Rhodospirillales bacterium. The sequence continues at coordinate 1,005,066 of JADJQT010000001.1, forward strand.
GAACGGCGGCGCAAGGTGTCCTGCCGCAACCGGAACCATTGAAGGCCGACGAGTGCCGGACCGTTGACGATGCGCCCTGCGTCCATCCACTGCCAGACGTCTTCAGGGGAGGTGACAAGCACTCGAATGTCCTCATGCTCCGCGTCAAGCCCATGGATCTCGCCACTGCCCGGCGCGTCAACCTCGCCATAAAAAAGAACGATGCTCTCGCTTGATCCGCCGGGACTGGTCAGGATCGTTCCAATCTTCACCAGCTCGCCGGTTGAGCATCCAGCCTCTTCAACCGCTTCGCGGCGGACCACCTCTTCCGGCGTCTCTCCTTCATCGATGATGCCGGCGACGATCTCGATCAGCCAGGGCGAGAATGCGCCCATGGCATGGGCTTCCGACGCGGCAACGAAGGCGCCGGGGCGAAATTGTTCGATCAGCACCAACAGATCCCGGTTGGGATCGTAGAGAATGGCGGCCACTGCATGACCGCGCTCGAAGATCTCCCTTTGCATTGGGCTGCTCCATCCACCATCGTATAAGCGATGGCGAAGCGTGTAGCGATCAACTCTAAAATAACCGTCAAATGCTGTTTCCTTGTTTAGGATATCTACGTCAGATTCAGTAAAGTAATTCCGTGAATTATTTGGCATCATTGAGTGTTTCTCTCTTTGAGTATATCGCGAATTTCAGTGAGTAAAACTTCCTGGCGCGGCGGAGAAGACGCTTCTTGTACAAGACCAATGTCACGTTTCAAGCGATTAATTTGCTTAACGAGAATGAAGACAGCGAAGGCGACGATCAGGAAGTTGATCACCGTGTTTAGGAAATTTCCATAGGCGATGACCGGCGCACCCGCGGCTTTCGCTGCTGCAAGCGAGGCGTAATCGCCGGCGGATAAATCAATAAAAAGATCACTGAAGTCGACCTTGCCGAGGAGCAGGCCGATCGGCGGCATCAGCATATCCTCAACGAGGGATGTGACAATCTTGCCAAAGGCGGCACCGATAATGATCCCGACGGCGAGGTCGACGACGTTTCCTCTGATTGCGAACTCACGAAATTCCCGGATCAGTGACGACATCGCTTCTCATCCTTAACGAACGGCATGCGCCTAAAGCGATACGGTCCCGGGAGGTGCTTCGTCAACGGTGCGTTGCGTGGAATGATTTTGTTTCATCCCGAGATTTCAGGAGGCGTGGGTCGGGCGCGGAGGGGAGTCGAAGGGCCTTGACAAAAAGGACTAAAGTCCTTATCAGTGACAGTATAAAGGTATTATTACTTGTTTCACGATTGTGGTCATTGCGGCATACGCGCTCAACAACCATGCCGCCAAGGAGATAGCAAAGCGATGGAGCCCGAGGGAACGGCGAGCGTGCGGACTGCGCAATGATCGATGGCAAGTGCAGCTTGTGAAAGACAAGGCGAGATCGATTTGAGTGACTTCGGTTGGTCGCAAGTGTTGGTCGTTAACAATCGAACGGAGCAGCAAAATTCCGACGAGTGTCATCTCGATCGAAAGGCTGGGCAACGCTGCAAAAGTTGTGAACGTGGCGTCGTATTCGAGACCGGTCGGATTTGTGTCGGTTCAACGACAGCCTGTTTTTTTGCTGCCTTGACGAGAGGTCGGCGGTGAAAGCGTGCGGATCGGCTGCGCGATCCAAAGTGGAAATGTCTCTGGCGCCAGCCGCCATTGAAGGTTTGTGCGTACCTGCATGGCGGTTGTGGCCAATGGGTTGGTCGCCAGTCGCGATGCCGGATGGGCGGTGCGACTCTCGGCGCAGTTTTGCCATTTATGGGCCAAGGAAAGCATTCATATGCAAGCATTACAGACAACATATCGCGCGCCAATGAGCGATTGACGCCCGTCCAGGCCGGATATCTATAAAGGGGGGGCTATGAATAGAAATAGAATACTAGGCTACACTTTTGTGGCAGCTTTTTTATCTATTTCTATTGTTGGTGCTGGGGAAATTATCTTCCATAGTCTTTCTCAGTTGGAAGATCGCTTGGTAAGCGTCCGCAATGAAAGAATAACGCAAGTGCAGGAAGCGCGGATAATTATGCGCGGCGTCGATGCAAAACTTGACGAGATTGTTTCTAAGTTATCTAAAGTAGAAGGCATGGTATCGCAAGAGTCAGATGAGTACGTAAATTGCAACAAGCAAAAACATATGAACAATAATTCAGAAATTCCTGCTGGTAGTGGCGCAAAATAGGAACACGGTGTCTGCTAATTGCGTCAGTGAACAAACCGACAGAGCAGGGACGCTCCGTGACAGCGCGGTGGGGCGCCGAGACAACAGCCCTCTGGGGCGCAGACGGCACGGCGGATGGGAAACCGGCGTTGCCAACGCGCCGTCAACAGGAGACGTGCGATGACGGCTGATCAAAGCGGCGAGGCAGGCGATGGTCTGCGACCACCCTTGCGTGCGGATTACTTTCGATACGAGGAGCGACGCCGCGAAGACCCGGACAGCCGAAACTGGATCGCCATCGATAAAACCACGGCAATCGTTATCGGTGCCGTGGCGTCGGCAGCCCTGGCGGTTGCGATCGCCGGCGGCACGGCATTGGTGCAAAAGGTCGAGGACACCTCGAAGGCTGTCGACAAAGGGCGGGCCGATCGGATTGCTGACTTCGGTGAGATGTCAAAAAATGTTGCCGTCGTTGAAACCAAGCTCAATCAGCTGATCTCGCAGATCACTCAGCTCGAAGTCCGTATCGAACGGAGCGTAACGCACGATCTCGAGGTGCGCGATCGCCGGATCGAAGAGATCGATCGCAAGGCAGAATATCTACGTGAACAGTTGAATGAAACGCTCCGCGAGCGCGATCGCCAGCGTCCAGCGGGGCGTTGAACCCTGGGAGAGGGGCGGGGATTTCGTGCGTGGCGCTTCTTGACACGCGTATCAAATAAGACCAGATTAAAAGGGTCAAGAACAGCAAGGGGAGGGTGCTTAGAACGCATGAATCCACCGGATCAACGTAAGGCTGCCGGCCCCTTGGCACCGGCAGGGTACAATCAAGACCAGGCTGAAGCTCGGACTTTCCGGGCGCGGATGCTTAGATGCTCCGCAGCGAGACCCTCGCACCCGCCGAACGGCTTATGGGGCGAGGGTCTTTAGTTTAGAAAACCCTTTATCCTTGCTCATGAGAGCCCGCCGGTTTTTCGGTGTTTCCCATCCGCGGCCGGGTGGGCTACGGCCATTGGTTGCGGCGATGGTTCGGTCGACGGATGAGGACTGAGCGGGGACTCCGGCAGCGAACGCAGATAAAGGTCGCGCTGCGGCAGGGGGATCTTGACCTCGTGCTCGCGGAACAAGTCAAGAATCTCAAGGAACACGTCGCTTGAGATGTTGTGGACTCCGTTTCGCACATCGGCAATCCAGAATCGCAACTCAAGGTCGAGGCCGTTCTCTCCGAAACCGAGGATGAGGGGGTTGGGTGCCGGCATCTTCAACACTCGGGCCGGGCGTCCAGCGGCTTCGCGCATCAATGAGAGCGCCTTTTTGACGTCCGTGTCATAAGCGACACGAACGCGAATCTTCAGGCGCACGTTGTCGTTCTGGTGCGTCCAGTTGAACACGCGGTTTGTGATGATATCCTCGTTGGGGATGAGGAACTGCGTACCGTCACGGGTTTCGACTTCGACGTAACGGGCTCCGAGCGACGCGACCCAGCCAAAAGTTCCCCCAACCTCGAGGATATCACCCGGTTTTATCGACTTGTCGAGCAAGAGGACGATTCCGGCAAAGAGATTCGAGACCGTTCGCTGCAGACCGAACCCGATGCCAACGCCAACAGCGCCTGTAAACACGGCAAGTGCGGTCAGGTCGATTCCCGTAGCGACGAGGGCGACGAGGAAGGCGAGGCCGATCAGGATGATTCGCAGCAGTTTGCCGAAGAGCACCCGCGACCGCGGCGTGAGGGTTGAGACCCCATCGATTCGCCGTTCGAGAAAACGCCCGATTATTCCTGCGATCCACAGCAGGAGGCCAAGAGTGAGGAGGGTTTCCGCGACCGTGAGCAGCGAGATGCGGCCACCGCCGAACGAAAACGAAACCGTTTGCAGCAGCACGATGGTCGGGCTGAGCAATCCCAGCACGTTGAGCGTAGCGATCATCAAGCCGACGATCGCGGTGCCCTTGGCGACGGTGGCATTCGGAATGAGCGCCGAGGCGAAGCGGATCAGCAGCCAAGCGGAGGCCAGATCAAGCGCGATCGTGACCAGATTGCGCGGCCAACCGAACTGTTCGGCGATGACGGTCGAGAACCACAGCGCCGCCGCCCATAGCGCGGGCACCGAGAGTGGGACGATGTGATCGACGTAGAACGTCTCTTGGTACTCGTCGACGGCAACCTTGCCGGCGATATGCCGCAGCCACGGATCGAGAAAGTGCGCAACCAGCCACGCGGAGAACAGCGTCAGAAAGATCGCTGGCATTTGCAAGAGATTGGCTTCGGTGATGATATGGGCCTGTAGGAAGGCGTGGAAGGCGAGAAACCAGTTCAGCAACCGGTCGGAATTGAGGATCGGATCCATACGGCACTCCCAGGCGACGGCGGCGCGGCGATGCTCTTGCGACCGCTTCTTAGTGGCCGTGATTTTAGCGCGATTCCGGCACCTGCGCGCATCGACCCGAACCGAGAACGAGCCAGTCCCATTCGACAACCACCGGGACAACCATTGGGGATGCCCGGTCCTTTGTTGTGCCCGCAGTTAGCGTCCGGCGATGAGAGGCCGCCGCCCATCCACCGAAACGCGCCCGCTTCGCGACTTGCGATACCCGCGCAATAAGAACTCGCAATCTTTGAAGGCGAATGGCAATGGATCATAGCCGTCTGCAGCGCGACGTCCCTCTCGCCACCGCCGAGCGCGACAGGCTCGACGATCATTGGAAAGCCGGTTGACGCCAGAACCGTCGCATGACCTGCTCGCGTCCCCTGGACCGATGGGTGCGCAGCGTCGGCAAGCCCTCGCTCAACAGAAAATCATAAGATTGCCACTTATTGTGGAGCCGGTCGAGCATGGCGAGATCGACAGTCGGAAACAATCGGTGGATATCGCGGTGGAGCCGTCGGGACGCGACCAGTCGAAATGTATCGAGATCGGTCGGCAGGATGACATCTGTCGCGTGATTTCCGCAATATTCGTCCAGTCACGCGTCATATTAATCAATATTATTCTGCTAATAATCACGATGCTTAATCTTACATCCGTATGTATAGCGCGAAAATGGCGGCAAGTACTCCAAGCCATGGCTGATTATGTGCGCGCGTGCTTCGATTTTATGAATACATGTCAGCACTCTTAACCCAAGAACTTCTCTCAGGCGCCTTGCCACAGCACGATAGCTGATGGTTGTTGCATGATCCTTCCTCCCTGACGCGCGAATGGTGCCCGCTGAACGGGTTTGCCATTTGTCACCTGGTTGTGTTCGTGTATGGTGCCAGCGGCACCGACCGGTGAGGCGCAAGGCGTTCGTTCCGGAGAGGATTCCGCGCCTGGAATCGGGGTGATGCAACGCGATAGGCGGGAATTCAATCGCTGCGGCGACGGAAGACGAATGAGTGGACGGTTGTCGCAGGGAACCGCAGAACGGCCGCTTCGTTCATGATCCGCCCGGCGTAGCCAAGCCGCGCGAGCGCGAGGACCGAGGGGAGTGCCGCGATGCCCGTCGCTGCAATCGAACCGCCGGAAGACAGTTTTTCGCGGCATGAACCACACGCCGCTGGCGGCGCGGATCAGTTGCTTGATGCGCGCTTTCGCCGCACGCGTGCACTGACCGAGCATCTCGCTGAGCCGTTGTCGGCGGAGGATCAGTCTGTTCAGTCGATGGTCGATGCCAGCCCAACGAAATGGCACCGCGCACATACCACGTGGTTTTTCGAAACCTTCGTCTTGAAGCCGGGCTTCACCGGCTACCGGCCGTTTGACGAGCGTTGGGGGTATTTATTCAACTCCTATTACGTTGCCGTCGGCGCTCGGCACCCGCGCGCCGCGCGCGGGCTGCTCACGCGGCCTTCCTCAGCCGAAGTCGGTCAGTATCGCCAGCACGTCGACGCCGCGATGGAGACGCTTCTCGCGCGTCTGGGCGATGAGCCGAACGCAACCCTCCAAGCCATCATCGAACTCGGCATTCAGCACGAACAGCAGCATCAGGAACTGATCCTTACTGACATACTTCATGCTTTCTCGTGCAATCCTCTTGCGCCCGCGTACAGGCGGTCCATCCGGGGCGAGCAGCATGCGGTGACGTACCGCAAAGAATGGTTCGCATTCGAAGGGGGGTGTTATGAACTGGGTCACCTTGGCGAAGGCTTCGCCTTCGACAACGAGCGGCCCGCACATCCGGTTCTGATCCACCCGTTCAAGCTGGCGAGCCACCCGGTGACCAACGCCGAATGGCAAGCTTTCATCGACGATGGAGGGTACCGACGCGCGGAGCTTTGGCTTTCCGACGGATGGGCGATCGTCGCGGCGCAAGGATGGACGGCTCCGCTCTATTGGCGGCGTGAAGACTGTGGGAAATGGGAAGCGATGTCGCTTTTCGGCCTGCAGGCGCTCGATCCGGGGGCGCCGGTTTGCCATGTCAGCTATTATGAGGCTGATGCGTACGCCCGCTGGGCAGGCAAGCGGCTGCCGACCGAAGGCGAGTGGGAATTCGCGGCGCGCGCCATTCCACGGACGGGGAACACCCTCGGTAGCGGAACGTTGCGGCCGATGCCAGGCTCGGACGATGGCAGCGACGGACTGCCACGGCAGATGTTCGGCGACGTCTGGGAATGGACCTGCAGCGCCTATGCGGCCTACCCCGGGTACAGGCCGCCATCCGGCGCGATTGGAGAATACAACGGCAAGTTCATGTGCAATCAGATCGTGCTGCGAGGAGGGTCATGCGTTACACCGGATGGTCATATTCGCGCCACGTATCGGAATTTCTTCTATCCGCACCAGCGCTGGCAGTTTTCCGGTTTGCGTCTGGCTGAGGACGCATGATGCTCCGCCAAACCCGCCGCGAGACCTGTTTTACCCAAGACGACCCATACGAGGAATTTCGTTCGGCGGTGTGGGCTGGCTTGTCGGCGCCACGCAAGCATATCGCGCCGAAATTCTTTTATGATGCGCGTGGCTCACGGCTGTTCGAACGCATATGTTCGACTAAGGAATATTATCCTACAATAACCGAGACAGCAATCCTGAGCGCGCACATCACTGCGATCGCCGCGATGTTGCCCCGGGATGCGGTTCTCGTCGAGTTTGGCAGCGGCGCCAGTTTGAAGGTGCGGCTGTTGCTCGATGCGCTCTATCGGCCTGCGGCTTACGTCCCGATCGATATCTCGGATGAACACCTGCTCGATGCGGCGCGCGCCCTTGCGCGTGATTATTTGCGGCTGCCGATCTTCCCCCTGCACGCGGATTTTACCCGATCGTTCGCTCTGCCGACCGATCTTCCGCGCGGGCCGCGCATCGGCTTCTTCCCCGGCTCGACAATTGGAAATTTCCATCCGCACGAGGCAATCACCATTCTCCGCGGCTTTTCTCGGCAGCTTGGCTCGAACGGCCGGTTGTTGATCGGCGTAGACCGCAAGAAGGACTCCGCGATCTTGCAAGCCGCTTACAATGATCGCTCGGGTTTTACTGCGGCGTTTAATCTCAATCTTCTTGCGCGAATCAATCGCGAACTCGGTGGTACGTTCGCGCTCGATGCGTTCGAACACAACGCCTTCTACAACGCGGCGGCAAGCCGCATTGAAATGCATCTTGTCAGCGTCCAAGCCCAGACGGTGAGCGTATGCGGGCGGCGGTTTCATTTCGCCGAGGGGGAAAGCATCCATACGGAGAATTCCTATAAATATGCGCCCGCGGAATTCCGTGCGGTGGCGCACGAAGCCGGTTTCCGCTCGATCGCCGAATGGACGGACCCGCAGGGCTTGTTCAGCGTTCATCTTCTTGGCATCGATCGCCTGTGAGAGGGGCGGGGATGTCGCGGCATGGGCGAGCGCGTGCTCCCGTTTCGCCAGGAACGACGCCGATCACGGGGCAAAGTCGATGAAGGGGACGAAGAGATGAGTGTTCTTGACGATACGAAAACGAAGGACATGGAAGCCGTGCGGGCGGAAATGGAGAAGCTTCGCGCCGATTTCGCCTCGATGGGGCGGACGCTTAAGGAACTGGCCGCGGATGTCGGCACCGATGCCTACGCCCGTGTCCGGGAGGGGACGGACAAAGCGCGCCAGCGCGCCGGGGTCGCGGCTGAGAGCGTGACCCACACCATTGAAGATCGGCCGCTGACCAGCGTACTGACCGCCTTTGGCGTTGGGCTGCTCTTGGGTGTTCTGTTCGGACGGCGGTAAGCGTGGCCGTGCCATTGGGCATACCGACGCTCTCATCGCTGCGCGCGGCGGGATCGCGGCTGGCTATCCTGATGATCGCTGCGGTGATAGCGGCGGTCCTGGCGCTTTTTGGCGTCCTCGTTTTGATTGCGGCGCTCTATCTGTGGCTGGAAACGAAAGTGGACGCCCCGCTCGCCGCCTTGCTGACCGGCGTGATCGTCCTCGTCATCGCGGTCACGGTGATGTTGGTTGGCCGGCTGGCGTCAAGACCGCCTTCCCGAAGGTATTCGGCGGCCGGCGCTCGGTCGCAATCCGCAGCGTTTGCCGATGCCTCCATCGCCGCGGCGATGGGTGATGAAGCCGGTCAGGCGGCGGGCGCGTGGCTCCGCTCCCACGGACCGCACCTGGTTCTCGCCGCCGCTGCAGCCGGGTTTATCGTCGGTGTCAGTCCGCGCGCGCGCGCGGCTATCTGGCGCCAGTTGCAATAGTTTCGAACAGACGCCGGGCCGGCCGCGCCAGAGATCCCGGTGCGGCCGGATTTCAGCCACCCGCCCAGCGCGCTGTCAGGTCATGATCGACGCCGAGCTGATCCAGCGTCCGTCCCACCGTCTGTGAAACAATGTCATCAAGTGTCTTCGGGCGGTGATAGAAGGCGGGCATCGGCGGCAGAATGATGGCGCCCGCTTCGCTCGCCTGCAGCATCAGGCGCAGGTGACCGGCATGCAGCGGCGTTTCGCGAAAAACGATGACAAGCGGCCGGCGCTCCTTGAGCGTGACGTCCGCCGCACGGATTAGCAGATTCGCTGAATATCCATTGGCGATACCGGACAGTGTCTTCACCGAACAGGGCACGATGACCATTCCGGCGGTGCGAAATGATCCGCTCGCCACGGCGGCGCCGAGATCTTTATTGCTATGGACGACATCCGCCAGACCTCGAACATCGTCGAGCGCGAGATCCGTTTCGATGGCGATCGTCCGCGCCGCCATTTCGCTGATGATGAGGTGTGTCGGGCGGCCGAGCCGTCGCAGCGCGCGCAGAAGCCCGACAGCGTAAACAACGCCAGTCGCGCCGCTGATGCCGACGACAAGCGGAAGGGTCATCGGCTTTCCTCTTTTTCGACCGATGTCGGTATCATGGTGCAACGGCTGATCAAACACAACGTATGCGGCTTGCCGTTGTCGTCGGGCACGGCACGGTCTACAAGTCGCGGTATGAGATATTCACGACACCTCGTTGGAATCGGCGTCGCGCTCTGCTTGGGAGCGGTGGCTGCTTGCGGCGGCAGAGAAGCCTATGTCTATAAGGCGAAGGAGTTTGATCGCAACGATACGAACTTCAACAAGGAGCCGACCGACCGCTCGGCGGTGACGATCTGCTACAATGGCATCGGCACGAGCGACGGCAAGGCAAAGGCCCTTGCGCAGCAGGAATGCGAGAAGTTCGGCAAGATGGCCATCGCGACCGGTGAGACGTTCGGTGTCTGCCCCCTTCTCACCCCGGTTGAAGCCGGCTTCGCCTGCCGCGCGCCCTGAACCTCGCTTAAGGCCGATCGACGGCGCGGCTCGAGATGCAGGGTTACTCCCTTACGCCTTTTTACGAATTGGCACGTCACGCAGCAGGAACGCCGGTACATGATCGCCCATACCGACGACCGGTGCGTCTGGTTCGCGGTTCGGGCGCGGTGCCGGGCGGGGGCGGCGGGCAGGAACCGCCCCGAGTGTTGCGGGCCGGTTGGCTGCGTGCTCGGCGCGATCGGGTTTCACCGGTGTCGAGCGGTCCGTGGCTGGCATGGCCCGTTCACCGCGAGCCGGATGCTGAACCGGGCGTGGTCCCGGGCCGTCACTGCGCGGCGCTGTGCGTTTGCCGGACCCGGCCTGGGGACGGACCGGCGGCGCCGTGACTTTCCGCCTGCGGCCCCGGCGGTCCGTCGCCTCTTCCAAAGCGGCCTCAGCAACGCCATCAAGGCTAATTCGTGGGATGGCCTTGCCGATCAACTTTTCAATCAACGCGACGTATTTGCCGTCCTCCGGCACCGCGATGGTATAGGCGATGCCGCTTCGCCCTGCGCGGCCGGTACGGCCGATACGGTGGACATAATCCTCTGGATTGCTCGGCACGTCAAAGTTGAAGACGTGACTCATGTCTTCAATGTCGAGTCCCCGCGCGGCAACATCGCTACAGACGAGCAGACGCAACTCCCCTTGCTTGAAGCGCTCCAGCACCTCGGTGCGTTGCGATTGAGCGAGGTCTCCATGTAACAGACCGGCGTCATAGCCGTGGCGCTCGAGTGAACGGTGGACAACGCCGACTTCGCGTTTGCGATTGCAGAAGATCAGCGCCGTGCGCACGTCCTCGCGATCGATCAGCCCACGCAAAGCGGCACGCTTTTCCTTCAGTCCACCCTGACCACCGTGGCCGATGACGATCATCCCCTGCTTGACCGTTTCTGCCGGCGTCGATGGCGCCGCGACAGAAATCTCTTTCGGATTGTTCAAAAAGGTATCGGCAAGCCGACGAATGGCGGGGGCATGGTCGCTGAGAACAACAGCGTTTGACGCATGCGCGAGACGAGCATGGCAATGCGCTCAACGTCGGGAATGAACCCCATATCGAGCATGCGGTCCGCCTCGTCGATCACCAGAACGCGGACGTCGTTCAACAGCAGGCGCCCGCGATCGAACACGTCGAGCAGACGACCGGGCGTGGCGATGAGCACATCGGCCCCGCGTTCCAGGACCTTGATCTGGTCGGCCATTGACTCGCCGCCGATGATCAGCGCCTTGGAAAGTTTCGTATATTTTCCGTAGATGTCGAAATTCTCGGCGACCTGGGCAGCGAGTTCCCGTGTCGGCTCGAGGATCAGCGAGCGCGGCATCCGTGCCTTGGCGCGGCCAGCGGAAAGAATGTCGATCATCGGCAAGGTGAACGAGGCCGTCTTGCCAGTGCCGGTCTGGGCGCAGCCAAGCACATCACGACCCATCAGGACGACTGGAATCGCCTGCTCCTGGATCGGTGTCGGCTTTTCATAGCCCGTGTCGGTGACGGCACGAAGTACCGAATCACTGAGTTGCAGGTCGGAGAAGAGCATACGGATTTAATCCAACGCGACATGAAAGTCGCGGCCGCAACGGCGGTCCATCCGCTCGCTTGCCTGGCGGATGATAGGTTATTGCGCTGTCAAGTCAATCGTTGCACGGATCGTGTAGAGATTTCTTCTTCGCGGGAAATGCTCGCCTCGATATACGATGATGATATGCGAAGCGAAACGGCCGCGACGAATCGAGCCATGCGGAAATCAGCGGCATGTGTTCGCCGCCGTTTTCCGCCGATAAGCTTTGATCCATCGTGTCTTGGCGTGCCATAGCCTGTTCGTGAGCATACCTTTTCCTGTCGCAAGCAAGGTCCTCGCGCATGATGATGTCCGCCGCCGATTCGTGCCTTCTCGTTGTCGATGTTCAGGCGCGCCTCGCTCCGAAAGTCAACGCCGTTGAACACGTTCTCGCGAATGTTGCCGTTCTGATCAGAGCGGCGCGTCGCCTCGGCGTGCCGATCATTGTCTCTGAGCAGTATCCGCGTGGATTGGGGACGACGGTTCCCGAGGTTGCCGAATGGCTTCCGGCGGGCGCAACGGTGGAAAAGATGACGTTTTCGTGCCTCGGCGACGAGCGCTTCGCCGAACGCTTCCTTGATGTGCGTCGGCGGCAGGCGGTCGTCGTCGGACTAGAAGCGCACGTATGCGTCCTGCAAACCGTCATGGATCTGCTTGCCGCCGGCACCGAGACATTCGTTGTTGAGGATGCCGTCTCGTCACGAACGCCCCGCAACCATGCGACAGCGATATCAAGGGTGCGAAGCGCCGGTGCACGCATTGTTTCCACCGAGATGGTTGTCTTCGAGTGGCTGACTCAGGCGGGCACGCCGGAGTTCAAGGAACTGAGCGCGCTGATCAAATAGCCAGTGGCGGCGCGTGGAAGAAGGAATGGAGATGCTCAAGATCCCCTTGATGCTGCTTCCCGGTCTGCTCTGCGATGCGGCGCTGTGGCAGCATCAGACCGATACGCTGGGCGACCTTGCGGACATCTTTGTGGCGGATCTTGCCCACTCCGAGCACGCGGGAGAGGCGGCGCGCGCCGTACTCGACCGCGCGCCGGAAGAGTTCGCGCTCGCCGGGCTGTCGATGGGCGGGTATGTTGCCTTCGAAATCCTGCGTCAGGCGCCGGACCGGGTCAGGCGGCTGGCGTTGATCAATACGACCGCGCGCTCCGACCCTCCGGAAAAAATAAAGCTTCGCCAGGAACTGATTGATCTGGCGCGGACGGGACAGTTCAAGGGCGTAACGCCACGGCTGCTGCCGAAACTCATCTGCCCTGATCGTCTTAACGACGGGGCGTTGACCGGGCAGATCATGGCCATGGCGGAACGCGTCGGCCGCGACGCCTTTTTACGCCAACAGCGGCTGTTGATGAATCGGCCGGATAGCCGTCGCGACCTGTCTTTGGTCTCGTGTCCGACGGTGGTTATCGGCGGTCGCCAGGACGAACTGACGCCGCTTGCGGACAGCATCGAAATGGCCGAAAAAATCCGCCGGGCGAAGCTCGTCATCATCGAAGACTGTGGCCATCTGTCGACGATGGAGAGGCCGCAAGCGGTGAGCGCGATCCTGCGATACTGGCTGCAGGACTGAAGGAGGAGACGCTGGTTTGACCGGAAGACTGCTGCCATACCGCGGACGGCTGCCACGATTTGCGGAGCGGGTGTTCATCGCTCCGGGCGCCAGCGTGATCGGCGACGTCGAGATCGGGGTGCAATCCAGCATCTGGTTCGGCTGTGTCGTCCGCGGTGATGTCAACATCGTGCGCATCGGCGCGCGCACCAATATCCAAGACGGCACGGTGGTGCATGTTTCCAAGGATGGGCAGGGGACGTTTCTCGGCTCGGACATTACCGTCGGTCACATGGCGTTGCTCCACGCCTGCACGGTCGAGGACGGTGCCTTTGTCGGCATGCGGGCGACGATTATGGACGACTGCCTCGTCGAAGCCGGTGCGATGGTTGCGGCCGGGGCGTTGGTCACGCCAGGAAAGCGCGTCCGCACCGGCGAGCTTTGGGCCGGCACGCCCGCGAAGAAGATCCGTGACCTCAACGAACAGGATCGAACGATGATCGCGAAGCTGGCTCCCCGGTACGTTGCGCTTGCCGCCGACTATCTCGCGGCCCGGGATGGCGCTGCCGAGAGCGTCGCAGCCAATGCTGTCGCCGCCGGTTTGCCGGCAGGAGGCGGTCGATGAACGGCCCTGAGACCGCATCCGCCCGCCCGAGCCATTCAGCGTTGATCGCCGAGGTCCGCGCCGGCCGGCGCCGGAGCGTTTCCCGGTTAATGTCGCTGGCGGAATCAACGGGCGCAGCCGGTAAGGCCGCCATAGCCGAGGTCCACCGGCATACCGGACGAGCGCACGTCGTCGGGCTGACGGGAGTGCCCGGAAGTGGCAAATCGACCATGGTGCGCGCGCTGGCGCAGAAAATTCGCGCGAGCGGTCGCACGGTCGGCATCGTCGCCGTCGATCCGTCGAGCCCGTTCTCCGGCGGCGCCATCCTCGGCGATCGCATTCGCATGCTCGATCTTGCCGGCGATCCCGGCGTGTTTATCCGCAGCATGGCGACGCGGGGGGCTCTCGGCGGCCTCGCTCGCGCGTCCCTCGACGTCGTCGACGTTCTCGACGCGGCCGGATTCGAGGTCGTGCTGATCGAGACGGTCGGCGTCGGCCAGGACGAGGTCGACATCGTCCAGGCGGCACACACCGTGGTTGTCGTGTCGGCTCCGGGCCTCGGTGACGAGATCCAGGCGATCAAGGCCGGCGTTCTTGAGATTGCCGACGTTCACGTCGTCAGCAAGTGCGACCGTGCGGAATCGTCGGAGACGGTGGCCGACCTGCGGGCGATGCTGCGGCTGGGCTCGCTCAGCCACGAACGCCACTCCGGCTGGGACGTCCCCGTCGTCGCGACCAGCGCGCAGAAGCGCGAGGGCATTGATGCGCTGCTCGAAGCGATCGATCGACATCGCGGCCATCTGCTTTCGAGCGGCGAGCTTGCCGCGCGGCATCGCCGCATCCTCGAGATGCGGATTCTCAAGGCTGCGGAAGACATTGTCCGTGATCGGCTGTTGCGACAGTACCGCTCGTCACTCGACCGGTTGCTCGACAACACCGCCGAGCGGGTCATCGATCCTCATTCGGCCGCGCTTCGACTGCTGCGGATCGCCGAGGGCGTCGGCGCGGATAATTCAGACGGGAGCCGTGTGGACTTGCCGCGTCACGCTGCTCCGGTGACGTAGAGTCCGGGAGCATCGGACAGCGGCGGCAAGTCCCGCTCACCCGGCTCACGTGCGGATACTTGGGCGTTACCCGAGGGCAGTTCGCGGATCCAGGTCTCCCAATCCCGCCACCAGGACCCCTCGAATGCCCGCGCGGCGGCGCGCCATGCCTCAGGGTCGTCCAATGGGCGCGCGGCCGTCCAGTAGCAATAGCGGTGCGGCGCGGGAGGATTAAGGACACCCGAAATGTGGCCGGAGGCGGCGAGGGTAAAACGCTGCGGACCGCCCATGATCCGCGCGGCCTTGTAGGTCGATGTCCAGGGGGCGATGTGGTCCTCACGGGTGGAGAGGAAATACGTGGGCGCGCGCACCTTGCGCAGGTCGATCGGACGGCCGCCGACCGACACCCCGCCCGGCTGCATCAGTTTGTTTCGGCGGCCGAGGTCGTCGAGACAGAAGCGGTGGACGCTCAATGGCAGGCTCGGCTGGTCGCGGTTCCAGAACAGCAGGTCGGACGGAAATGGGTCATTTCCGAGCAGGTAGTTGTTGAGCACAAAGGACCAGATCAGGTCCTGTTCCCGCTGCGCATGAGGCGATTCGCCGAACTCCCCGACACTTGACCCCATGGTGCTGCGCTCGGTCGCCGAATTGGCAGACTCCCGGGAACCCGAAACTTTCGGTGCGGAAAAATCGAGACTCGTGGCGAGAAACGTCCCGCTGCTGATCCGTGCATCGCCGGCATCGGCGAGGTAGGCGAGGGACGCCGCGAGCAACGTTCCCCCAAGACAATGGCCGACGGCATTGACCTCACGGGCCCCCGTCGCCCACTCGATCGCATCGAGGGCCGCTAGCGGGCCGCCGACGGCATAGTCCTCGAAGGTCTTCCGCGCATCGGATGCCCCGGGATTGACCCACGAGATCATGAATACCGTATGCCCCTGCTCCACCGCCCAGCGCACGAGTGAGTTCGGTACGCGCAGGTCGAAGACGTAAAACTTACCAGTCCAGGCCGGAACGAAAAGCAATGGACGGTGCATCACCTGGGCGGTGCGCGGGGCGTACTGAATCAGTTCCATGACGTCGTTACGGAAGATCACCTTGCCTGGCGTCGTCGCGACCGTCTTGCCAACGATGAATGCCTCGTGCGGCAGTCTGCGTTCGTCCGCCGGGATCTGCGCCGCTTCCAGTCCCTTCAGCAAATTTTTCAACCCGGCGAGAAGATTTTCGCCCTGGCTCTCCGTTGTCGCGCGGATCACTTCAGGGTTGGCCTGCGCGAACGAAGCCGGGGAGAGTGCGGCGAGGAACCGGCGGGTGTGAAAGTCGACCGCCTGGACGATCGCATCGCTGCCGGTGCCACTGTTGTGCAGCATCGTGTGTACGCAGCGCGTCGCGAGGACGTACGATTCGGTCAAATAGCTGAAGATGTCGACATTCTGCCATGCGTCGCGCACGTTCGCATCGAGCGCCGAATGCCCAGGAGACCCCGAGGGGCCTAACAGGCGATTCGCGGAAGTCTGCCAGCGGCTGAAATAATCCTGCCACAATGACATCTGCGCCGTGACCAGCGACGCCGGCATCGCCATCACCGTTGATGTCAGGGAAACCATCATCTCGGCGGCGTCGAACAAATCGCCCATCGTCCGGTCGGCGTCAAACCCTTGGTCGGCAAGCCAGTCCCTGACGATGCACTGACTGCGCTCGGCCAATTCCTGCAACGCTTCAAGGTCGTTCCTACGGGACGGCCGTTGCGTCCCGTGTTGATCGACCATACCGCACTCCCTATTGTGACGCCGGTGTTGATGCCGGCAAAACGCAGTGGTTATCGCCGCTGCGGAACTTCTCGGTGCCTCTGCCGGACGGGCGTGACCATCCTGCTCGTCGAGCGTATATAACGTCGATACGCTGGATCGGCAATTTGATGTCAATATGGCGGGTCATTCACCGTCTTCGACGAATACGGTTCCGCGGCGCGTTGACGATGGCGAGTATCGTGTGCGGCTGCGGTCGCCGAAGGGGTGAAGGGCGTTTCCGGGTATTCCGGTGTTTGTGACAGGTGACGTGATGACGCAGGAATTTTTCAAGATCAGACGGCTTCCCCCGTACGTCTTCGCCGCGGTCAACGCGATGAAGGCGCGCGCCCGAGCCGCTGGCGAGGACATCATCGATTTTGGCATGGGCAACCCGGACTTCCCCACACCGCCTCACATCGTCGACAAGTTGACGGAAACGGTGCAGGATCCACGGACCCACCGTTATTCGGAGTCCCGCGGGATCAAGGGGCTGCGCCGGGCGCTGTCCGGCTATTATGAGCGGCGCTTCGGCGTTTCCGTCGATCCGGAAACCGAGGTCGTGGTTACGCTGGGTTCCAAGGAGGGGCTCGCCAATCTTGCCTCGGCGATCTCGAGCCCTGGGGACGTCATCCTCGTACCGAACCCGAGTTACCCAATCCATCAGTTCGGCTTCATCATCGCCGGCGCCGCCGTGCGTAATATTCCGGTGCGCGCCGATGCCGATTTTATCTCCGCGCTAGAACGCGCCGTGCAGCACAGTGTGCCGAAGCCGACCGCGATTGTACTGAACTATCCGAACAATCCGACGGCCGAACTCGCCACTCTCGATTTCTACGGGCAGGTCGTCGATTTCTGCAGGCATGCCGGAATTTACGTGATGTCCGACGTCGCCTATGCCGAGATCTATTTCGATGGCAACCCTCCGCCTTCAATCCTGCAGGTGCCTGGAGCGAAGGACATCTGCGTCGAGTTCACCTCAATGAGCAAGACGTACTCCATGCCTGGCTGGCGGATCGGCTTTGCCTGTGGCAACGCGCCGATGATCGCGGCGCTTGCTCGGGTGAAGTCCTATCTCGACTATGGCGCGTTTACCCCGGTGCAGGTGGCGGCAACAGCGGCGCTCAACGGCTCGCAGACGTGTGTTGGCGAAATGCGCCAGCGCTATCAGGCTCGGCGCGACGTTCTGATCAGCGGCCTTGCCGCCGCTGGCTGGGAAGTGCCGTCGCCGGCGGCGACCATGTTCGCCTGGGCGCCGTTGCCAGCCGCGTTCCAGCACTTGGGCTCGCTCGAATTCTCGAAGCTGTTACTGCGCGAGGCGAAGGTGGCGGTCGCGCCAGGGATTGGGTTTGGCGAGCACGGCGATGGCTTCGTGCGGTTTGCGCTGGTTGAGAACCGGCACCGGACGCGCCAGGCGTTGCGCAACATCAAGACGTTCCTCAGCCGCTATCACAACGTCGTCGAACTGGCCGAAAAGTGCTCGGTCGTGGCGGAGTAGGGGGAGGAGTGCAAGATCAATCCGCACAGGAGCGCCGGCCACTGAAGGTCGCCGTCGCCGGCCTCGGCACCGTCGGTGGTGGTACGGTCAAGCTGCTGCAGGAGAACGCAGGCCTCCTGGCGGAGCGATCCGGACGCAGCATCGTGATCACCGCAGTAAGCGATCGTATCCGGCTCGATCGCGGCTTCTCTGTCCAAGGCTATGCCTGGTTTGACGATGCCGTCGCGATGGCCGCCGAGGCGGACGCCGATCTCGTCGTCGAACTCATCGGTGGTGCCGAGGGAGCGGCGCGAAAGGTGTGTGAAACGGCGATCGCTCACGGTCGCCACGTCGTGACCGCCAATAAGGCGCTGATTGCCCATCACGGCCTGGAACTTGCCGCGGCTGCCGAGGCGAAAGGAGTGACGCTCGCCTACGAGGCGGCGGTCGCCGGCGGCATTCCGATCATCAAATCGTTGCGCGAGGGGCTCGCCGGCAACCGGCGGACCCGCGTGTTCGGTATCCTAAACGGCACGTGCAACTACATCTTGACCACGATGCGCGAGTCCGGCCGCGAGTTCGAGGCCGTCCTGGCGGAAGCTCAGGCGCTCGGATATGCCGAAGCCAATCCCAGCTTTGATGTCGACGGAATCGATTCCGCTCACAAGCTGGCGATCCTTGCCACCGTCGCCTTCGGCTGCACCCTCGACTTCGCGGCGGTGCACGTCGAGGGGATCCGTCACATCTCACCTGTCGATATCGCGTTCGCCGAGGAGCTCGGGTACCGGATCAAGCTTCTCGGCATCGCCTCGCTATCCGACGGCGGCGTGGAGCGGCGCGTGCATCCGTGCATGGTGCCGCTGGCGGCGCCGCTGGCGCGGGTCGACGGTGTATTTAATGCCGTTGTCGCCGACGGAGATTTCGTCGACCGCGTCGTTCAAGAAGGGCGCGGCGCCGGCGAGCGGCCGACCGCATCCGCGGTCGTCGCCGACATCGCCGATATCGCCTGTGGACGGCGCGCGGCAACGTTCGGCGTGCCGGTGACGGCGCTACGCGACTTACCGGAGCTGTCGATGAGCCGGCACCGCGGCTGTTACTACGTACGGCTGATGGTTCTCGACCAACCCGGCGTGCTCGCCGACGTGACGTCCATTTTGCGCGACAATTCCGTCTCGATGGAGGCCGTGCTGCAGCGCGCCCGTGCGCCGGGTGAGGCGGTGCCGGTGGTGATGACGACGCACGAAACGGTCGAGGCAGCGATGGTCCGCTCGCTCGAACAGATCGCGGCGCTGCCGTCCTCGACCGAGCCGCCGCGCATGATCCGCATTGAACCGTTCTGAGCAAGAGGTGGGTCTCGCGCCGTTGCTGTCGCCATCCCCGCCCACCGACCGCGCTCCGGCGGCGGGTGTTCAGCAGTCCCTGACAGGACGCTGCTGGCAGCTTGCGACAGCGGACGCGCGGCTTGCGACGGCGCTCATGCAGCGGCACGGTCTGCCGGACATCGTCGCGCGGATCCTCGCGGCGCGCGGCGTCGACCTCGATACGGCGGCGTCTTTTCTCGATCCGCGACTACGCCAACTGCTTCCTGATCCCTGCCGGTTGCAGGACATGCGCACTGGTGCCGAGCGGCTTGTCAGGGCGATTGCTGCCGGTGAAAAGATCGCGGTGTTCGGCGACTACGACGTCGATGGCGCAACCTCCGCGGCGTTGCTGCTGCGCTTCTTGCGGGCGGTTTCTGCCGCACCACCAGGACTCTATGTCCCCGACCGATTGCGCGAGGGATACGGTCCGAACGCACCAGCGCTGCAAAAACTGGCGCGCGAGGGCGTGAGCCTCGTTGTGACCGTCGACTGCGGCATCGCGGCACATGATGCCCTTGGCGCCGCTTCCGCCGCCGGGCTCGATGTCATCGTCGTCGACCATCACCAGCCGGCGGCAGCGCTGCCCCCCGCCGTCGCGGTGATCAACCCCAAGCGCATCGACGACGACAGTGGCCTTGTTCATCTGTGCGCCGCCGGCGTTGCCTTCCTGCTGACGGTCGACGCCAACCGGCTGCTCCGCGCCGCCGGCTGGTATGCCCACCGGCCGGAGCCTGACCTGCGACAGTGGCTCGATCTGGTGGCGCTGGGCACCGTCTGCGACGTCGTGCCGCTCACGGGCGTCAATCGCGCGTTCGTCGCGCAAGGGCTGAGGATTATGGCGCAGCGCGGGAATCCTGGGTTGCGGGCGCTGGCGGACGTCGCCGGTCTGACCGCCGCGGCCAACGAGCGCGATCTCGGTTTCGCCCTTGGTCCCCGGATCAATGCCGGCGGCCGCGTCGGCGAGGCCGACCTGGGTGCCCGGCTGTTGTCGACCGATGACCCTTCAGAGGCACAGAAACTGGCGCGGCGTCTGGATGGGCTCAACCGCGAGCGCCAGGCGATTGAACAAGACGTGCTGTGCGACGTCCTTGCGCGGCATTGCCCAGGAACGGACGCCGACTCCCCGTTGATCTGGGCGGTGGGCGAAGGCTGGCATCCCGGTGTCGTCGGTATTGTTGCCAGCCGGCTGGCCGAGCGCTTCGGCAAGCCGGCGGTGGTGATCGGCCTCGACGGCGAGCAGGGCATCGCTTCAGGCCGCTCGCTTCCGGGAATTGATCTTGGCGCCGCGGTCAATGCCGCGGCCGCGGCGGGGCTGCTGATCAAAGGCGGCGGCCACGCCATGGCGGCCGGGTTTTCCGTCGCCACTGAGCGCGTGGCGGAGGTTTTTGCCTTTCTGAGCACTCGGCTAAGAGGAAATGGAGGTCTGAAGGCCGCTTCGACGCCATTCCTGCGCGTGGACGGCGAGCTGACGCTGAGGGGGGCGGCTGCCTTGGCGGTGGAGGCGGTCGCCGCTCTCGCCCCTTATGGGGCCGGCCATGCCGAGCCGCGCTTCGTCATCGAAAGCGTGCGCCTTGGCCCAGTTCGCCGGATCGGCCGCGATCATCTCGCCTGCACTTTGGTCGACGGCAACGGCACCCGCCTGCCGGCGGTTGCCTTTCGCTGTGCTGATCAGCCGCTTGGCCGCGCGCTCCTCGCCCATTCCGGGGCCGCCTTCCACCTCGCCGGCCGCCTGCAGCCGGGCCGCAGCCGCAGCGCCGGCGTTCAGTTCGTCATCGACGACGCCGCGCCAGCATGGGGCTGAGCGCACCCGGTTGCAGCGACGCCGGCATCTCCCTGATCCAGGCGCCATGTGGAAACTCCGCTGCCGGGTGATCTTGTTGTGGCGGCCGGCCGTGCGACGCCAACGACGCAATCGACGACCGCTTGATTCCAACCGGAACACTCTGATGCGGTTGGTCATCGCCCGGCGCGTGGCACCGGGGTTTGGCAAACGTGTTCCTCAAGTTGGGAGGAGGATCATGTCGCGGCACGCCGGAAGAGCGGGCAGGGCTCATACGCGCAGCGCCTCAACCGATCGTTGGTGCCCTACCTCTGCCATTCTCCTGCCTGTTGACAAACTTGGCCATTTGGCCATGACTGATCGCAACGAAGAACAACTTCGAATGGCTTCTCGTCGGATCGGTGGGGAGGTCATGCCAACGCCGGAACGACCATGACCGGTACTGGCCAGGGACAAGCCGGATGACGCCAGAAACTCACGTGCTTATCGTCGATGACGACCCGCAGGTGCGGGAAATCGTTCGAGACGCCTTTGAGGCTCAGGGATGGGCCGCCGCCGAAGCCGCCGACAGCTTGGAACTCGCAGACCGGTTGCGCCGGTGTACTCCTGACCTCATTCTCCTTGATCTTTGCCTTCCGGACGCCGACGGGCTTGCCATCGCCAGCAAGCTCCGTCTGACCTCCGACGTGCCGATCATCATATTGACCGGCCTGGGTGCCGACATTGACCGGATCGTCGGCCTCGAGATCGGCGCCGACGATTATGTGGTCAAGCCGTTCAATCCGCGCGAACTCGTCGCGCGCGCCAAGGCGGTACTCAGACGATCACGGGGCCCGATGGGCGGCACGCCGTCGGTGCCAGCGCTTGGCCACGATTGTCGCCGCTTCGTGGGGTATCTGCTTGACCTCACCACCCGCCGGCTTATCGCGCCGGACGGCACGGTGGTCCCGCTGACGAACGCCGAGTTTCTGCTGCTCGAAGCATTCATCAGCGCACCGCGGCGGGTGTTGAGCCGGGATCAGCTTCTCGAGTTGACGCGGTCCCATGGCGGCGACGTTTTCGATCGCACCATCGACGTCCTGGTGCTGCGGCTGCGCCGGAAAATCGAAGCGAACCCGCACGCGCCGCGTCTCATTCGCACCGAGCGGGGCGCCGGCTACGTGTTCGATACGGTCGTGGAATCAATTTGATCCGCAGGCTTGCTGAAATGCCGGGCCATTGCTGCCGCGAGGAGATTTGGCGGCACCGGTTTTCTGAGGATTTCGACGGCGTTCAGCGCGTCCGTCGTCGCGTCGAGAAGCTCCGGGCGCTCGGCGGAGGTGAATACCAGCTCAAGCGTCGGCGCGATCGCTTGTGCGCGTTGGGCAAGTACAAAGCCATTCTCACCGCAACCCAAAACAACGTCAGTGTAAAGAAGGCTGATATCCGGATTGCCCCGCAGGCATGCGAGCGCGTGATCCGCGTCGGTAGCCGTGAACACGCGATAGCCGAGTCTGCGCAACTGCATGGCGACGGTCTCGAGCAAGAGGGCATCGTCTTCGACGACGAGGATCGCGCCCTCGGGCGTCCCGGCGGACCAGCGCCGATCAGCGGTCGGTCGACGCCCGGGGGAGTTCACTTCGATCACCGGGGCCGCGGTAACCAGGAGGTCGGCGACCGGCAGCGTGAAGGCGATCGACGTACCGGACCCGGGCACGCTTTCGATGCGGAAGTCCCCTCCCGATTGTTGCACGAAACCGTAGACCATGCTGAGGCCGAGGCCACTGCCCTTGCCCGGTGCCTTGGTGGTAAAGAAAGGCTCGATCACGCGTTCGACGATGTTGGCCGGCATTCCGCAACCGTTGTCGTGCACCAGGACCTCGACCGACTGCCTGGCATCGGGCGTCGTCGCCCTGTCCGGCTGCGGAGTGATCGGCACGCGCGTCCTGGCGGCGATCGTCAGTGTTCCGCTGCCGTCCATCGCATCGCGCGCGTTCAACGCCAGATTAAGCAAGGCGTTTTCCAGCTGGCCCGGGTCCACGAACACCCGAGGAAGCGTCTCTTCCAGCTCCGTGTGGATGGTGATCCGCGCGCCGACACTGCATTCCAGCAGATCCAGAATCCCGCCGATGAGCGCTGCGACGTCGACGATCTCCGGCCGAAGCTTCTGGCGGCGTGAGAACGCCAGAAGCCGTTCGATCTGCATCGCGGCGCGCTCCCCTGCGGCAAGCGCCCGCGTTGCCCGTTCCCGCAGGTCTTGCTGTCCGGCCAGCGAATCCTGCAACAAGTGCAGATTGCCCTGAATGACCGCTAGCAGATTGTTGAAGTCGTGAGCCAGGCCGCCGGTGAGCTGACCCACAACCTCCATCTTGTGCGCGTGACGAAGTTGCAGTTCGGCCGCCTTGCGCTCGGTCACGTCGGTATGGATGGTTACGAAGCCGCCCGAAGGGACCGGGTTGCTGCGCAGTTCGATGATGCGTCCGGACGCGAGGTGTGCCTCGAAACATTGGGCGGCGAGGACACGTTCCGCTAGCTGGATCGGCGCTTCCATGGGTATGCCGGCTGAGGTCCGGAACCGTATGCCGCGCTCGACGACGAGCCGGCGCATCTTTTCGGCCGGCGTGCCGGGAACCAGTAGGTCCCCGGGGAGGTCATAGAGCAGAACGAACTGCCGGTTCCAGGCCAGCAACTGGCCCTCGGCGCCATGAACGCTGAAGCCATCGTTCATGTTATCGAAGGTCGCGACGAGCAGATTGGACTTCTCCGCGAGCTGTTCGTCGAGTTTTTCCATGCGCCGCGCATTGTCGCGGAAGACGACGAACGCCCGCGCAAGATCACCGATTTCATCCGGGCGATCCGTCGCTGGAAAACTGGTTTCGTGCTCGCCGCGCGCGAGTTGTACCATCGCCGCCGTGATTCCCCGCATGCTGACGCCAAGATCGCGAATGACGAAGAAATAGGAAATCAGCACCGCGGTTATGATCGAAGCGACGCTGAGGCCGGCGAGCAGGATCGCGTGATCGGCAATCGTCGCGTCGATTGCGTGAGCCGCCCGCCCGACGGTCACGCTGGCGGAGGCGACGAGCCTGTCCACCTCTGTCGACATCTCGTCGGCAAGCCTGCGGTTGTCGGTAATGAGAGCCTCCGCCCGGGCAAGCGCCTGCAACTCGGCGCTGCGCAGCGCAAAAATGCTTCCCGTGCCGCTGACCTCGTCCACAAGTCCGGCGACCGGCCCGCGCAAGGGCGAGCGGAGGCCATCGGGCATTTCCGGCAGCAGGGCCTGCCATTCCTCGATGCTGCGGCGGAAGCGATCGTGAACGGCATTGAGCTCGGCGGGCGTGCGAACCTCGGTCGCAATCAGCAGGCTGTTAGCGGCAGCCTGGGTCAGGCGCTCGCCCTCGAGCAGCGGCTTTTGCGCGGTTACGGCGGCGATGAAGGTCTGCGAGGTCACGTCGCGCCTTGGCGGATGCGGCGGTTCGGTGTTCACGTCGGTGGCGACGCCGACGAGACCGCGATTGACGGCGGCGGTAATGGCAAGAATGGAGGGGCCGAGGGTCTGGCGGATATCGTCCTGAAAGGTGAAGACGCGGGCGACCTCCTGCTGCATGCGGCGAGCCAGCATCGCGCGGCTGGCAACATACTCACCGAGCGCCGACAGGTTCTCGTGCAACGACGCGGCCGACGCCGAAATCTGTTCGATCAGGGCGGTTTCCCGGCTTTCGGCAGCCTGAAGGAGCCCGACTTCGCGACGCAGCGCGTTCAGGTCGTCGGATATCCGCTGCATCTCTCGTGCCCGCTGCCCCTCATCTGCCGCCGCGATCAGTGCGGGCGCCCGACCTTGCAGGCGCTCGCCGATCTGCGCGAGCCGGAGTGCGGCCGTCGTCTCCGGCAGTTGGCGCGCCGAGACGGTCTCGAACTTGGTGCGGATATCGGTCATTGCCAGGATCGCGACGATGCTGGCGAGCGCAACAAGAGCGGAGGCAACCGCAAGAATGAGAAACAACCGGCGCTGAATGCCGCGGATTGCCATGAGTCCCTTGTCTTGTTACTCAATCAGTTCTCGTTACTCGGCCAATTCCATCGCCCAGCGATAATGACGACGCTGGCCGTCTCGCCCTAGTCGATCGGTGATCCGTTGCCAAGCCGCTGCCGCGCTCGCCAACGCTGCTTGCGCTGGAAGAGCGCCGCTCAAGGCGCTCCCGATCGCAGCATCAAACGCTGCGGCATAGGCGCGAAATCCCGGAATTCGCAGATCGCCCGCCGCATCCGGCGAGTCCAGACTGCTGCGAAGCACGCGAAGGTAGGCAGACGCACGGTCCGATGCACCGAACACACGACGCCAGGTGTCCGCCTGGGCGAGATGCGACCGGCGATAAGGATTGATTCCGGATGTTCCGTCGAGGACATCCTCGGCGCTATGTTGGGGACTGCTGAACCAGGCGATGTATCGCCACGCGGCCTCGATCCGGGGACTGGCGGCCAGCACGGCCGCGATCCATCCACCGAAGGCGATGAAGGGAACGTGGCGAACCGAATCCAGGTGCTTCCATTCCTGTTTGGTCTGGTTCCACACCTCTTTACAGCCGGGCAGCATAAAAAAACCGACGCGCCCGGCGATCTCTGACACGCGGCCATCCGCGGCCAGCACCCCTGTGTCCGTCCAGTCGATGTTCATCGCCGCCCGCCCCGCGACGAAACGGGCACGAACGTCGTAGCTGTCCAGGGTCTCGGCGTCGACGGGCGCGAACGGGCGGATCGCGACGTACTCGCTCAGCGCCCGGACCCACCCGGGGTTATCGATCATCGGCGACATCGTTTGCGGATCGAAGAACATCGCGCCGCGCCGCTGAGGAAGGTTCACATAGCACGCTGCGCGGCTGAACAGCGTCCACACCCGCTGTCCCCGTGGAGCGAACGCTTCGAGCGTTCCCGCGACCGTTCGGCCCTCGGAGTCGCTTCGCCCATGGAAATATTCGGCGATTCGTCGGTAATCCTCCCAGGTCTCTGGTGGAACGAGGGCTTGGCCGTAGCGCTCGGCAAAGGTGCGTTGATGGACTGGATCGGCAAAGAGATCCGAGCGGTAGGCGCCAATCTGCAAGTCACCGTCGACAGTGACCGCTTTCCATTGCCCTTCCCAGCGCATCATCACATCGCGATAGGCTGGCAGGATATCGCGGAAAGGTTCCGAATTGACCAGCCATTCCGGCACCGGAGCGAGGTAGGGCGCAAGATCTCCCAACCAATCCGACGGGACGATGACGACGTCGTAGGCACTGCGCCCGGTAATGCAGCCGACCATGATCTCGTCGTAGAGCCGATCAAACGGTGCGCGCTCGACCGTAACCGGGATGCCTTCGGCCTTGGCGAAACTGCGTCCGTGCCGGATCGCCGGGCCGCCGATTGCCTCGGTATCCCGGGTAATCACGCGAAGCGCCGTCGCCCGCAGGTCGGCGGCGCAGGCGAGCCGCGGAAGGAGGAACCCGCAGGCCGCATTGAACAGCAAGGATCGCCGTCCGATCATGGCACGCGAACGATCGGCCATATCTCAGGTACCCCTTCGCAGGTATTCCCTCGGCGCACGCATTCAATGACAAATACTACAGGCGAAGCGCACTGGCTGACATCATCCGTTCATATGTGAACGGCAATGTCTCTGCACCTCCCAAACCCGGGCCGGAGATCGTGATCGGCCCAACCGGCGCAGGCGATTGGCAGATCGCCTGCGCTTTTTTTTGCAGCAAATGGCTTTTGCAGCACGCGGCGCGTGTGCGGGCCCAGCGATGAGACGGCGTGGCACAGAGGTGGCACAGGGGCGGCACAGGGAGAGCCTGATCCTGCGCCTTCATGGCCGTTTGTTTCGAATATTACCGACTTCGCCAGTGTCACTGACATCAGCGGTTCATGACCATCGGTTGAGATGCCCCTCAATTCAACCAAGAATCCAAGTCCGATGGAGGGGACGCCATGGTTGCATACGGCAAGTCAGCGATCCGGCCCGCTGGGATCGCGCTCAGCAGGGGCCGCCGTCCTCGTCGCGCCCTGAGCGATGCACTCCTTTCCCTTGCCGCGGCGGGGGTCCTGTTCTGCCTGCCGTGCTCGGGCGCATCCGCGCAGGAAGGAGAAGGCGAGATGCCGGGAACGGGTTTGCCGGAACAGGTCCCGCCGGAGCCGGGCGGATCGCCGATGAAATATGATTTCGAGCACAACATAACCGGCGACTGGGGCGGAGCGAGGAACCGCCTTTCCGACAAAGGTGTCGACATTCGCGGCGGCTACGCGATGGAATTCCTCGCCAATCCGGTCGGCGGCCTGCGTCAGGGTGAGACCTACGTCCACAACATCCTCTTGCAGGGCGACTTCGATCTGGAAAAGTTACTCGGCGTGCCGAAGACGGTGTTCCGCGTCCTCGGATCACAGCGCTCGGGCGAAAGCCTCGCCAAGCAGGACATCGGCAGCGCCATCAGCGTTCAACAGCTTTACGGTGGCGGTGAGACCTACCGGCTGGTCGAAGCCGAATTCCTGACCTCGCTTTTCGACGATCGTCTCAACCTCGCCTACGGCCGCCTGTCCGCAACCGACGACTTTCTGACCTCGCCGCTCTACTGTAGCTTCGTCAACAACGGCTTCTGCGGGCAGCCGCCAGCGCCGTTCTTCAATATGTCGAACGGTATCACCGCCTATCCAACCTCCGTGTGGGGCGTCCGCGCCAAGGTAAGTCCGATCCCTGAGACGTATGTAATGGTTGGGGTCTACGACGGCGACGTTAATCAGGATGGCAAGAACCATCACGGCATCAACTTCACCTTCGGCGACAATGGCGTGCTTGTCCTCAATGAATTTGGTTATACACCGCAAAGGGGATTGTTTGATCTGCCCGGCCATTACAAGGTCGGAGCATACTATCATTCCGGTCATTTTGACGATGTCTCGAAGGACGCCAACGGGAATAACCTGTTTATTACCGGGGTCGCCGCCGAGAAATTTACCGGAACCAGCGGTTACTATACCCTTCTCGACCAGATGGTCTACCGGGAGGCGCCGGAAGCGGACCAGGGCCTGAGCGTGTTCTTCGTCGCGGTCGCCAGCCCGGACCAAGAAGAAAGCACGATGCCGTACTTCGTCTCGGGCGGCCTGGTCTATCAGGGACTGATCGGCGCACGGCCGATGGACAGGACGGCCTTCGGCGTAACCAACGCCTGGTTCAGCGACAAGCTCAGTGATGCGCGCCACGATGCCGGCCTGGAGAAACAATCGACCGAGACCGCGCTCGAGCTGAACTATCAGGTTCAGGTTACCCCCGCCATCTACTTCCGTCCCGACCTGCAGTACATCATCAAACCAAATGGACAACGGGATATCGATAACGCCTTCGTAATCGGCTTCGAGGCTGGCGTTACATTTTAAGGTAACTGCTGAAAATATACGTATTCACAACGAATACGGTTTCTCTGGGAGGAGACCGAGTCATGGCAACGACTGCATCGCAATCCGTTGTTGTTGTTCCAAATGCTGGTTACGTCATCCTGATTGCTGCCGCGGCAGCGATGGGCGGCTTTCTGTTCGGTTTCGATACGGCGGTCATCAACGGCACCGTCCTGGCGCTCAAGCAGGAGTTCAACGCGTCGAGCCTGGGCCTCGGCCTCGCGGTATCGCTGGCTCTTCTGGGGTCGGCGATCGGGGCATTCGTTGTCGGGCCGCTCGCCGATCGGATCGGTCGCGTCCGCTGCATGCTCATGGCATCGGCGCTGTTCGCGATCAGCGCCGTCGGCTCAGGGATGCCCATCGGCCTTGCCGACTTCATCTTCTGGCGGGTACTGGGGGGCATCGGCGTTGGTGCCGCCAGCGTCATCGCGCCGGCCTACATCGCCGAGTGTTCGCCGGCAGAGATGCGCGGCCGGCTTGGCTCGCTGCAGCAACTGGCGATCGTCATCGGCATTTTCGCCGCCCTGCTCGGAAACTATGCCATCGGCTCGGCCGCCGGTTCGGCCTCCGCGCCCTTCTGGTTCGGCCGCGAGGCGTGGCGCTGGATGTTCTGGTCGGAAGCGCCGGCGGCGATCATGTACGGCATCTTCGCGCTGGTGATCCCTGAATCGCCACGGTACCTCGTCGCCCAGGGCCGCCACACCGAGGCGCGGGTGGTGCTGGCGCGGATGATCGGTCCGCACGCGTCGATCAAGGTCGAGGAAATCAGCCGCACGGTCTCCCGGGAACACAAGCCGCGGCTCGCCGATCTGCGCGGCAGGTGGGGACTGCTGCCGATCGTCTGGGTCGGCATGGTGTTGTCGATGTTCCAGCAGTTCGTCGGCATCAACGTCATTTTCTATTACAGCAGCGCGCTGTGGCGGATCGTCGGCTTTACCGAGGCCGACTCGCTACTGATCACCATGATCACCAGCATCACCAACATCGCGACGACGCTGGTCGCCATCGCCTGCATTGATAAGTTCGGGCGCAAGCCGCTGCTGCTGGCGGGTTCGGTCGGTATGCTGCTGACCCTGGGGGCGATGGCCTGGGTGTTCGGCACCGCGTCGGTCGATGCCAATGGCTTTCCCGTCCTGAGCTCGAACGCCGGTCTCGTCGCCCTGCTCGCCGCCAATGTCTACGTCTTCTGTTTCGGCTTTTCCTGGGGACCGGTGACCTGGGTGCTTCTCGGCGAGATGTTCAACAACCGGATCAGGGCATCCGCGCTGGCGCTGGGCGCCGGGGTGCAGTGGATCGCCAACTTTGCCGTCTCCACCACCTTCCCGCCGATCGCCTTCAATCTCGGACTCGGCATCGCCTATGGCCTTTACGCCGGTTTCGCCGCGGTCTCGTTCTTCTTCGTCCTCGCTTTCATTCGCGAGACCAAAGGCAAGGAACTCGAAGACATGCAATAGCCGGCGTGTTTCAGCAGCGGCGACATCATGAACTCTGGGAGGAAACAAAACATGCTCGCGCTTGATCCCTCGGCGGTCCGCATCGGCGGCACACCCTCCAGCAAGGCCGAGGCCATTCGTCAGGTCGGTGAACTTCTCGTCGGTGCCGGCAATATCGAGCCCGGGTACGTCGCCAGCATGCTGGCCCGGGAGAAGATCGCCAATACCTTCCTCGGCAACGGGATTGCGATCCCTCACGGGATCCCGAAGGATCGGGACCTGATCCGCAAGACCGGTGTCGCGGTGCTGCAGGTACCGGGTGGGGTGGAATGGAACCTCGGCGAGAAGGTGCATCTCGTCGTCGGTATCGCCGCCCGGTCGGACGAGCACCTCGAGATCCTCGCCAACCTCACGGACGTTCTCAGCGAGCCGGCGGAAGCCGTGTGGCTGGCGACGACGACGGATGCATCCGAGATCGCCGCACGGCTGTCGGGCGGAATCGTTTCTTCTGCACCCGCGGTCGAGCCAACCGCGACGCCGGTCTCTCAAGACCTCGGCGACGGTTTCGATGTGACGATCAGCAACCCGCATGGCCTGCATGCTCGGCCGGCGACAGCGTTCGTCGATCTCGCCAAGTCGTTCCAGTCAGTGGTGCGGGTTCGCAACGGCGATAAGGTCGCTGACGGCAAGAGCCTGATCTCGCTGCTCAAGCTGGGTGCCGAGCGTGGCGCGACGCTCCGCATAACCGCGGTGGGAACCGACGCTGCAAGTGCGCTGGCGGCACTCAAGGCCGCCATGGAGAAGGGGCTCGAGGACGAAGCGCAGGCGGCGGCCGATGCGGCGACCCCGGTCGTCGACGCGCGCCAGACCATCCGCTACGAGGCGCGCACCGCCGCCGGCATCTCGGCTTCACCCGGTCTTGCCATCGGTCCCGTCCGCCAGTTCGTGCGGGCGAAGATCGTCGTTGAGGCGACAGCCCGAGATGCCGTCACCGAACTGAAAAAACTGGATCGGGCGATCGAAAGTTCGAAGCGCGAGTTGCAGGAACTGTTCGACGAAGTGTGGAAGAAGTCCGGGCCAGCCAAGGCCGGCATCTTTAAGGCGCACGCCGAATTCCTGGACGATCCGGAAATGCTGGATGCGGCGCGGGCGCTTGTTCGCGAGGGGCGCAGCGCCGGCTGGGCCTGGCAGAATACCTACGAGGAGCGGGCCGGCATTCTCGCCGCGATGAAGGACGCGGTGCTTGCCGCGCGGGCAGCCGACCTTAAGGACGTGGGGCGGCGGGTCCTCAAGCTGCTCGCCGAGACGATCGAGGACGAGCCCCAGCTTCCGGATGCGCCGGTTATTCTCATCGCCGAAGACCTGACGCCATCGGACACCGCCCGGCTCGATCCCAAGTTCGCCCTCGGCCTGTGCACGTCCGGCGGCGGTCCGACGTCGCATACCGCGATCATCGCCCGATCGCTCGATATTCCGGCGGTGGTGAGCGCCGGCGATTCCGTGCTCGACCTGGCGGACGGGACCAACGTTATCCTCGACGGCAATGGCGGCCTGTTGGTGATCCGGCCGACGGAGGCCGATACGGCCCAGGCCCGCCAGGCGCTGGTCGATCATCAGGCGCAGCGCGAAGCTGAGCGCAAGGCTTGCTACAAGCCGGCGATCATGACCTGCGGAACGCGCGTCGAGGTCGTCGCCAACATCAGCGACGTCGACGAGGCGGTGCATGCCGTCGAGGCGGGCGGTGAGGGCGTCGGCCTGCTGCGCACCGAATTTCTGTTCTTGCAGCGGGACAGCGCGCCCAGCGAGGACGAACAGTTCGAGACCTATTCGGCGATGACCAAGGCGCTGAACGGGCTGCCGATCATCATTCGTACCCTCGACATTGGTGGCGACAAGGAAGTGCCGTACCTGCAGATGCCGGCGGAGATGAACCCGTTTTTGGGCGAGCGCGGCATCCGCCTGTGCCTTGCGCGCAAGGACCTGTTTCGCACCCAGCTCCGCGCGATTTTCCGGGCGGCGGCGACCGGGCCGGTGCGCATCATGTATCCAATGATCGCCACCATCGAGGAGCTGCAGAAAGCCAAGGAAATCACCGAGGAGGTGCGGCTGTCGGTCGGCGCTGATCCGGTCGAGATCGGCATGATGATCGAGGTTCCCCTCCTCGGCGATGATGGCCGACGTCTTTGCCGAGGAGGTCGATTTCTTTTCCATCGGCACCAACGATCTTACCCAATACGTGCTCGCCATGGACCGTCTGCACCCGCAGCTGGCCAAGCAGGCGGACGGCCTGCATCCGGCGGTGTTGCGGATGATCGAGCGGACCGTGCGCGCTGCCGACGCTGCGGGCAAATGGGTCGGGGCTTGCGGCGGCGTCGCCGGCGATCCGCTGGGGGTCGTCATCCTCACCGGGCTCGGCGTGCGCGAACTCAGCGTCAGCATTCCCAGCATTGCCGCGGTCAAGGCGCAGATCCGCGGCCTGTCGAAAGACAAGGCCCACGCGCTCGCCGAACGCGCGCTCGCCTGTCGAACTGCGGCCGACGTGCGAGCTTTGGCATGACCGTATCCCCGCTCACCGCAGAAGGAGCTGCGATATGAACGCTGTTCCGCGTGTCGCGACCGTCAGCCTGAACGCCGCGATCGACCAGACGGCCAACGTGCCCGATTTTACCGCCGGCGCGGTCAACCGCGTCGCCTGGGCGCAGGCGGACGCCGGCGGCAAGGGGGTCAACGTCGCCGCGTTCCTTGCCGGTTTTAACCATGCGGTCGCCGTGACAGGGTTGCTCGGTGAGGGCAACACGGACCTGTTCGTTCGCTTGTTCACCGAGAAAGGCCTGATTGACCGGTTCGTTCGCGTTCCCGGCCACACCCGGGTCAATGTCAAGATCGTCGACGACTTGAGCAACCGGGTCACCGATATCAATTTCCCCGGCGTGGCGGCCCGACCGGCTGACCTCGACGCGGTGATCGCGGTAATCGAGGATCTTGTCGCCCAGGGATGTGAGTGGTTCGTCCTCTCCGGCAGTCTGCCTGAAGGGCTGCCGACATCCTGCTACCGGGACTTGACCCGGCTCTTGAAGGCGCGCGGCCGCAAGGTGGTGCTCGATACCAGCGGCACCGGACTGGCGCAGGCGATCGAATCCGGCCCCGACATCATCAAGCCGAACATCGACGAGTTGACGGAGCTGGTCGGCCAGCCGCTCAGCGACGAGCGGGGAATCATCGAGGCCGCCGGCAAATTGCGCCGGCAGGGAATCGGGCTGGTGGCGATCTCGATGGGTGCGGATGGAGCCATCTTCGTCGATGGAGCGTCGGCCGTTCACGCAACTCCAGCCCCGGTTACCGTCAAGAGCACCGTCGGAGCGGGCGACGCCATGGTCGCCGGCATCGTGCATGCGCAAACGCAACGGCTCCCCCTCGAGGAATGCGCCCGCCTCGCCACCGCCTTTTCCTTGGGTGCCCTGGGCGAGATCGGCCCGCGATTGCCGCCACGCGACGAGATCGAGGGATTTTGCAGCCGGGTAATGACCCGGCAGCTCGCGACTTGATTGGGAGGAGACAAGACGTTGGCAAACATCATTGGTGTGACCACCTGCCCCACCGGTATCGCCCATTCCCTGATGGCTGCGGAGGCGCTCCGCAACATCGGACGAATGATGGGCCATACGATCAAGATCGAATGCCAGGGCGCGGAAGGAACCACGGACCCGCTCAGCGACGACGACATCGCTAACGCTGACCTGGTCATTCTCGCCGCCGACATTCATGTCGAGCGCACGCGCTTCGAAGGGGTGCCGATCTTCGAGACGGTGACGAGCCGGGCCATCCGCGACACGGAAGGGGTGCTCGATGACGCCCTGACTGAAGCCGGCATCACCAGCCGGCCGCCCGCATCGGTCGCGAGGGTCGCGCCGACTGTCGCCGCCCCGGCGCCGGCACCGACCGGGGCGCCAGCGGTTGTGCCCGATGAGGCGCCCGGCGGCAAGCGCATCGTCGCCATCACCGCCTGCCCCACGGGGATCGCGCACACCTTCATGGCGGCGGAAGCCTTGAAGAAGGCGGCGGCCGTATCCGGACATCAGATCAGGGTGGAGACCCAAGGCTCCGTCGGCGCCAAGAATCAACTTTCCGAGGCGGATATCGCCGGGGCCGATGTTGTGATCATCGCCGCTGATACGCACGTCGATCTGAGCCGTTTCACCGGCAAGTCCTTGCATCAGACTTCGGTCGGCTCGGCGGTCAAGCAGGCAGGCCAGGTTATCGAGGCTGCGCTGGCCGCGCCGGCGCTAGCGGCTCGAATCGAGGTGGCCAGTCATGCGTCGAAACCGAAGCCGGCAGAAAAGCGGGCGGGGCCGTACAAGCATCTGCTGACCGGCGTATCCTACATGCTGCCGATCGTCGTCGCCGGCGGGTTGACCATCGCGCTCTCCTTCGTTTTTGGCATCGAGGCGTTCAAGGAGCCGGGTACGCTGCCGGCGGCGCTGATGCAGATCGGCGGGGGCGCGGCGTTCGCGATCATGGTCCCGGTGCTGTCCGGTTTCATCGCCTATTCGATCGCGGACCGGCCGGGCCTGGCGCCGGGCCTGATCGGTGGCATGCTCGCAGTCAATCTGCAGGCAGGCTTCCTCGGCGGCATCGTTTCCGGCTTTCTCGCCGGCTACATCGCCAAGGCGATGCGTGATTTCATCAAGCTGCCGGTTCATTTCGAGGGATTGAAACCGGTTCTCGTCATCCCCTTACTCTCGACGCTCGTGGTCGGTCTGCTGATGGTCTACGTCGTCGGTGCTCCGGTGCGCGCGATCATGGAAGGCCTGACGGCCTTTCTGCAAAGCATGGGCACCACCAACGCCGTGCTGCTCGGCCTGCTGCTGGGTGGAATGATGGCCGTCGATATGGGCGGTCCGGTCAACAAGGCGGCCTATGCCTTTTCCGTCGGCCTGTTGACCAGCGATACGTTTACGCCGATGGCTGCGGTGATGGCCGCCGGCATGACCCCGCCGCTCGGTATCTGCCTCGCCACGATCATCGGCCGCAACCGCTTCTCCCGGGATGAGCAGGAAGCGGGAAAGGCGGCGGGCGTGCTTGGTTTGTCGTTCATTACCGAGGGCGCCATTCCCTTCGCCGCGAAGGACCCGCTGCGGGTCATCCCATCGATGGTCGCGGGGTCCGCGGTCGCCGGGGCGATCTCGATGTACTTCGGGTGCGGTCTGCGCGCACCGCATGGTGGCGTGTTCGTGCTCGCCATTCCCAACGCCGTGAGTCACCTCGGCTGGTACGCCCTCGCCATCGTCGCCGGCACCCTCGTCACCGCGATCGCCCTGGTGATCGTCAAGCGACCCCTGGATGAACCGAAACCCGCCGCTCGCCTCATTGCGACGTCTCCCCACGGCCGGGGACAATGAGGACGATCGCGATCCCGCCGCGATCGCAAGATGGGGGAAAGGGGCGGGGGCTCGCCTGGCCACGGGCGCCTGGGTGCTTACGTGAGAGGGGACTCGCCATCGTCCGCGCGCCCGCCATCGCTCACGGCTGGCCGGTGAAACTCCGGCCAGAGTCGCCGGACGACGTCGCTGGAGCGGGCGAGCGCGTGGCAGGTATCGAGGATGGGGGGCGGGCGGCCGTCGTCGGCCGGCTGCTGGCGGCGCGACCGCGCGCCGGCGATGGTCTGCATCGCCGTCGTCGTCACCGGCCCGAGCAGCAGTTCGCTCAGGTGGGTGCAGCCCTGTACGCCACCCATGCGCCCAACGACAGCCTTGCGCCAGCCGGGACCGATGCGCAAGCCGCGCAGACGATCGAACACCGGCGTGATCGCATCGCACAGCGAGAACGGTCCCGCCTCCGTTTCGGCCTCGGCCGCAATCACCGTCAACGCATCATCAAGCGTCAGGCGGACGTGCATGCGATGGATCGGTTCCCCCGCGACGATGCCGCCCCGGTCCTGATTGGCGAAGGAGTAGGACTTGGTATCCTCGAGCGTCGCCTCGATGTCCCAAAGGCCGTCTTCGCGGCGGTAGCCACGGCAGCGGATGTCTCGGCTGTGTATATGCTCGCGACGCGCCGGCCGGCTCAATGCCATTTCCTGGGTTCTCCTCGCTTGTCTCGCTCGCCCGCTGCCGTTTGCCACACGCGCGGTCGAACCGCGACTAGCCGCGGCGCTCCTGTTCTGCCGGCGGGGTGATGCGGATTGCGGTGATCTGATGGCGGTGACGCCGGAGGATCTCGAAGCGGAAGCCATGGAAGCGGAACGTCTGGCCGACATCCGGAATGCGCTTGGCTTCATGCAGGACCAGGCCGGCGAGGGTCACCGCCTCCTCATCCGGTAGGCGCCAGTCGAGTTCACGGTTGAGGTCGCGGATGGTGACGCTGCCCTGCACGACGAAGCTGCCGTCCGACTGGCGGATCACGCCGGGAACGGCGATGTCGTGCTCGTCCGATATTTCGCCCACGATCTCCTCCAGGATGTCCTCGAGCGTGACGATTCCCATCATGCTGCCGTACTCGTCGACGACGATTGCGAAATGTTCGCGGCGGCGACGGAATGCCTGGAGCTGGTCCATCAACGTTCGTGAATCCGGCACGAACCAGGGCTTCGCCGCCAGCTCAACGATATCCAGTCCATCGAGGTTCCCGCCACGGGACTGCACGGCACGGAACAGTGCCTTGGCATGGATCACGCCGACGACGTTATCGGGCTCCCCCCGCCATAGCGGAATGCGCGTGAACGGGCTGACCAGCGCCTGGCCGACGATCTCGGCTGGCGCCTCGTCGGCATCGAGCATCGTGACGTTGCGCCGGTGGGTCATCACCTCGTCGATGGTCACCTCGCCGAGATCGAGGATGCTGTGCAGCATCGCCCGCTCGTCGCGCACGACATTGCCCTCGCCGGCGTGGAGCTCGATGGCACCGCGGAGTTCCTCGGGCGATGGCCCCAGGCTTGCCTGCTCCCGGCCGGCGCCGATCGCCCATAGCATCGTGCGCATGACGAGTTCCAGCGTGCGGGTGATCGGAGAGAGAACGACGACGAGCGTCCGCACGATTGGCGCGATGGATAGCGCGACGTCGTTCGAACGTCGAAATGCGAAAGTCTTCGGTACGATCTCGCCGAACACAAGAACGAGAAGCGTCATGGCCAGTGTGGCGTAAACGATCCCCGCGTCACCGAACATCGGAATCAGAACGCTGGTCGCCAAGGCTGATGCGAGGATGTTGACCAAATTGTTGCCGAGCAAGATGGTGCTCAGCAACCGGTCGGTTCGCGCGTGCAGGCGGTTCACGAGCCCCGCCCGGGCATTGCCGTTCTGCTCGAGCTGATGCATCAGCGGCCGCGAGGCTGCGGTCAGCGCCGTCTCGGAGGCGGAGAAAAAGGCGGAAATGACGAGAAGAATGACAACTGCGACGCCGGTGAGCGTCAAATAATCGTCCGGCATGGTACTCACGTTGTTGGCGATGGGCTCCGCCGCGCCTCGGCGAGCGCATCTTCGAGCAGCGCGCGCACCGCGCCATCGTCCACGCCTTTGCGGACGAACGCGCGGCCGATGCCCTGCGCAAGAATGAACGTCAGGCGGCCGCCGTGCACTTTCTTATCACCATACATATGGTGCATAAGATCGTCGGCCGTCGTCGGCCGGCCGGTGAGGACGGCAAGATCTCCCTGCAATCCCATGGCAGTCAGGTGGCGTCGCACACGGTCCGCGTCCTCTTTCGGCGCGAGGCCCAGGCGGACCGAGAGATCGAACGCCAGTGCCATGCCGATGGCGACCGCCTCGCCATGCAGGAGGGCGTCGCCGAAGCCGGTTTCCGCCTCGAGGGCGTGGCCGAAGGTATGGCCGAGGTTGAGTAGGGCGCGCCGCCCCGCCTCGCGTTCATCTTCGGCGACGATCGCCGCCTTGGCCCTGCAGCTCACGGCGACGCAATGGCGCTGCGCAGCGATATCGCCGGCGAGCACGCGCGCTCCATGCGCCTCCAGCCAACTGAAGAACGCCGGATCGTCGATCAGGCCGTACTTGGCCACCTCGGCATAACCGGCGCGTAACTGCCGCGCATCGAGCGTGGCCAGTGTGCCGATGTCGGCGAGGACGAGGCGCGGCTGATGGAACAGCCCGACAAGGTTCTTGCCGTGGCGCGCGTTGATGCCGGTCTTTCCGCCAACAGAACTGTCGACCTGCGCCAGGAGAGTGGTCGGCACCTGGATGAAGTCGAGGCCGCGTAAGAGGATGCCGGCCGCAAAGCCGACGATATCGCCGATCACTCCACCACCAAGGGCGAGCAGGATCGAGCCGCGCTCGATCCGCAGATCGAGGACGCGCTCGCATAGCAGGCTCAGATGCGCAAAGTCTTTCGTCGACTCGCCGGGTGGCAGGACGATCGTCGCCTGCTCGATTCCAACCCCCGTCAATGTTCGCGTGAGCGCCGGCAGATGCAGCGCCGCCACCGTCTCGTCGGTGACGACGATCAGTCGTGGCTGGTTCAGCAGCGGACGGATGAGGTCTCCCGCCCGGGTGAGCAGGCCATCGCCGACGAGGATATCGTACGATCGTGCTCCCAGCGCGACGCGAATCGTCTCGTGTGAAGCGCCGTTAGCGTCGGGGCTCATGCCCGCACCCGGGTATCGGCGGCACCGTGATATCGGGCCAGCGCCGCAAGCACACGCTCGGTCGTAGAATCCGGCGCTTCATCGCTGGTATCGACGACAATGTCGGCCTCGGCGTAGATGGGATAGCGCTCGACGATCAGCGCCGCAAGGATCGCCCGCGGATCGCCGGTCGCCAGCAACGGACGCCCGCTGCGGCCGCTGGTGCGCCGATGCAAGATATCAAGTTCAGCCCGCAACCAGATGGAAACACCGCGGGAGCGGATCAGCGCCCGCGTCGACGGATCGATGAACGCTCCGCCGCCAGTCGCCAGCACGTGAGGCGGCAGCGTCAGCAGGCGCGCGATCACGCGCCGCTCGCCTTCGCGAAAGGCCGATTCGCCGAGTCGCTCGAAGATTTGCGGAATGCTGGCTCCCGCCGCCTTGACGATTTCGTCGTCGGCGTCGACGAACGGCAGCCCGAGGCGGCGTGCCAGAAGGCGCCCGATCTTCGTCTTGCCGGCGCCCATCAGGCCGATCAGCACGATCGGACGATTTTTGTCTGGAATGTCGAGGGTCATCGGCAACGCCGGTTCAATGCCGCTCGCACTTGCGCGATTGAAAGCCGGCAGCGCCGCCGATAGATTTCCGTTGGTTCCTCATGGCCTCACGCTAGCAGAAAATATTCGGCGTGTCGCGATGACGCATTCCCATTCCGCGAGCCTCGGTGCGGGTCCGAAGGCTTGATCCAATCGCTCGTTTCGACGCAGAAGGTGCCAGAGCCGATGAGTTCGATTCTTCGTATCGCCATCATCGCCGTCGTTGTGCTCCTCGTGGCTGGCGTCGCCCTCCTGGCAACAGTCGACCTGCAGCCGCCGACGCATCATATCGAGAAGGTCCTGCCGAACGAACAGTTCGCGCACTAGCTGCGAGACTGAGGCGGAACCGCGCCGTGAGCTCCAGACGGAATTGCGGCGACGCTGCCGAGGCACCGCGTTCGCCCCCGCTATCGCCGGTATCGCTGCGCGCGCTCGAAACCTTTATCGAAATGATGTCGGCCGAGCGCGGTGCTGCCCGTAATACGCTCGACGCCTATCACCGGGACCTGAGCGGATTTCTCGCCCACGCCGAACGTGCGGGCATGAACGCCATTTCGGCGGACAGTGAAACGCTGCGCGCGTACATGCTCGCCCAGGGGCAGGCGGACATGTCGGCCCGCACGGCGGCGCGCCGGCTGTCGGCGTTGCGTCAGTTCTTCCGCTTTCTTTTCGCCGAAGGAACCCGCGCCGACAACCCGGCTCTCGTCCTTGATGCGCCGAAGCAGCGCCCGGCCATGCCCAAATGCCTGAGCGAAGACGAGGTCGAGCGGCTGCTCGCCGCCGCCGCCGATCGTCCGGGTGCCGACGGCCGGCGGATGACGGCGATGCTTGAGATCCTCTACGCCACGGGCCTCCGCGTTTCCGAGCTCGTCGGACTGCCGCTCGCCGCGCTGGACCGGGACGGACGGACGCTGATCGTCCGTGGTAAGGGCAGCAAGGAGCGCATGGTGCCGCTGACCGAGCCGGCAATCGATGCGATCGCCACCTATCTCGACGTGCGCGAGCATTTTCTCGCGCACGGCCACCTCAGGAGGCGCGCGGCGCAAAAACCCTGGCTGTTTCCTTCGCGCTCCGGCGCCGGGCATCTGACCCGCATCCGGTTCGGCCAGTTGCTCAAGGAGACGGCAGTCGCGGCCGGCCTCGCGCCCGGGCGCGTCTCGCCGCACGTCCTGCGGCACTCCTTTGCCAGTCATTTGCTGGCGCACGGTGCCGACCTGCGCAGCCTGCAACAGCTCCTCGGCCACGCCGACATCGGCACGACGCAGATCTATACCCACGTGCTCGATGCCCGGCTCAAGGCGCTCGTCGAGCGTGCGCATCCCTTGGCTCGCCGCGCCGCACCGCCCGAGGACGAACCAGAACGGCCGTGAGCATTCCGTTCTCTGTAGAGACGAAGGGCACCTGTCGTCTATAAGCATGCCGGAATGGAATCGATCGGGCGCGCGCCCGACGGCTCGCCTCCGTTCGTCGGCTGATCGCTTCCCCGCGGAAGGGCGCCGTACCCACAATTATGGCCGAGCGGAGCGAGCCGGCCACCAGTTCACCATGAGCCGATGCGAACGTTTCTGGATTTCGAGAAACCGATTGCCGAGCTCGAGAGCAAGATCACCGAGCTTCGCCATCTCAGCAGCAGCAGCGATTTGAACATCGCTGACGAGGTGACCCGCCTGCAAGGCAAGCTCGACTCGCTCCTGAAGCAAACCTACAGCCGGCTGACACCGTGGCAGAAGACACAGGTG
Organism: Rhodospirillales bacterium; assembly: GCA_016712595.1. NCBI lineage: Bacteria > Pseudomonadati > Pseudomonadota > Alphaproteobacteria > Rhodospirillales > Rhodospirillales bacterium. The sequence continues at coordinate 1,045,851 of JADJQT010000001.1, forward strand.
GCACGGCACGTCGAGCGACCGCACACGGCTGATTATCTGGACCGCCTCGTCGATGGTTTCGTGCCGCTCTCCGGCGATCGCGCCTTTGCCGAGGATCCCGCAATGATCTGCGGTATCGGCCGTTTGGGTGGTCGGGCCTGCATGTTCATCGGCCAGGAAAAGGGAGCGGATACCGAAGGCCGGCTGAAGCACAACTTCGGCATGCCGCGGCCGGAAGGCTATCGCAAGGCGCAGCGGCTGATGCACCTCGCCGATCGCTTTGGCCTGCCGGTCGTCACGCTGATCGATACCCCCGGCGCCTATCCGGGTGTCGACGCCGAGGCACGCGGCCAGGCCGAGGCGATCGCCCGGTCGATCGAGACTTGCCTTGCCCTCTCGGTACCGCTGGTCAGCGTCGTCATCGGCGAAGGCGGCTCCGGGGGGGCGCTCGCGCTTGCGGTCGGCAACCAAGTGATGATGCTCGAGCATGCGATCTATTCGGTGATTTCCCCGGAAGGCTGTGCCTCGATCCTCTGGCGCGACAGCGAGCAGGCAAAGACGGCGGCGCAGGCGCTACGCCTGACCGCCCAGGACTTGAAATCCCTTGGCGTCATTGATGCGATTATTCCCGAACCTCTGGGCGGCGCCCATCGCACGCCACAGAGCGCCATCGATGCCACGGGTACGGCGATCGAACGCGCTCTCGATGAGCTTGCCGCCATCGACGCCGCAACTATCCGGCAGAACCGGAAGGAAAAGTTTCTTGCTATGGGGGCATTCGCGCGCTGATTTTGCGATTGCTCGACCGTTTAACGAGGCGACAGAACCTCTTCTCGCCGATTATCCGACCGTTTCTCGCCTGGAAGTTGTGGCGCTTTGAGTTCGGAATACCCCTAAACGCTGTGGCGATCCAACGCTGAGGCGAGCTCTCGCGATCAGCATTCAGCTCCATCTACGTATCCGAGCAGAGTGCCGGATTGTTCGGGTTAATCCGGATCAGCCACCCAAAATTCCGTCAAAATCCTGCCACGAATCCTATGTGAGTCGTTTCGCACTTAGCTGAACGACCGTTGCTAAGCTCTTCTAATCAAGGTGGTTTTGTCCGTTGCGCCGGGTTCGTCGAGCGTGTATGCAGCGCCCGCGAACGAGTACCGATTTCGTTCGCGATCTCGGCCCCGCCGGCGTCATTCGGCCCCCTGGAACGGGAGATGCCAATCGGTCCGAGCACGCTTCGCGTTGGATACCTCACAGAAGGTCTAAGACAACATGGCAACGATCAACGGGACAGCAGGTAACGATACGATCAGGCCGGGCACCGTGTCTGCCGGCGTGACAGGCGGACAACCGGGCGCGGGGGCCGATTTGATTTCCGCACTGGGAGGGAATGACTATGTCCTCGCCGATGAGGGCAACAACACCGTCATCGGTGGCACCGGCAATGATACCATTTACGGCGGGAGCGGGGCCGACAGCATCAACGGCGGTGCCGACAACGACTATCTACAAGCCTACGATGGCAACAATACCGTCATCGGAGATATCGGCAACGATACCATCTATGCCGGAAGCGGTGCGGATTCGCTGAACGGCGGCGTGGGCAACGATTACATCACCTACAGCGGTAACGCCGGCATCGGCGATACGATCATCGCCGGTGACGGCAATGATACAATCTATGCCAGCGACCTTTCCGCGGTGGTTAATGCCGGTGCCGGCAGCGATTGGGTACAGATCGACGGTCTCGTCGGTGTCAATTACAACCTCGCGGCGCTCGGCATCGAGACCATCTACGGCAGCGATGGCGCCGGCGATACCCTCAACGGCTCCGGTCAGTCGGTCGTGATCGCGCTTTACGGGCGCGGCGGCGACGATTCACTGGTCGGCGGAACGGCATCGGACTATCTCAACGCCGGTTCCGGCGACAATACCGTCGTTGGCGGCGCCGGCAACGATACGATCTACGGTAGCGGCGGCGGCAACGACAACTTTGTCGCTGGCGACGGCAACGACTACATGAACGCCTACGGCGGCGATAATACCGTCGATGGCGGCGCCGGCAACGATACGATCTATGCCCAGGACGGCAACGATCGCATCGTCACCGGCATCGGTGATGACTACGTGAGTGCCGGCTACGGCGATGACTCGATCAACGGCGGCGACGGCAACGACAACCTCGATTCCGGCGGCGGCGCGGATACAGTGATCGGTGCCGGTGGGAACGATACGATCACCGTCGACGGCGACGTCGCGGTGGTGAGCGGCGGGGCCGGTACCGACTACCTCTACGTCCAGGGCTCGCACGGATTGACCCTGAACGTCGCCGCGACGGGCTTCGAGTGGGTATCCGGAAGCAACGGCAAGGATGTTTTCGACGCCACGAACTCGACCGTCGCGGTCACGCTCTACGGCTATGGCGGGAGTGATCTGCTGAAAGGCGGCTCGGCGTCGGATTATCTCGACGGCGGCAACGGCCACAACACCATCTTCGGCAACGGCGGTGACGACAACATCCGCGGCAGCGACAACGGCAGCGATTCGCTCGCCGGCGGCGCGGGCAACGATCAGATTTATGCCTACGATGGAAACGACCACCTGACAGGGGACTCCGGCAACGACACCCTCTACGGCTACGGCGGCAATGATACGATCTCCGGCGGTACCGGCACCGACTACATGGACGGCGGCGCTGACAACGATACGCTCGACTATTCCTACCTGACGGCGGGGACCGCCGGCATCTCGGTGGATCTGGTATCGGGCACGGTCACGCTCTCGCCGGTCACGGGCGAAGGCAGCGAGCGGGCCTACAACTTCGAAAACATCATCAGCGGCGCGGGGGCGGACGTCCTGACCGGCAGCGGTGCGAACAACCGGATCATCGCCGGCGCGGGCGCGGACACGCTCTTCGGCGGGCTCGGCAACGATACGCTGGACGGCGGTGCCGGCAAGGATTCGATGACCGGCGGCGGCGGCAACGACACCTACTTCGTCGATCTGTCCGGCGACAAGGTCGTCGAACTGGCCGGCGAGGGCAACGATCTGGTGATGAGTAGCGCCACTTTTACCCTTGGCGCCAACGTCGAACGACTGACCTTGACCGGCACCGCCGCGATCAACGGTACGGGCCAGGCGCTCGGAAACACCCTGATCGGCAATGCCGGGAACAACGTCCTCTCCGGGCTCGCCGGCAACGATACTCTGACCGGTGGCGCCGGCACCGACGTGCTTTCGGGCGGAGTTGGCAATGACAAATTCGTCTTCGCCGCCGCCGGCGAATCCGCGGTCGGCGCTGCTCACGATACGATCACGAGCTTCGACGGCGTGGGGGGGGCGCTTGGCGATCTCATCGATCTGTCGATCATCGACGCCAACAGCGTCGCTGCCGGCAATCAGGCATTCACCTTCATCGGCACGGCGGCGTTCTCAGGGCTGGGGCAGGTGCACGCTATCGCCAGTGGTGCGGATACCCTGATCCAGGCCAACATCACCGGCTCTCTCGCGGCGGACTTCGAGATCCTGGTCAAGGGTGCGGCGGCCGCAGCCTGGCTCGCCGGTGATTTCGTCCTTTAAGTCGTTTGCGTGCCGCGCGGACGGCGGAGGCTTCTGAAAAAGGCCCCCATCGCACCGCGCGGCGTCTCGCCGCCGGCACCGATTTCGGCGATAGATGCCTCGACATCCGAAACAACACGGCCGGCTCCGGTCGTGGCGCCGCGATATTTGGAAGGTCGTTGCAGGCGCAATCGATCATGCGCCGATCGACAAACGCATCCGGTTTATGGTGTCGAAGGTGTGGCCCGACACCTCAACTACGAACAGTGGTCCAGCGGCTCCGACGACGGTGCGTGATTTGCTTCCACCATTGGCAAGATGGCATTCGGGCGCGCGCTGGCGAGACTGGCGTTCAAGCCTTCGATCATCCGGCAGTTGAGGTTGATCAGCGGATCGAAGGACGCCTTGGCGCGGCGAACGTCGTCGGCATAGCGCTGGGCCCACAGACCCAGCGAGATCAGCTGAGCGCGCAAAGCTTCCGGGAGCTTGTTGTCATCGCTGGCAAGATCAGCGACGAGGCTCGACCAGACCAAGTCGTTCTGGTAGAGGGCTTGGGCGACCTGTTTGGCGACGTCGAGCGGCGTCGCCGAACTGCTTGGTTGGGTTCGCGCGCTGCTGGCTTTCTCCAGCAGCGCGTTGCATTTCTGGAACACGACCATTTCGATCCGGCGGGCATCGGTCGTCTTGTCCTGAGCGGATTGATAAGTCTTGATCGACATGGACGCTTCCCTTTCTGCTAAATCGACCCGGTTGGTCGACGCGACGTCATATCGCGCCGGTGACGATCACCGACATCCCCGGTGTTTCGCCAACGCTGGTTCAAGCGCGCGCGTCAGCGACGGAATTGCGCATCGCCGCGACGACGCTGGTGCTCGCTTCCGAATTCATGCCCAATAGTCTTCGTTCATGCGGCAGCGCGTCGCGCAAGGCCTTGAGCGCCGAGCCGAACTGGTCCTGGCCGACGAAAGCCACGGCGGCGTCCACAGCGGAAAGGATGCTGGGTTCGCTCACGGCATCCTTGATCTCCCGCACGAGCTCAAGAAATCGGAGCTGCGCATCATCACGCTGATCGGGATCGATGTAGGTGATCTGAAGCCAGTACATGACGCGAAGCAACGGGGTGAGCGCGTCTTCCGGCATCAGGATTTCGCGCTCCCGCATGAAATTGACCTTGTTCAGAAGCTCGATGGTGAGCGGGTGACGCGCGGACTTGTTGCGGATGACGGCACCGTTGACGACGAGCCTCTCTCGCGGCTTCAGGCTGATATTGAGGGGCAATCGAGCGTCTCCGAGCGTATCGTTTTGTTCAATGACCGATCATCGCCCGGATAAGGTTAAGGCGAGGTTAATTGCCCTGCGAAGAGGCAGTGTGCCGGGAAGGGACACGAAAAAAGGCCCCGGGGCAGTGCGCCGGAGCCTTCTCTTTCGCGTTCGCAGGGGCGCGGCGGTAACCCGCCGCGTTCTTCGCGGGTTATCGTTCCTAGCCGCGGAACAGCGACAGGATCGAGCTCGGCTGGCTGTTGGCGATGCTGAGCGCCTGGATGCCAAGCTGCTGGCGCGTCTGCAGTGCCTGCAGGTTGGCGCTTTCCTCAGCCATGTCGGCATCGACGAGCTGACCCACGCCAGTGGTCAGCGAGTCGGTCAGCGAGCTTACGAACTTCGCCGACGCGTCGAGGTAGTTGCTGGCGGTACCGAGGGCCGCGACCGCGGCATTGACCGTATCGATCGCCGAGTTGACCGCGGTGAACGCCGTGGAAGCCGCCGTGCCAATGGCGCCGGCCGTAAGGCCGCCGGCGGTGATGGTCTGGGTTGCCGCAGTCAACGTGCCGGAGCTGGAGACGTCGAACGAGCCATCCTCGTTGTTGACGACGGTGAAACCGGCATCGCGCATCACATCGAACAACTTGCCCAGGGTTTGTGAGGGCGTGTCACTCGCCGTGTCGCTGACGACGGCAAATGCGACGGTGCCGGCAGCCGCGTTCGGATCGGTCGTCGTGTCCGTCGCGGTGGTCAGCGCGTTGCCACCGCCATCGTTGATTTCAAAGGTGTAGTTGATCGCATTGCCGGCAGCATTGGTCATGGTCAGCGAAATCGTATCGCCCTCCGCGAACGCAAGGCCGTTAGACTGGGCGAAATTGACGCTGGTATTGCCGGTAACGCTGAGGCTGCCGATGCCGAGCGTCGCCGATGTCAGGTCCTGGGCGGCCACGTTGTAGGAGGCGATGCTTTCGCTGGTCGCCGACGTGCGATTGAGACCAGTAAGCACGTCGAGGCCATTGGCGTTGGTGCCGTCCAGCAGGTTGACGCCGTTGAACTGGGCGGCGGAAACGATGCTGTCGATGCTGCTGACGATGCTGTCCATGTCCTGCTGGATCTTGCCAAGGTCAACGTTCTGCTGCTGGCCTTCGGTGACCTTCGACTTCAGCTCGTTCAGCTTGTCCGAGATCTGCTCGGCGGCGCTGAGTGCCACACCCGAGGTCGACTTGCCGAGCGCGATGCTCTGCGAGGCGGACTTCAGCCCGGCGATATCGCCGCGCATGCCCTGGGCGATGGTGAAGGTCGAGGCGTTGTCGGCCGCGCCCGCCACCTTCATGCCGGTGGTGATGCGGTTCTGGGTCGTCGACATCGCCTTCTGCGTGTTGTTCAGCGACTGCAGGGCGGCGAGGGCGTTGTTGTTGGTGACGACGGAAAACATGGAAATCTGCCTTCAATCTCGAAGTTGCTGGAGATGTGCCGGCTTGGCCGCGCGTCGCTTTGAGCGACTGAAGGAGGACGAGGCGCTGATGACGCCGTGGTCGATCCCGGCAGGGGTTCCTGCCTTGCCGCGGGCGAAAAGGTCCCGCTGGCAAGTCCGGATCATGCGCCCCGCCGGTTAAAAAAAGGTTAATCCGCGAGCGGCGGCGGCGCCTCACGGTGCGGATCAGGGAACGGTCGCGGCGGCCGGCGGCACCGGCGTTTTCGCGGCCAGCGCTTCCAGTTGCTTTCGCGCATCGATCGAAAGATCGAGCGTAAGATCGCCCTTTTTCTCCGCCGTCAGCAGCCGGCGTGCCAGCTCCGGCCACAGCGGACGATTTGCATCAGGATTTTCCGCGATCGACCGGGTCGAAACGGCCCGCCAAGCAATTCTGCTTGCTGCCCCCGTGTCAGCGCGAGCGAGGTCGGTGAGATAGGCAGCGAGCGCGATATCGTAAGTCGCCTCGTCCGTGGTTAGCATTTCGCCGACGCAAGCGAAATTCGCAGAGATTGCCTCGACGAGGGCTGGTCTTCCCGGTTCGATTTCAACTCTGGGCAGGGGGTCAGTGATATCAATATTGCGCATATCGGCGAGAGATACATTGGTGACCTCGTCGAATATGGCCCCTTCAAAGTTGGCGCCCCGCAGGTCCGTAGCCTGCATCTGCGTGCTCCCGAGGGCGGCGCCTTGCATTTGCGCCTCAAGAAGAATCGCACCTTGCATATTCGCGCTCCCGAGACGTGCGTTCTGTAATTCCGCGCCGGTAAGATCTGCGCCCTGCATCCGCGCCACTGTCAAGTCCGCGCCCTGCATCTGGGCGCCCTGCAGGTTCGCGCCCTGCATCTGGGCGCCCTGCAGGTTCGCGCCTTGCATGTTTGCCGCGAGTAGGTGCGCTCCTTGAAGGCTCGCGCGTCGCAAAGATGCCCCGCGCAGGTCGGCGCCGGAAAAATCGGCGTCGAAGAACTCGCTTTCCTCGAAGTCGGCGAAGCGGAAGTTGCGGCCGCGCAGGAACAGTGCCTCGACGCGGATGAGCAGCTTGGCAAGATCGGCGCTCCCTGTGCGCAGTTCGTAGAGCACTTCGCCGTCCGGCCTTTCGGCGACCAGCAGCCGGTGGTCGAGCTTGAGATGGCGGCAACCCCAGCCGAGCTGGCCCATGAACGGACAAATGGTGTTGTCGAGCGGATGATAGCGCCAGCCATGTGGCTTTCCTTCCGCCTCAGGTCCAGTGGTTGTGCTGTCCGGCGGCGGGATGCCGAGATAGACGGCGGCGAAGGCGAACAGCAGGGCGGCGGGAAGCCCGTTGCGGATCATCGCCCGCCAGCGGCCGGCGGACCGCCAATCCTGCTTGCGGCGATCCTGGCGGTACCAGAAATAGACGAGCGCCGAGAGGTCGAGCGCGAGGCAGCCGAAGTGGACGACGTAGGTGACGAAAGGGTTCTGGTAGCGCAGGAAGCTGATCTGGGTGGCGAGGAACACCAGCACCGGCACCACCACCAGCATGACCCAGACGACGATCTTGTAGAGCCGGCTGTGCAGGGTTGAGCCGTGGGACGAGGACCAGTACTGGATGAACTCGACATTGGCGAGCAGTTGGCGGCAGCGTTCCCGGTCCGGCTCGCGGGCAAGCGAGCTGCGCATCTCCTGATCGAGCAGCCGCAGGTTTTCCGCCAGCATGTCGTAGCGGATCAGCGTGTGGACGTGCAGGAACAAGAACAGCAGCGGCGCCAGCGCGTAGGAGGCGAGGACGGGGATCTTGACGCCGAGCTGGGAGAACTCGACGGAGGTGCCACGCAGCAGCACCTCGTCGGAGGTGGCGATCACCGTCGCCGTAAGGTAGACGGCGATGGCGAGCACGAACAGCCCGCCGGTCTGGGCGGCCTTGGCGCCGTCGTTGATCGAGGCGATCAGGCTGGCGATGTAGGCCGGCGGCTCGAAGCCGGCGCGCACCCGCGGGCGCATGTTCCATCCCCCTCATCCTGCAACCGCAAGACGCTACGCCAGCTCCGCTCGCCCGTCCAGCCGGCGCTGACGCAAAAAGCGCGCGGCCCCTGTTGCGGGACCGCGCGCCTTAAGTTGCGAGCCGATGCGCCGGCGGATCAGCCGACGTTGAGGATTTTCGGCACCTTGTTGAGGCGCAGCCGTGAGACCTCCGGCATGCCGGATCCCAGCAGCGGGCGCAGGTAGAGCAGGAACTTGTCGGTGACGTCGTGGCCGTTGGCGGCGATGAACTCGTCCGGCATCACCTTGGTCTTGGCGGCGATGTTCTGCAGCGCCGTCAAGTGGTAGTCGACCGAGTAGAAGCCGGTGCGGTGGATGGTCACCGAGCCGGAATGGTTGCCCTCGCTGTCGCCGAAATGGGCGTACTGCACCGCCTTTTCGCCGACTTCACGGGCCTCGCGCTGGTCGACGTCGGACACGCAACCGAGGAACGAGCGTTGCAGGTAGCCGAAGGTATCGCCCCGCACCCGCTTGATGTTGCTGTTCTGCTTGATGTGATCGGTGAGCAGGTCAGCGAGCGCGCCGGTGCCGGAGAGCTGGACGTTGCCGTGCGCGTCCTTCTCGACGTTCTTGGCGAGCTTGGTGGCGATCGGATCGCCGGCCTCGTCGTGGATACCCTCGGAGACGGCGACGATGCAGCGGCCGTACTTGTTGTAGACGGTGGTGACGTCCTTGACGAACTCGTCGAGGCTAAACACCCGCTCCGGCACGTAGATCAGGTGCGGGCCGTCGTCCTCGAACTTGCGCCCGAGCGCCGAGGCGGCGGTGAGGAACCCGGCGTGCCGGCCCATGACCACGGCGACGTAGACGCCCGGCAGCGCCCGGTTGTCGAGATTGGCGCCGGCGAAAGCGAGGGCGACGAAGCGCGCCGCCGACGGAAAGCCCGGCGTGTGATCGTTGATCACGAGGTCGTTGTCGATGGTCTTGGGGATGTGCACGCAGCACAGCGGATAGTCCGCCGATCTCGCCTGCTCGTGCAGGATGCGGGCGGTATCCGAGGAGTCATTGCCGCCGATGTAGAAGAAGGTCTCGATGCCGTGGGCGCGCAACACCTTGAAAATCTCGGCGCAATACTTCTCGTCCGGCTTATCGCGGGTCGAGCCGAGACCCGAGGTGGGGGTGTTGGCGACCATCTCGAGGTTATGGGTGGTCTCACGCGTGAGGTCGAGGAAATCCTCGTTGATGATGCCGCGAACGCCGTGATAGGCGCCGTAAACCCGCTCGACCGAGGGAATTTTGCGGGATTCGATCACCGCGCCGACCATCGATTCATTGATGACCGCCGTCGGCCCGCCCCCCTGCGCGACAAGCACTTTGCCGTGCAACATGACTTGCTGCCTCCGCTATCTTTTGGAGCTGAAATGGATTCCCGCTCGTTAAGGTGAATGCCCGCCATTCTGGCGCGCGATCGGCGATTTGCGTCGCCGCCGACCTTTTGCCGGACCGTACCACGCGTCGCCGGATGGTCAAAGGTGAAAAGCCCGCGGGAAATCGGACTGATGTGCGTGCCCAAGCGCACCGTCCGGACCAACTTCCTGCACAGCGGCACGCGCGAGGTTCTTGCTTTTGCCCGCAGCCCCGGCTACCAGAGACACGCCTGACCCCATCGTCTAGAGGCCTAGGACACCACCCTTTCAAGGTGGTAACACGGGTTCGAATCCCGTTGGGGTCGCCAGCCGCGCAGACATTGGTTCAGCATGGGTTTTCCGTGCGTCTGCGGCGTTGCCGGATCGGCTTTGCGGTTCGGGAGCAGGCACGATAAACGCGCAGCGTTTGGGCGTCCTCAAGGCGTGTGTGAGGGCCAGATCCATCGGCAAACCTCCGCCGAAGCTCCTATTGCAACTGCTCACCATCTGCGCTTGAACCATTCCCGGAAATGCTTAATGTGATCGTTGCATTCCCATTTTACCCGGGTTGAGCCTGGGCGTTAGCGCATTCGTCCGCCATCGTTCGTTCGAGAGAGGATCGCTGAGCGGAGAGTCGATCAAACCAATCAGTGCGAGGGACCATAAATGACTGCTACTGGACGCGATCGAACAAAGAACGCCAAGCTGCTGGCCTGGGTGGACGAGTGGGTCGCCCTGTGCAAGCCGGACAAGGTGCAATGGTGCGACGGCTCCCAATCCGAATACGACGCGTTGTGTGAGGAACTGGTGCAAGCCGGGACCTTTACCCGCCTGAACCCGGAGAAGCAGCCGAATTCCTACCTCGCCCGCTCGCATCCTTCGGATGTGGCGCGTGTCGAGGATCGGACGTTTATTTGTTCGAAGACGAAGGAAGAAGCCGGTCCGACCAATAACTGGGAGGAACCGGAGAAGATGAAGGCGATGGTTCGCGCCCAGTATGACGGATGCATGCGCGGTCGCACGCTTTATGTCATTCCGTTCAGCATGGGTCCGCTGGGCTCGCCGATCGCCAAGATCGGCGTGGAGATCACCGACAGCGCTTACGTCGCCACCAACATGCGGATCATGACTCGTATGGGACAGGCCGTGCTGGATGTGCTCGGCGACGACGATTTTATCCCCTGCGTGCATTCGGTCGGCGCGCCGCTGGAGCCGGGCCAAAAGGACGTGGCTTGGCCGTGCGAGCCGGAGATTTCGCGCAAGTACATCTGTCACTTCCCTGACACGCGTGAGATCTGGTCGTATGGCTCCGGCTATGGCGGCAACGCGCTGCTCGGCAAGAAGTGTCTGGCGCTGCGCATCGCCTCGACGATGGCCCGTGATGAGGGCTGGCTCGCCGAGCACATGCTGATCCTGGGCCTCGAGTCCCCGCAGGGCGAAAAGACGTATGTCGCGGCGGCGTTCCCGTCGGCGTGCGGCAAGACCAACCTCGCCATGATCCTGCCGCCGGACGGCTTCGAGGGCTGGAAGGCCTACACCGTCGGTGACGACATCGCCTGGATCAAGCCGGGGCCGGACGGCACCCTGCGCGCCATCAACCCCGAGTATGGCTTCTTCGGCGTTGCCCCGGGCACGTCCTACAAGTCGAACCCGATGGCGATGGAGACGATGAAGCCGGGCAATTGCATCTACACCAACGTCCTTTTGACCGACGACGGCGATGTGTGGTGGGAAGGCATGGACGGCCCGGTGCCGGCGCACGGCATCGACTGGAAGGGCAACGAGTGGACTCCGGAATCCGGAGCCCCCGGCGCGCATCCGAACTCCCGCTTCACCGCTCCCGCGTCGCAGTGCCCGACGATCGATCCGGCGTGGGAAGATCCCGCTGGTGTGCCGGTCTCGGCGTTCCTGTTCGGCGGGCGGCTGTCGAAGACGTTCCCGCTGGTTTACGAGGCGTTTGACTGGAACCACGGCGTGTTCATGGCCGCGACCATGGGCTCCGAGGCGACGGCGGCGGCGATCGGCCAGGCGGCAATTCGGCGTGATCCTTTCGCCATGCTGCCCTTCATCGGCTACAACATGGCCGATTACTGGGGTCACTGGGTCAAGACCGGCCTGCGCACCGAATTGAAGCTGCCGAAGATCTTCCGCACCAACTGGTTCCGCAAGGACGAGAACGGCAAGTTCATCTGGCCGGGCTACGGTCAGAACATGCGGGTGCTGAAGTGGGTGGTCGATCGGGTGCGGGGACGTGCCGGTGCCGTCGAGAGCCCGTTCGGGATGATGCCGACCTACGAGGAAATGACTTGGGCCGGTCTCGATTTCTCGAAGGACAAGTACCTGAACATCATGAACATCAGTCGCGATGGCGCCCTTGCCGAAGCGGCCGAGATCAAGACGTACTTCGCCACGTTCGGCAACCATCTGCCGCCTGAGCTGGAAGCGCAACGACAGGCGCTGGAAGAGCGTGCCGGCAAGGCGCCGCAGGTATGGAGCATGGCCGGCTAGATCCAGCCCACCATTCGAACGGCACTGCATCAAGGCTTACGGCCGGTCCCCTGGGGTCGGCCGTGACAATGCAAAAGAAAAGGCCCCGATCGCGGGGCCTTTTTTATTGGTGTGATCGCGGTAAATCGTTTCGATCGTGGCGCCCGAACGGCCGGTGGGGCTCGCGCCACTTTAGAGCGGTTTCCACTCACTCTGGCTCATATCCTGCGGGGGTGAAGAAGTTTGCGCATTCGGCTGGTGTGAATAGATCGATGAGCGAGCCGATGGTGCGCCAGAGGCCGTCGACGGTGCGTTCGGCGGCTTTTCGGAGCAGGGGCTTCAGCTTGGCGAACGCGTTTTCGATCGGGTTGGAGTCCGGGCTGTAGGGGGCAGGAACCGCAACTCAGCGCCGGCGGCTTTGATCGCCGTGCGGACGGCGGGCGATTTGTGGCTTGAGAGATTGTCCATGATCACGATGTCGCCTGGCTTGAGCTCGTGCACGAGGATCTGGTCGACATAGGCATCGAAGGCCCGCTGGTTGATCGGGGCGTCCAGCACCATGGGCGCGACGATGCCCGACAGCCGCAGACCGGCGACGAACGTCGTCGTCTTCCAGTGGCCAAACGGCACGCCTATGCGCAGCCGTTCACCGCGCGGGGCGCGGCCATGGGTGCGTGCGATGGCGGTGGACGCCCAGGTCTCGTCGATGAACACCAAGCGGTCCGGATCGAGATCGGGCTGCGCCTCGAACCATGCCAGCCGGCGCATCAGGACATCCGCACGGTCCTGCTCGGTCGCGTGTCCGGTCTTTTTTGCGCGTGATGCCGCGGCGCTGGAAGAAACGGTGGACGGTACGGATGCCGACCGGCGTGCCCCGTTCGGCCAACTGACGCTGCACTTCGACCAGCGTGATGTCACGCTGCTCTTTCCACAGGCCCAGGATGAAGCCCGCCTGCGCTTCAATCCGGTGCGAATTCTTGTCGCCGCCCTGCGGCTTCGGCGCAAAATCCTCCGTCTTGCGCCGTCGCGCGTGCCACCGGATCGCCGTCGATGGCGCAACGCCGAACCGCGCCGCGGCTTGGCGACAGCTCAGTCCTTCATCCTCGATCGCCGCGATCACCCGGCGGCGCAGATCCATCGAAAGTCCCAGACCCATGCATGCTGGCCTCCATCCCCAGCACGCAGCTTGAATCAGAAAATCAACCTCTTGGGAATCTGGAGGCTTCTGTGAGGTCGCGGACGAGGTCTTCGGCGTGCGCTGGCGCGACCTCATCGAAGCCGGATTGAACGAACCCGCGGATGGCCGAGCTATGGGGATTGTTGCTGCGTCTGGTGGTCCGAGACCGCTTTCGGGCGGCTCGGCATGGGGATCGATCCGGCGCGGTCGAGGCCGGCGACGCCGGGCGGTTGGTGGCAGCAGTGAGCTGAACCGGGGTTTCGTGGGGCGCCGCGCCGGACCTGGTGCTGCCGGAACGGTTGTTGGGCAAGACGATGGGTGCCGGCACACGGCAGCATCGGTGCTGGACAGGCGGGGCAGCAAGGGTGGCGGCCACTCATGAAGTGTCCTGCCGGAACGAGGGTTGCGGCGGCGGCCTCAGAAGGATGGCGAAGGTGATCATCGGGCCGCCGCAGCAGGGGCAGCGATCGAACGCGCTTGTAAGTTGCTTCTGCTCGGGTGGGACCTTGGTCTCGGGATCGACCGTCGGCGAGGCGGCCAGCAGCTCGCGGCGGAGCGCCAGCTTTGCTGCCTGTTGGTGATTGGCGAGGAAGCCGTAATGGCGGATGCGATGGAAGCCGTCCGGCAGGGTGTGGAGCAGGAAGCGGCGGATGAATTCATCGGCAGCGAGAACCATCAGCTTCGCCTTGCCGTGGTGGCGATAGTCCTTCCAGCGGAAGGCGACGTCGCTGCCCGTCACCTCGACCGAGCGCGAATTGGCGATGGCGACGCGGTGGGTGTAGCGACCGAGATAGGCCAGCACCTGTTCCGGGCCACCGAACGGCGGCTTCGCATAGACCACCCATTCGACGCGCCGCAGGTCGCGGAGGCGACGAACGAAGCCGCAGTCGGCGCAGCTCTCGGCATGGCCGCCCAGCGCCGCCGTCCGGCACAGCGTGATGGCGCTGATCACCCGCCGTTCGACCCGGCCGAGGTGAGCGTGATGCATGCGCCGATAGGCCTCGCCGTGGCGGCGGAAGACATCCGCCACTTCCCATGTCGCCGCCATCGCGCGGCCGGATCAGGCGGGCGGCACGACCTCCAGCGTGAGGCGGTCGAGCGGGCTCTGCGTATGCCGGATCAGGCCGTTCGAGACCCGCGTGTAGCGCGCCGTGCTCGACAGGTTGGCATGGCCAAGCAGCACCTGGATGATGCGGGTGTCGGTGCCGTTCTCCAGCAGGTGGGTGGCGAAGCTGTGCCGCAGCGTGTGCACCGTCACCCGCTTCGCAAGTCCGGCCGCGGCGCAGGCGGAGCGGCAGGCCGCATGCAGCACCTGGACGTCGACCGGCTTCGTCTCATCGCGGCCGGGGAACAGCCAGTGGCTGGGCCGGGCCAGACGCCAGTAGGTGCGCAGGATGCCCAGAAGCTGGGCCGACAGCATGACGGTGCGGTCCTTGCCGCCCTTGCCATGCTCGACCCGGATCACCATCCGCGCGCTGTCGATATCAGCAAGCTTCAGACCGACCGCCTCGGACGCCCGCAGCCCCGCCGCATAGGCCGTCGTCAACGCCACGCGGGTCTTCAGGCTCGGCACCGCCTCGAGAAAGCGCACCACTTCATCGGCATTCAGCACCACCGGCAGCGTGCGCGGCTCGCGTGCATAAGGGATGCGCTCCGGGATCTCACCGTGCCCCAGCGTGACGCCGTAGAAGAACCGCAGCGCACACACCGTCTGGTTCAGCGCCGGCCACGAAATGCCGGTCGACACCAGATGGACCTGGAACGCCCGCACGTCCTCCAGGCCAAGCTGGTCCGGCGAGCGACCAAAGTGGCCGCTGAACTTGCTGACCGCGTGAAGATAGGATCGTTGCGTCGCCAATGACAGATTGCGGACGGTCATGTCCTCGACCATGCGGCGGCGCAGAGGGCTCATCTCGGCCATCGCGGTGCTCCTGTCTGAGGATCGGGCTTCAACACGCCGTAATCCTCCCAGACGGGAGCCGCCCCCGCTAACCGATCACCCCACCCCACGACACCGGGTTCGTTCAATCCCCACCGATCACATGAATGTCCACAGACCCTAGAGCGGTTTCACGGTGAGTAGAATCTGGATTCCCCCGGGGGGGGGGGGTTGTGTGATTATGGGATGGCCCGCCCCTTTCTGCGGCATCCGGTAGGATGGCGCCTTGAGGAAGGAGGGGACGGGCATGGACATCGCGGTTCTGGGGATTGATCTGGGTAAGAACGTCTGCAGTGTTGTGGGGCTGGACGGGTCCGGTCGGGTGATGCTGCGGCGGCGGGTGCGGCGCGAGATGCTGGAGCGGCTGGTTGACGGGTTGCCGCGGTGCGTTGTGGCGATGGAGGCCTGCTGTGGGGCGCACCATCTCGGGCGGGTGTTTGGCGGCCAGGGCCATGAGGTTCGGCTGATGTCGCCGGAATACGTGCGTCCGTACGTCAAGGCGCAGAAGAACGACGACCGCGACGCCGAGGCCATTGCGGAAGCGGCGACGCGGCCGACGATGCGGTTTGTGCCGGTGAAGAGCGTGGCGCAGTCCGACGTGCAGGCGCTGCATCGGGGGCGCGAGCGGCTGGTGGCGGAGCGCACGGCGCTGATCAACCATCTGCGCGCTCTGTTGCTGGAGCGCGGGATCACTGTCCCGCAAGGTCGCGGAAAGCTGGCGGTGGAGCTGTGCACCTTCGCCGACGAGGACGACAGCCGGTTGAGCCCGCGCATCCGGCTGCTGATCGAGGATTTGCGTCGCGAATGGCGGACCCTCGACGAGCGGATTGCCGGCTTCGATGCGGAATTCGCGGCGCTGGCGCGCGAAGACGAGGCGGCGCGCCGGCTGATGACGATCCCCGGCATAGGCACGATCAATGCCACGGCGCTGGCGGCGGCGGTGGGCGATGCCCGGACCTTCGGGCGTGGACGCGACATGGCGGCATGGCTGGGTCTGACGCCGCGACAGCGGACCACCGGCGGCAAGCCGCATCTGCTCGGGATCAGCAAGCGCGGCAACCGCTACCTGCGCAAGAACCTGATTCATGGCGCGCGAGCGGTTCTGCCGCGGCTCGCTGATCAGCCGACGCCGCTGGGAAGATGGGCGCGGGGCTTGCTGGCGCGCGCGCCGAAGAACGTCGCCATCGTCGCCTTGGCCAATAAGCTGGCGCGGATCGTCTGGGCGGTGCTTGCCCATGGCCGGGCTTACGACGCGGAGCTTGCCGCGGCATGAAGATCCGGGGGACGGTACGCGCGTCGCAGTGACGACCGGCCGACGGTGTCTGCGGGTGGTGGAAAGGAAGATGGCCTGACAGTCGAACGGCAGCCTGTAACCCTGGCCCATTGAACGGTCGATCGAGGCCGTTGTGATTATGAGGACCAAGCTGCGCGGATCTCCATCTTGGCCGGGCAAAACCCGAGACCGGATACGTTGACGCAGACTGGACAGCGCCAAAGTCCGAAACACCCCCTTGCGGACGGGGCGGGCCATACGTTCATCGGTTTCCGGTTTTGGTGGGCCGGAGGCGGCGATGGGTTGGCGTCGAGGGCAGTCGTATTCGCAGGACCTGCGCGAGCGGGTGCTGGCGGCGGTCGATGGCGGGATGACGGCAGCCGACGCGGCGGCGCTGTTCCGGGTGAGCGTGTCTTACATCTACAAGGCGCGGCTGCGGCGGATGCGGACCGGCGAGACGACGGCGCGGCCGCAGCGCTGCCATCTTGCCCGCAAGCTGGCGGTCCACCACGAGGCGATCAGCGCTGAGGTCGCGGCGCGGCCCGACGTGACGCTGGCCGAGCTGCGCGCCTGGCTTTCGGAAAAGCACGGCGTTACCACCAGCATCGGTGGGCTGTGGAATACCCTCGACCGGCTCGGGCTGACGCTCAAAAAAACCGCGGCATGCCGCCGAGCAGGAGCGCGCTGACGTTGCCGCCGCCGGCGACGCCTGGCGACAGCGGCAGCCGAAACTGAACCCCGCACGCCTGGTGTTCATCGACGAGACCTGGGCGACCACCAACATGGCACGCACCTGCGGGCGTTGCCGGCGCGGCCAGCGGCTGCGCGCCGCCGTCCCGCACGGCCACTGGAAAACCTCGACCTTCGTCGCCGCCCTGCGCAGCAACGGCATCACCGCCCCTTTCGTCATCGACGGCGCCATTAACGGACGCGTCTTTCGCACTTACGTCGAGGAGGTTCTGGCTCCATGCCTCGCCGAAGGCGACGTCGTCGTCATGGACAATCTCGGCGCGCACAAGGTCGAAGGTGTCCGCCAAGCGATCGAAGCCGTGGCGCCAGCGTCCTCTACCTGCCACCCTATTCTCCGGACCTCAATCCCATCGAGCAGGTCTTCGCCAAGCTCAAGCAACTCCTCAGAACTGCCGCTGCCCGCACCATCAACGACCTCTGGACCAAAATCAGAAGCCTCCTCGACAGCTTCTCCTCCAGGGAATGCACAAACTACATCACCAATTGCGGATATCGACAGTCATCGTGAAATCGCTCTAGCCGGAGCGCGCGAGGTGGTCCGTCGTTGACCGAAGCACGGTGCCGGGAGCGGCGCTTGTCTCGACGAAGACATCCACCTGTTGACCCACCATCGCTGGAAACGTCTTGGGATCGAAGCTGTAAATCACCTGAAGAACGCGGGTGTCGACCCGCTCGGCGCTGGAACCGGCGGCGAGTTGGCGCTTCGGCACGACTGCCGGCTCGAAGCGGACGAATTTCAGCGGCGCCTTTACGTCTGACGCACCAGGAAGCATCGCTGTCGCCGGACTGTGCGCATCGATGCGTTGTGCGTCGGTCTCGTCGACGTCGACCCGGACGTGCAGGGGATCGACAATGCCCATTGTCATCAATGGCACGCTCAAGACGCCCTGCTCGGCGAACTCGCCAAGGCGAACGTTCACCTTGAGGATTGCCCCATCAATCGGCGCCTTGACTACGGTTTTATCAAGAACGATCCGGGCGCGATCGAGCGCGGCCTTATCACGTGCGAGTTCGGCTACCGCCCGCTGACGGTCGGCCTTGAGCACATCGATTTGCCGGCGTGCGCTTTCGGTTGCCGCCTTCGAGGCTTTCACTTCTGCGGAAGCGCGGCGCGCATCGGCTGTCGCCGTTTCAAATCTCTGGTGCGTCGTCCAGCCCTGCTCGATTAGTTCGCCATAGCGTCGTTGATCGAGCGCCGTCCGCTCCGCGTCGGCTTCGGCGCTGGCGACGCGCGCCAGTGCCTCGTTCACCGCCGAGTGTTGCAGGGCCAAATTCTGATCGGTTGCCGCGATCGATGATTCCGTCGCGCGCGTATCCGCCTCGGCGAGCGTTACGGCCGCGCGCTCGTCGCGATCGTCGATGGCAAACAGCGGATCGCCTTTCTTGACCGTCTGGCCGGCGGCGACGTTCACCTGCCGCACGACCCCGCCGGAATCGATGGCGATGGCGATTGTCTCGCTGGCCGGCTCGACGAGACCCCGCGCGGCGACCGTGAGCTCATAGGGGCTGGCCGGGGGGGTGACGGGCGGATCGGTCTGTGTCCGTGATGTTGTCGAATTGGCCACCGACGCCGCAGCGAAGGCCAGAGCCACGCCGGCGGCGATCAGCATTCCATGGGTCATCGGCCTGAATTTCAGTGCCATGCTCCGTTCTCCTTGGCGCCAAGCCGCGTCTCGATATGCAAGATGCGGCCGTCCTCCATCTGGGCAATTCGATCGGCGAAGTCGAAAATGCGATTGTCATGGGTGACGACGATGACGGCGCGGTCGGGTTCGAGGGCGGCCGCGCGCATCAGAGTCATGACCGATAGCCCTGACGCGGCGTCGAGCGCCGCGGTCGGCTCGTCACAGACGATCAGCTTGGGCTCGTGGATCAAAGCGCGGGCGATCGCCACCCTTTGCTGCTGCCCGCCGGAAAGCTGTCGCGGCAGTTTATGGATGTGCGGCCCCATGCCGAGCCGCTCCAGGACCGACGCCGCCCGCCGTGCGCCCGCTTCGAGGGACATCCCCGCGGCCACCAGTGGCATGGAGGCATTTTCGGCCGCGTTCAACGCCGGCAGGAGATTGTATTGCTGGAAAATGAAGCCGATGTTCTTGCGCCGGAACGCGACCACATCGCGTCCGCGCATGCCGGCCAGCGGCTGTCCCAGGACTTCGACCGATCCTTCCGTTGCCGACAAGATGGCCGCGATGATCGAGATCAGGGTTGTCTTCCCACAGCCCGACGGACCGACGAGAAGCGTCATTTCTCCAGCATTAAAGTCTATATCGATACCGTGAAGAACCCGCACCGCCGCATCGCCGGTCTCGAAGTCCTTGATGATGCCGCGACAGCGAACCGCAGCGATGGGGGCAGGCAGGATGGAGGCTGGCGGGGTGGGGGTCGCAGCGTCCGTTGCCGTATCGAAAGGGGGGTGCGGCAGTTTCATGACGGCGTCCATCGCCTTGTCCTCAGCCGCGGAACACGATCGCCGGATCGAGCACCATGACCTTGCGCACACTGGCAAAACTCGCAATGGCGGCGATTGCGATGACGATGGCGGCCGTTCCCACCATCACCTCCCACGACAGCACGAATCCCCGCAGGTGCACCGCGACGCGGGTGGTGATTTCGAAAAAGCCGGCGCACAAGGCAATGCCGAACGCGTAACCGACGATGGCGACGATCGTGGCCTGCAGCAGGATCATTCGCAAGATGGTGGCGTCGCTGACGCCGATGGCCTTGAGTGCCCCGAATTGACGGAGGTTTTCGAGGACGAAGATGTAGAAGGTTTGGGCCGAGACTGCGGCACCGACGATGAAACCAAGTGCAACGGTGATGCCGAAGTTTACCGGAATGCCGGTTCGCGACAAGTAATAGGAAATCGTCTTCCACATGAACTCGCGCCACGTCAGTGCGGCTAATCCGGTGGCCCCTACAATTCTCTTTTTAAGTTCCTGTAAGTCCTGGCCGGGATCGGCGCGCACCAGCACGTAGGAGAGTTGCTTGCGCGTTCGGCCAATATAATTCAATGCATCGGAATACTTTGAATAGACGATAGGGAACGTTGCGTAGGGTGCACGTGCCTCGCAGATGCCGACGATCACCGCGCGGCGATCGTTGAGTTCGACTTCCTTGCCGATCGCAAGTGGCTCGCCCGGCCAGACAAACTGATAACCGGCGCGATCAATGATGATCGCGTCCGGGTGCTTCAGGTCTTCCACAGAGCCGAGCAGCATGCGCGTGGGCGCTCCGGTCAATGTGGCGTCATCCACCCCCATCAGGATCGTCAGTTGCAACGTGTTGGGCGCGCGGATCACGCTCGTGCTCTTGAGAAACGGCGTGGCCCACTCGACGCCATCAATGCCACGCACGCGATAGAGTTGGGTATCGGTCAACGGTTCGACTTCATCGACATAATGGCTTCGCGGGTCCATCACCCACAGATCCGCCTCCTGAACGTCGATGATCTGGTTGGCGGTTCGCGTCATCAGTCCGATGAAAATCGACACCTGATTCGACATCAGCATGGTGGCAAAGGCGATGCTGAAGATCAGCCCGAGATATTTCGCACGGTCGCCGACCAGCATCCTCAATGCGACGGTGTACATCCCCCGCCTCCCTGGCGCCGCGCGGACGGCGCCCTGCGCCGCTTGCCTTTCGCGCACCGACGGCGCATGATGTAAACATCGATAACTTACTATCGATCATCGAAAAGTCAAGAGGCGAGCACGGCGCATGAGCAAGCCTTACCGAAAGCGTAAAGGAGAGGGTCACGTCCGTCGCGAGGAAATCCTTGCGGCCGCGGGCGAAGTGTTTCTCGCGGAAGGATACGAGAATACCACCATCCGTCGAATTGCCGCCCGCGTCGGCGTTACCTCCGCCGCACTCTATCTCTATTTTTCGGATAAAGACGCAATCCTGCTGGAAATTTGCGATCACGCGTTTGCCCGCCTGCTGGATCGATTCGAGCAGATCCGCAATGACGGCGACGATCCGCTGACCGTTCTGCGGCGGATGATGGAAGCCTACGTCCGCTTCGGCCTCGATCACCCTGACGAATACCGGCTGACCTTCATGGCGAAGTCGGACATGGCCAGGGCGGGCGCGTTGCCCTTCGCGCATCGCACCGATGAACTCGACCTGCAGGCACCGGGAGGGAAGGGGCCGCAGTCGTTCGCCCTGCTGCAGAGCCAGGTGGCCATGCTGATCGACAGCCGCTCGTTGCAGCCGGGCGATCCGGGGACGATCGCCGAACTGATTTGGGCGGCGGGACACGGGCTTGTATCGCTGCTGATCACCTTTCCGGACTTTCCCTGGTCGGATCGCGAGGTGCTGATCCGGGGAAGCGTTGATCTGCCGCTGCAAGGGCTGATCGCGTCTCGCCCGGCGAACGGCAGTCCGGCGAACAGCGTTTGAATAAACACGATATCGCACGGCCATGGATCATTCTCCCGCTGGCGGTCCGACGACGGTGACCACCGAAGGAACAGCGCCATCGGCGCTTAAACGCGCTCCCTCGGTCGCGCTCCGCCTCAAGGCGATGAACAGGAGCCCCGCGCCGAGGCCCGTGGCGGCCATCACCAGTGGAAATGCCATGACCGGCAGCGATGCGATTAGCGCGCTGACCGCGATGGTGCCGAGGGCACCTCCCGCCATCTGTAGAAATCCAAGCACGGCCGCGGCGCTGCCGGCGATGCGGGCGAACGGTGACAGTGCCGCAGCTACCGCCGTCGGCAGGAAAATGCCGAGCCCGGTGACGAAGACGATCATGCAACCGTTGAACGCGTGCTTGTGGACGACGCCTGCCGCCGGAAACCCGGCGATCGCCACGCCGGCAAGGACGATGAAACCCAGCCCGACGCCAGCGACCTCCGGTTGCGATCGCGTGCTCGCCAGCCGGCGGGTCGCCAGCCCACCGAGCACGAAGCCGATGATCGACAGGGGTGGATAAAGCCCGTACTCGATCGGGCTTATGCCAAGCCGGTTGATGAACACGTCCGGTGATCCGGCAAAAAACGCCGACATGCCGGCGAAGACCAGCGCCGAAGGCAATGCGAAGCGCAGGAAGGCGCGCGTGCCGAGCACCTCCATGTACGCACGGCGGATGGCGTGAACATCGATCCGCGATGTCCGCGCGTGGTTGGTTTCTGTCAGCCGCAGGGTACAAACGAAGACGACCAGTCCGAAAGCGAGCGCGGCGGCGAACGTGGATCGCCAGCCGCCCACCTCATTCAAAAGCCCGCCGACCAACGGCGTTAAGCCCGGGACAAGAGCGAAGGCGATGGAGATCAGGGCCATCACCCGGGTGAGATCGGTGCCGCTGAACAAATCGCGGGTCATCGCCCGGGAAATGACGAACGCTGCGGCGGCTCCTCCGCCCTGGATGATCCTGCCGGCGATGAGCGTTCCCAGATCGGTGGACGCGGCGCAGACCGCGGTGCCGATAAGGAAGGTCAGCATGCCCACGATCAGCACCGGCCGCCGGCCGTAGCGATCCGAGAGCGGGCCGCAGATCAACTGACCGAGTGCGAACATCGCGAAAAACGCCGCGAGGGTCATCTGCACCGCCGGCATCGGCTGTGCGAGCGCCACCGCTATTCCGGGCAAAGACGGAATGTAAATATTGCACGCGAACTGGCCGACCGCGGCCAGCGAGGCAAGCAGTGGTACCAGGGCGGCCGTCGGGCGGCCATCGGGCGTCACGGGGGTCAGCGACGACATCAGCGCACATCCCGATTGGTCCGCCCGGCTGTTCCGGGCACTGTCCCGAGCTGGATCGGAGCGCGCCGCGGGCAGGACTCAGTCATCGAAAGCAAGCCGCCAGCCTCCGCCGCGGGCGACGGCCGCAGCGACGTAGCCCGGCCGTGGTTCGAACGCAAATATCTCCCAAGCATCGCTAACCTCCATCGTGCCATGCGAGCGAACCGCGGAAAGGGCCGGCGCGGATCCCGGGGCGAGGGTCACGTCGAACGAGCGAAAATCCCGCGCCATGCCGTCGCCGGTAGCCTTGACGAACGCTTCCTTGCGCGTCCAGCCGTTGAAAAAGGCCCGCAGGCGATCCTCACTGCGGACAGAGAGAAGTTCACGGCGTTCGGCCGGCGAAAAGTAATACTCGGCGATCGACGACATGACGGGGATCGGGCGGATCGCCTCGACGTCGACGCCGACCGGCCAATCGCGCGTGACCGCCAGCAGCATCAACGCCGCCGAATGAGAAAGGCTAAAGCACGTTCGCTCCATCGGGTCCTGGCCGTGAAGCAAAGGTTGCCCTTCGGCCGTGCGCGCGATCACCAATGATTGCGGATCGCGTCCGGTGCAGGCGCCGAGAATGCAGCGCAGCCAGTCCTCCGTGGCAGGGTCCCGATGCCGGCGGGCCGGTTGCGGGAACGGGGATCGCTGCGGTCCTCGCCTCGGGCGGGTCCCATTTCCGCGCTGATCCCCGTTGGCTCCGGTCTGCGCCAGATCGAGCGCGAAAACATGGATCGTCTTCGGCGCGAGCCGGACCGTCGGATGTCCGTCGGCCGACCTGGCTTCCGTCGGTTCTCGGTCCGCCATGTCTGACGCGCGCATTCGCAGTCACCGTGCGCCGTCCAAGCGAGGTCGGCCTAGCCCGCCACCTCGCGCTGTAGGCCGCGAACATGCGATTCCGCGCGCAGACCACTGAGCCGCACGAGTTTGGCGCGAAGATCATCGCTCGATGTCAGGTGGAGCCACTTGAACTGACCTTCCGAGGCCCCCTCCGCCAGACGCATCGCCTTATACCGCTCGAAGAAATTGCGGCCGGCATCGATCACCACGGGCTGATGGAGGCGGGCCGACTTGCGCTTTGCCGCGTACTCGACATTCACCGCCATCAGCGCCCGATCGAGCGCGTCGGCGAGCTGCGTCAGCGCCGGCGAACGGGCGTCGTCACCGAGATCGATCAACAACTCGTAGCGCTGGTGGTCGGCATCGGCGTAGGCGATGAAGAAATCGGCCCGCACAGCGAGTTCGCACGCGGCCTGGCGCACCCCTTCGATCAACTGTTCCTCCGATAGCTTTTCGCCTTGGAGGCTGGTAATCCCCTTGCCCTTGAACAGAAAGCGAATGACCGGCGCCTGGCCAAACGAGCCGATCACCTCGATGACGTCGTTCATGTCGTAGCGGTAAAGGCCGCTGTAGGTCGTAACGTAGACGAAGTAGCGCTGGCCCACGGTCAGTTCATGGGCGAGCAGCATGCGATCGCCGCGATCGTCCCCGCCATCCTCGTATGGGCTGAATTCGTAGAAGGCGCTGCGGACCTGTAAGATCGAACCGTCGGTCTCGGCGTCGATGAGATCGGTGGCGGTGATCTCACTCGCCAAGTAGCCAAACTCGGCGATCGGCGTGTCGGCGCGGAACCAGGGCTTGAGCTTGGGAATGACCAGGGCACAGTTACCCTGTTTCCAGGTGTGGATCAGTTTCAGGTTGGGCCAGTAATCGGATGGAAGCAGCGCATCGCTTTGGCGGGCGAAGCGGTCAAGAACCGCCGCCCGTAGAGGATTGGCTCGCAACATGGGCGCGAGCTCGGCGCGAATGGTGGGGTCGACTTCAGGGTCGAGCGTGCCGTCGTGGATGTCGCGGATCAGCCGTTCTTTCCACGTGTCCGCGCGGGTGACGAGGTTGAGAATGGTGCTAGGATTGGCGGTGAGGACCATCGAAACGTCGCTCGCCAGCGCGCAGCGCAGCACGGTGTAGGCCTTTGCCTCATAATCGCTCAGCGTATAGACGCTATAGGGAGCTGAATGCACCCGGCTGAGGAAGCTGGGGATATTCTTATAGACCAGCCCGGAGAGCGATCCGAACGGCGTGCCGTCGGCCGTATGCCCCTCGACTGCGGGCGAGATCATCGTCATGTCCTTGCCGGCGTAGGCGCCCGGAAACTGTTGCATCAAGCCGTAAAGCCAAAGCTTGCCGCGATCGCGGATGGTCCGCTCGAAGTTGTACGGGGTGACGGGAATCAGCTTCGGCAACGCCGTGGTGCCGCTCGACTGATTGTACATCAAGGGTTTGCCGGGAAAGAGCACGTCGCGCTCGCCGCGCGTATGGCGATCGATCGCTTCCCGCAAGTCTTCGTAATCGTTGATCGGAACGCGGCGTGCGTAGTCGTCATACCCGCGCGCCGAGGCAAATCCGTGCTCGCGCCCGTAAACCGTCTCGCCGGCGTAGTTCAAAATGTCCGCGAGGACTGCCGCCTGCGTCGATTTGACGTCCTTGGTCGCGGCGACGAATGTCTTGTAAAGGCGCCGGCCGGGGATCGACAGCACGGTTTCACGGTTGCGATAGAGCGCGTAGTCGATCGCGGCGCGTGGGCCCCGGGAGAGCATCGAAGGGAACCGCATCTCGTCACCCTCTCTGGTTTGAGTTCGCTTGCTGAGGTTGAGCCGCTGACGGCCGCAATCGGTGAGGCCACGATGCCGGTCAGGCCATTCCACCGAGCGCCAGCGATGGAGGAGAAGACTGCGGCATGCTTTCGCTCCGCATTAAAACGGCGTGTGATCCGACAGGCGGAAAGCTGACCCGATCCACTGCGAAGCGCTCGACCTGCGCCTCGTCCGCCGGTATTCCCCAGCCTTGGCCACGGCAGCGGGTCACCGCCCGGCCACCGAGGCCGAAGACGACAGGGCGGCGAACCACATCGCTGGCGATCAGGCGCGTACCGAACGACCCTTCATGGTAGCAAAGATCACCTGAGATTCCCGCGAATATGCGGCCCGCCGCCGAGAGGATCGACGTTTCGCCGACCTGGGCTCCCAATTGGCAGGCGATGCCCGCTTTTTGCGCCAGGGCGTGAATACGCAGCGCATTGAACAGTCCGCCGTTTTTGGACAACCGGATGTTGAAGCAATTCACCGCCCTTGCGACCGCCAGCTTGCGGGCATCGTTGTACGAGCATAGCGATTCATCGGCGCAAATCCGCAGTGCCGGGTATTCCGCTACCAGCCGCGCGTGTCCGTTGATGTCGTGCCTGTCCAGTGGCTGCTCGCAGGCTTCGATGCCGTATCGCCGCAGGACATCGAGGTTGTGCCTTGCCGAGTCGAGCGTCCAGGCGCAGTTCGCATCGAGGCGCAGTCGGGCATGGGGATAGACGCTGCGGACGGCGAAAACGAGCCGCTCATTATCGATCGGCGACGGGCCGACCTTGACCTTGATTTCAGCGATTCCGAGCAGCCGGCTGAGTCGCGCCAGTTTGCGGGCCTTCTTTTCGCCGGAGCCAAGGACCATGCTGTAGGTGACGGTCCGCACGCGCGGCTTGCGGTCGAGGAGCGCGTACATCGTCTTGCCCTCAGAGCGGGCGAGGGCGTCGAGCAACGCCAGCTCGATCGAGCACAGGGCGGCCAGATCCCCTCCGGTTAACGGATCGTCATGCAGATCGAGGATTGCCGCCCGCAGATCGTCGGCAGTCGTAATCTCGAGTCCGGCAAGCCGAGGCAGGATCCGCGTGCCGAGCGCTTCGATGCAGCCGCCGACCGTTTCGCCGGTGACGTATTGGCGTGGCAGCGCTTCGCCCCAGCCGCAGGCGCCGTTATCAAGCACCGCCTTGACGATGAGCGAGTCCGAATGGCGCCGCTCAGCCAGCGCGTGCTTGAACGCGAACTTCAGCGGGATCTCTTCGGCCCAGACGGTGATCGTTCGGATCTTCACGGCGGTTTCCCTCACGCGTGCTATTGGCCGGCGGTGCGAGCGAAGAATTCGCGCCGCGGCCGGCTTCAGCAGACCGCCACGGGCCTACTTACTGTTGATCACATCGAGCCTGCGTGGCGTTGCTCGTGCCAAGTGCCGCCCGAGCAACGCCACTTTTCTCAGAGCCACTTCGCGCTGCTTATTGGTTTAACAGCGGGCTCCAGCCCATCTGTTCGGCTTCAGTGCGCAGCGATAAGATCCAATCGCTGCCGTCTTCTTCCACGGCATCACTGGGCGCGACGGCTGCGGCCGCGCGCTTCGCGGCGGACGTAGTGGTTGCGCCGTTCATCCACGCGGAAATCTCCTCGATGACCTGGGCATGAACGGGTTCGAACAGCAAGAAGTGGCGGACACCGTCGTAGCGGACGAGCTTCTTGGACGTGTTCAATCGATCATAAATGGTCGCGACCACGGCGGGCGTATCGACGATCGGATCGTCGTTAGAGACCAGCATAAGTACCGGCATGGTCAATTGGGCAAGGCCTCTGGCCATGAGATTGCCGACGTTGATCAATTCACCCATCTTGTAAATGTTCGCGGTGATGTTGCGGATCGCGAGATCGTCCTGCGCCATGAAATCGAGGTAGTTGACCTGGTCGGTGAACAACTCGTCATGCAGGGGCGTGGGGTAGTACTTCCAGACGTACGACTGAATTTCGACCATCGTCTGCGGCGTCAACGAGACCCGCATGGCCGTCGCCGGAGTCTCGAGAATGAGCGTATCGATCGTCGTCGGGAACGATTCGGCATAGGTCATCACGATGCGTGCACCGAACGAGTTGCCCATCAGGTGCACCCGCTTGCCCGGGTTTTTTGCCTTCACGAAGCCGATGAACTGGGCAAGATCGGCAACCCACTGGAACGGCGTGCGCACATGGCCACGCTTTCCATGCGACAGGCCGGAGCCGCGCCGGTCCAGCGCGTAGACATTGAAGCCTCGCGCCGCGAATTCATCGGCTGCGTCGTTGAACCATTGGCTGTGGCTCTGCATTCCGGAGACGTAGACGAGCACATCGGTGGCGTTGGGCGAATACCACTCGCGGTAATTCAGCCCCACCTGTATCACCGCCCCTGGCGGCGCGTAGTACTCGTCAACCTTGATCGAGTGCTCATGGTAGCCAACGTCGTAGAGAGTCGATTCAGATGCGGCGAGCGCGGACGGCCCGATCAGTGACAGGCCAATGCAAGTGCCAAGTACGGCGCCGGCGATCCAAGTCCTCATTGTTGCGTCTCCGTGATTACGGCTCATCCCCATCCCGGTGGATGCGGGACGTCATTCAGGCGTGGATGAGCGCGGTTGCGGCCTGCCGCAGCGGTCGGGCCAGTTCCGGCGGCAGCGGTCGCACCTGCGACCGGCCATCGGCGCCCTTAGCCATCCAGGCGGCACGGTGATCGCCGTAGGCGACTTTCGTACGGGTCCCGTCCGGGTTTTTGCGAAAGAACTCGAAATAAAGCTCGACGCCGTTGCCATAGAGTCCCCTCAGCGCCATCGTTACCTCGATGACCTCGAAGGGCATGACCTCCCTTAAGTGATGAACGGCGCAGTGCAGGCACTTCAACACGCCCGGTTGCGCGCCAGGAACGTACAGTTGCGGCGCGATGGACCAGAAGTAATGTTCGCGCATCTTGGCCAGCCACATGGCGTAATTTGAAAAGTAAATATTGCTGACGATGTTAGAGTGGTACTGAGACGTCTCGAACGACTTGGTCGCCAGCGGCACTTCGGCGCGCGGACCCTGCTTCGCCTTGAACAGAGTCTCGCCGAGGGACACATCGCGCAGCGGTTCCGGCAACGTCGGCAAGGTGTCCGGCGCGTCGTACTGGGGTCCCACGCGCTTCAGGAAGTCCGCGTAGAAAGAGGGCAGTTCGGCCGGCTTGACCGAGCCATGCCTGAGAACCTCGACCCAGGTGGTCTTCATCCGACCGAGCGCGATCCGCTCGAGCGGGCCGTCCGGCGCCATCGACCACCAGTCGAAGGTCATATCGACGCTGGCGTTGCTCGGCAGCCCCGACCACATGCGCACGCAGACGATGTTATTCTCCCCCATCGTCTCGCCCACAACCTCGACGGAGGCGCTGTTGGTCACCAATCCCCATCGGCCCGAACCCATCCATTGGTTCAGCCGCTGAAGGACGGGAAGCACCGACATCTCTCGCGCTTCCCCCATCCAGGAGAAGTAATGCGGGTAGTAGATGCTGCGATCGACGTCCGCGAACATGCGGAACGGCGGGATGAATGTACTGACGAAGACTTCCTGCCCTTGCGGGCCGCCGCAATCCTCGGCCCAGATTTTGAGAGTATCTCCAGCGTCCTGGAAAGAGAGTTCGCCCATGTCCTATCCCCTTGGTTTTGAATGGTTTCAATGTCAGGCGAGCGCGAGTTCGCGCAGGACGCGCGGGGTTTCCCGCCGTTCCAGGATCTTGAGCCGATAACCTTGAAGACGTTCGATCACCCTGCCATCGCCACCGAGGGCGTAGACGCTGGTCACGTAGAAATCGCCGTCCTTCTCGTCCAGGTAGGCAACGCAGGTGCGTTCCTCGTCGCCGACGTCCGGCGCGGAGAACAGCTCGATGCGGCCGATCGACACCGGGAGCGAGACGTCTTGCGGGATGATCAGCTGGACCGACTGCAGCAGCGAGTCGCGGAAGAACGGATCGCCCAGCAGGAACTCCCCGCGTTGATGGCGTGATTTGAAAATGCACAGTCCGCTGTTCGGATCGGGGTTCTCCATCCGGTGCACGGAACTGATGCGCTGGAACCGCGGGCCTTGGAAAAGGACTTCCCCGTAAAGTCCGCCCTCCTTGGCGATCGGCAGCGGCGCGCCGACCTCAACGTCGTGACCGGGGCCCTCGCCGAGGTCGGTCAGCTCGAACGTCGCGGCGAAATGGTCGTGTTCGAAATTGGTCAAATCGCAGCGAACGCCGGCCCGCACCCGTACCGGATCGCTTGGCGTGCCTCGCTCGAGCACCTCGGCATGGACCTCGAGTTCGGTATCGTAGTGGTGGCCGGCGGTGATCGGTCGGGCAAGGCTGACGTCGGTAATCGCGTGAGATCCGAGACAGACCGCGCCGGTGACCGCGTGGACCGCCCGGGCCATCGCCTCGAGCCCGAAGACCGTCGGGAACAGCAGGCTGCCCTTGAAGTTGTGGTCGGCGAGATAGGTATCCGTGGCGAGCGACAGGCGCCGGCGATAGACCGTCTCCACCTGCGGATGATGGTAGACCAGCGTTTGCCCATCGATGCGCGCATCAACCTGTGATAGCCCCTCCGCTGCCTGGTTCCAGGCGCCGTTGCGTCCCATTCGACCGGCGACGATGATCTGATCGGTGCCGGCGTCCGCCGTCGCCAGCCGCAGGAAGCGGCTGACCCCTTCCGCCACGGGAATGGCGCCGATCCCCTGGGCGCTGAGCTTATCGATGCTGCCCATCCGCGCGCCCATTCCCACTTCGTCCCAGACGCTGTAGGCGATGCTCACCACGTGCGCATGGGGCGCCGTTCGCCGCACGTCGGCCAACAGGTTGGCAAGCACCTCGTTGGAGAAGGCATAGACGGCATTGCCGTGCATGCCGGTCACGCCGATGATCGAACTGAGGCCGATAACGGTCTTCAGACGGGCGATATCCAACTGGCTCAGCAGGTTGACGGCGCCCAGGACCTTCGGGGCGCACTCCTGAGCCGCCGAGGCGCTGACCACAGTGGTGATCGGGCGCGGCCGATTGAGGCCAGCGCCGTGGATCAAGCCGGTGATCGGTCCCAGATCCTGCTGTACGCGTGCGACGAGGGCGGCAACGGCCGCGCCGTCGGTAATGTCGGCGCTGTAGTAGCGGCAGCGCAGGCCTGCTTCGGCATAGCGGTCGAGCGTGTGGCGGATCTCTTTGGCGGCATCATCCGCCGCCTGCGGATCCGGCGCCGGTGACGAGCCGACGAGCGCCATCGTCGTGCCGGTCTTCCGCGCGAAGGCCAGCGCGCATTCCGCGGTAATCCCGCGGGCGCCGCCGGTGACCAGCACCACGTCTTCGCGGGTCCACGCGATGGCGCGGTCGTGGTAACGGCTTGGCTCGTCGACCGGATACGTCGGTGTCCAGCGACCGCCGTCATCGTCGAACGAGACGATCACCGGCGCCGGTTTGACGAGCAGCTCGCTGCCGATCGCGGCAACCAGGCGGTCAAGCACGTGGGCGGCTCCGGAGGTGTAGCCGATCGAGCGCATTTGGATGTCCGAGCGCTCGAGCGCCAGACTGGCGACGTAGGCCGTCGCCGAGTACACCGGGTTGTCTTCCTGGCGCCGGGGCAGGCGGGTATAGCGCTGGACGAAGGCGATGCGCGGTTTGGGTCCGGTTCCATTGAGTGCCAGCGCGCTCAGGGTGGCTCCATGCAGCGCGTCGAGGAAGGAGCCAAGCGATGTCCAATCGAGGATCGCGGCGGGGGCGGGCACGAAAATCACCACGTCGCCGACCGGTGCGGAATGTGCTTCGGCAGGGCTGCTGAACGCGGTCTCTATGACATGGGCGCCATGTGAGGACAGACAGGCGGCGCATGCCGCGGCCACGAGGTCATCGTTTTCGCGGATGACGCGAACGTTGCGAGTTCGCCATGCCGACATCGGCGGGACTGCCGAAACATCGCTGCGGACAGGAGTTTCGATGAAGTTCCGCACCCAGCTTGCCCGTCGCGGAAATGGGGGAGCCGCCTGCCGGCGCGCTGCCGATCCTGATGGGGCGGGTGCCGTTGCGGCGGCCGGAGCGGTGGTGGCGGGTGCCTGGGTGCGCGCCGAGACGATGGCGCGTGCAATATCCGAGATCCGCGCGTTGGCGTAATCGGTGAGCGGCAACGCCTCAGGGAGCGCGTGCTCCTTGCTGACGAGCGTCAGCATTTCCGCAGCCTTGATCGAGTCCATGTTCAAGTCGTCGAGAAGCTTCATGTCGGCGTCGAGCGTTTCCTGCTCGAACTGCGTGAGTTGCGCCACCAGCGTGAGCAGCTGGTTCTCGATCGCGCGCGCCTCCGGTTGCGCCGGCAACACCAGCAAGGCCGGCGTCGTCGGTCCCGCCACCGCTGCCGAGGGAACGCTGGCAACGGGCGCCGGGGCGGGCAGAACGGCTGGAGCGGAGGGTTGCGGGCCGCCCGGCATCGCCGGACGCTCGCCGAGCCACTCGGCAAGCGCATCGATGCTGGCGTTGGCGAGGGTCGATGCCTCGCTCTGCGCTTCCTTGCCGAACTCGCGTGCGAGCACCGCGATCAGTTCGGCCGACTTGATCGAGTCGATGTTCAAATCGTCGAGCAGGCGCATATCGCCGCTCAGCATCGCGATATCGAAGCCGGTAAGCTCGGCTGCGACCTGCATCACCCGTTGCCGTGTGCTCTGCTGCGGCACCGCCGGCGGCTGAACCGCAGCTACGGGCGCTGCCGCTTCGCCGGCACCACCGTGGGGGGCGGGTTGCGGCGATCCGGTGGCGGTGTCCGCCGGCCGCATCGGCGCCGGGAAGGGGAGAACGGTGGCGCCGTCGGTCGCCGAGCCGATGGCCACCACGGAGGTAAAGCCGTGGTCCGGGGCCGGGATGGCGGTGAGACCAAAGGCCGAAGCCGGCACGACGATTTCGCGTTCGCACGGGTTTTCCAGGAACAAGCGCTGGTGTGCCGGAATGAACGGGCGGATCAGGCGATCGGCGTAGAGCGCCGACCAATTGAGTTCATGACCAAACACATGGGTGGCGGCGAGAACCTGTTTCCAGCCCTGCATGCTCCCCGCCTGCGGTTCGATCGGCAGCGCCAGGACGGTCTCCTTGCCGACGATCGAGCCGAACAGGTCACTGAGAACCCGCCCCGGTCCGACTTCGATGACGAGATCGGCTTCTTCGGCGAGCGAATGAGCGAGGGCGACGAAGTCTACCTCGGCCAGCATTTGCTGGCCGAGGTGTGCGCCAACCTTGACCGTGCCCAGAATTGGATTGCCGTCGATGCACGACAGCGTCCGGCAACCGGCGATCGAGCCCTCCAGGCCGGCGAACACGTCGGCGAAGTGCGCCGATGCGCCATCCATGTATTTGGAATGAAAAGCGTTGGAAACGGGCAGCAGGCGTGCGTTGACGCCTTGCCGCCCCGCCGCGGTCACGATTGCATCGATCGCGGCGCCCTCGCCCGATACGGCGATCTGCGTCGGCCCGTTGATATTGGCGATGGTCACGTAGCCAAGCACCGAGCCGATCAATGCCTGTGCCGTCTGTCGGTCGCACATCAACGCGGCCATTTTGCCCCGTTCGTCGCCGCGGCCAGGCGACATCTCATAGCCGCGCCGTGCGGCCAGTGAGAGCAGCGTGCGTTCGTCGCACGCACCACCGGCGTAAAGGGTCATTAGTTCGCCGAGGCTGTGGCCACCGGCGGCTGCTGGAGTAATGCCGAGTTCCGCTAGGTAACGATACCAGATCAGCGATGCCAGGATGATCGCCGGCTGCGCGACTTCGGTCTGCGCCAAGGCACGTTGACGCGCCGAGATCGCGTCGTCGGTCAGCACCTGCAGATTGTCGATCAGGATGCGATCGACCAGCCCGTCCGTGCCGAGAGCCGTCGTTGCCTGCTCGGCCGCCTCGGCGAGCTCGGCGGCCCAGGCAAAACGGCGGATGAGCGTTTTCGCCATGTTTACGCGTTGCGATCCTTGTCCGGGGAACAGGAACGCGACGCGCGTCCGGTTGACGTTGTTGCCAAACCAGATTGCGCGCGGCTCGTCGCGCACAAAGCGGCCCTCGCGGACGCCCTTGCCTGCCATCGCCGTGAGCGCATCCAGCTTTAAGGTGAAGCTTTGCGGCGAGTCGGCGACGAAGGCGGCACGAATGGGCGCGTTCGGCGCCATACGATGGGCGAGGCTGGCGGCGAGATCAGCGAGTTCGCCCTTGGCCATGTGAGCGGCATCGGCGCGCACGGTGTCGATCTGGCGGCGCATCTCGTCGATGGATGGTGCGGCGAAGACGAAAACCTCCGCGTCTTCCGGGTGAGCCAGAAGAACCGCTTCGGACATGAACGGCTGAATATGGCGGGCAGGCGGGCCGAACGATTCACACGTGACATGCGTGTTGATGCCACCGAAACCCATGGCCGAAACGCCAGCGCGCAGCACGTCGGCGTGTGGACGAATCGCGCCATCGATCAGCGGGAATATGGCCTTGGCCTCTTCGCGGAAGACGTCACGAACGACCTCAGTGCCGCAGATCGGCGGCAAAACCCGTCGGTTGACAGCGATGACCGTCTTGATGAGGGCGCCGATGCCGGCAGCGGCCTTGGTGTGACCGATCACCGATTTCAGCGAGGTAACCCCAACGCTGCGCTCGGCGGCTTCGGGATGCATCGCGGCGCAGATCGCGCGCAACTCGACGTTATCGCCAAGCGGCGTGCCGGTGCCGTGCCCCTCAATAAAATCGATCGAGGAGGCGTCGTAGCCGGCCTTGCGATACGCAGCCCGTAGCGCGATCGCCTGACCGTTGACACTGGGCGCGGTGATTCCACCCTTGCCGTCGGAGGATATGCCCCACCCGTTGATGACGGCATAAATCCGGTCGCCGTCATCGATTGCGTCGGTCAGTCGCTTAAGGACGACAAAGCCGCACCCTTCGCCGGGGATGAACCCGCTCGCGCGCTGATCGTAGACGCGCATCTCGTCGGCTGTCAGGGCGCCGGTCTTGGCGAATCCAATCAACTCGAAGTTGTCGAGGCTGATGTCGATGCCGCCGGCGAGCACCATGTCGGCGTCCCTCAGCACCAGCGCATTGGCGGCGTTGATCACTGCCAGCATCGAGGAGGAACATGCGCCATCGACGGTGTAGCCGCCGCCGTGCAGATCGAGGAAGTTACAAACCCGCCCGGCGATGGTGTTCGACAGACCGCCGGCAAGCGTGTCTTCGTCCACTGGTGGAAATACAGACTTGAACGCGCCCTCGGCATCCGCCAGGAATTGCTCCATTGCCTCGCCATCGAGACCGCGCGTCATCGCGGTCTTGCGCAACACTTTTTCGACGAATGGCCAGCGCGTGCGCATGGTGTTCGCGCGCGTCCATTCGCCGGTCAGCGTATTGCCGAGGATGACCGCCGTGCGCGAGCCTCGGATCTGATCGCGGCTGTAGCCGGCGTCTTGCAGTGCGCGGAGTGCGACTTCGAGCGCTAGCCAGTGGACGATGTCGGATGATTCGGCCGCGGATTTCGGCACACGCCGATTGCGCCAGTCGAAATCGAAACCGTCAATATAGGCTGCCCATCGGCCATAGGTTTTGTCCGGAGCCGACTTGTCTTCGTTCCAGTATTCAGCGAGGGGCAGCCGCTGATCGAGCATTTCCCGGAATTGCGACCGTTTAGTAAGAATATTTTCCCAAAATTGACGCATGCTTTGCGCGCCGGGATACCAAACAGACATGCCGACGACGGCAATCTTGTGATAGGTCGGCATCAGCGCTTCGCTGTCCATTTTCGCCTCCTGACGAGGTAAAAACTAATAAATATCGAGATTATCTAACAAATAACGTCAATAAATACTCATCGTGTGGAAATAATATTCCACACTATGCTGATATTATATTAATAAATTTCAGTTAATACATCGTAACAGCGTGAGATTACCGGGTCGTGGCCAAACGGTGGGGTTTCCGTGGTTTTTTGGTGGATCAAGCGCGCGGCAATAATTTTCAGCGCGATGTCATATCCAGCGCGATGTCACAAAAAAATCCTTTGCTCTCGACAACGGCAATCCGCCATTTGGGGCATATAAACGGGGTGTCGAGGGTGTGACGAGTGGTTCGTCGGGCGGCGAGACGCGTTCGATAATCCGATGAATCGACGCATTCGTCGGGCAGCGACCGGCATAAACGGATTTCTGTACTGGAGAGGGTTGTTAACGCCTATATATAATGATTAATATCCTATATTTGTGACTGCGCTGTGACGTGATCGATTGTTCGATAGGGCGCGGAAGTGCTCGCGCGGAAGCGGAACTCGCTCATCAAGGCTTGAAGCGATTTAACTTCGATAGGGTTTTCGGGGAGCAAGGGGCTACGGCATGACGGCTTTTGAACGAAGTCGGATCCACTGTGGTGAGCGTGTGCGTTTATTTCGCGGGGGAACGCGACTCTTGCGCGACGGGGCGCGACCGCCGGAGGTGCGTGAGCAGGGAAGCGCCCGTGAGCAGGGAAGCACAAGTCGCAGCGCGGCATGCGTCTGCCGACCGATCACGCTTGAAGATGTTCTGGCAACGCGCGCGAGCATCGCCGCGCTCACCCAACCCGGGAATGATGATGGGCAGGACACATTCCGAATCGATTTCGACGAAGAGCAGCTTTGGCACGGTATGCTTGAGGTTTTCCTACCACCTAAAGTATTTTCGTTGCTTCGTCTATTTGTAGAAAATCCATCAAGACTGTTAAGAAAAGAATTTATATTAAATAGTATTTGGCCAAATACGTGTATTACAGAAGGTATGATTAAGGAATACGTAAGAGATCTTAGAAAAGTCCTTGCAGATGACGCCAAATCACCGCGTTTCATCGAAACCGTGCATCGCCGCGGTTACCGTTTTATCGGCGAGGTGCGCACGATCAGCGGATATCCTTTGGCATTGTCGGTGGCGTCGCGGCCGTGGACCGCAGAATTGGACAACGGCCAGGAATTCGATAGCCGTCGTCGACACGCCGACGGCCGTATTCTCCCCTGATAGCGACCGGGTAATGGCGGGCGGGTGTGTTCTTGTCGGAAGAGGGGCAGCCGAGGCCGGTCGCCGGTTCGTGCCGAGGCCGACGTCGTCCGACGAGTGTTGAATGACGATATCCACGCTGTCAGTATCGCTCGCGGAGGGGCGCTGTCTGTCCCGTCCTGTCATGGAGGCAATTTATGCGCACCAGTGCCCGCAATATGCTGCCTTGCAAGGTCGCGGATGTTAAGCTCGGCGCCGTTAACGCGGAGATCGTTCTGGATGTTGGCGAAGGCGTGAAGCTCTTTGCCATTATCACCGACGAAAGCGTCAAGTCACTCGGCTTGGAGCCGGGCAAAGACGTCTATGCGCTGATCAAGTCGAGCTTCGTGTTGCTGGCTCACGAGGGGCAGATCGGACGCACCTCGGCGAGAAACGTGCTGATCGGAACCGTCTCCCATCGCGAAGACGGGGCGGTTAATAGCGAGATTGTGCTTGATCTCGGCAGCGGCAAGACGATCGCTGCGATCGTCACCAAAGAGAGCGCGAATAGTCTTGATTTTAAGGTTGGTCAGCGCGCCTGCGCTCTGATCAAGGCGTCTCACGTTATTTTGGCGGTCGACTGATTAACGACGGCGTTGGATTAACGGGGTCTGTGGGCGCGCGCATGATCGTTAAGTGGGCGTCGGTGCGAGTTTCCACAGTCGTCGGCCCTACCTGAACGGAGGGGAGGGAAGCCTTCCCGCCGGCATCTCTGGGGTGCCAGTATCGCCGTCAACTATTCTGGGGAAATGATCCAATGGGAGGCAGCCTCGGCGCTGGGCAGATTTCGCTGGAGGCCGTGCTTTCCTATGCCGCACTTGGTTTGATTGTCGGGTTTGGCTACTATATCTCTATGCAGCTCCCCGAGCGCGCGGCTTCACTTCCGCGCTGGATGTTGCAGGCTGTTTATGCTCTTCGCCTTGCAGCCGCCATTGCATTCTTTGCCTGGCTCGCGCACCTGGGAATGCTTCCGGTACTCGCCGCGTTCGTTGGCTTTCTGGTTGGTCGTACCGTCGCGTTTCGCGCCCTCGGCGAAGACGCGTAAGCACACCGTAGTGAAGGCGTCCCGCCGCTTATTGAGCGGGCCGCCTTGCCATCGGTTGAGAATAATCTAGCCTGCCGTCCGCGCATCACGCCGCCAGAACGTTCGCCTCTTTCGAGACCTCTAGTTGGAACGTGACAGGTCCACGGCAAACCTTGCCGTTTGGGGCCTCAAACCGACCGTTGACCGGGGCGTTCTTCGCATAGGGGCTGGTGAGAATGGCGACGTGCCCACCGGGAAACGGAACTTCCTCCAGCAGGCCGGATGCCTCCACGAAGCGATTGCCGGCAGTTGCGCACGGCTGGGTGACCAGACCGTCCTTTATCGCGTAATTCTGGTACCAGCGCACGCCGAGACCGACGAGGTCGCCCATTTTCAATGGCTTGCCAAATAAGCTGATCGGCAACGTGCCATCTTCGCTGATCGGCTGCTCGAAGCTGATCGAACTCATCTCGGCGATCGCCACTGGCAGATGGACCCGCTCCTTACGCAAATAGCGGAAAAGCGCCGCGGCCGTATTGCCAGGATGCATGCCGCTTTTCTCTTCCATGCGCGCTTGGTTCAACACCTGAACCAGCGGTGTTTCCTGGTTGATCGCGATCAGTCGCATCCCGAGACTGAGCAGATAGCCGTTCGCCACCATGTTGCCATTCGGCAGCTTCGAGAAAATGAAGTCGTGCTGCATTCGCGGCACATTGCTGATCGCCTGACTGAATGTGCCGTCCACGGGTGTAACGTTGGTGATCAGGCAATCGCACACGTCCTTGAGCGTGCCTGACAGAACATTCATCAAGGAGATGTAGCCACCCTGGCAGGTACCGTTCAACGTCACCTTCTGCCCGTGCTTTTCGACAAGTTTTTCGCATAGCTCGCGCGTCTGACGGCAGTCGTCGTCGGGCGTCATCGTCTGGACCTTCTCGTTTGCCCAGATGTCCTTGACGACCCGCACATAGGTGGGGATGCCTTCATTGGCGAAAGCATGCGCGTAGCTTTTATCCTCGTGTGGCAGGAATGCGAGAATGTGTACGCCGAGCATATAGGGGGGAACGAGAAGCATCGGCTTCAAATCGTCGCGGACGGTAACACCTTTCCACAAAGGCATCACCTGGTACATTACAAAGCTATCCGTTTCGTGGATCAGCTTATAGCTGGGCGATTCGAAGTGAAAACCGAAAACGTCTTGAACCTTTTCGATCTGATCGTTGAAATTTGACACTGCGTCCATGACATCCGCTTGCCGGTTAGCGAATTCGTCAAACTTTTCTCCCGGCATATCGAACAGCGTATTAAGAAAAGCGCTACAGCCTTTCTCGCTTTCATCGAGGACGTAGCGAGACAACTGCTCGTGGTTGGCCCACCATGCCTTGTTTATGATCTCGGAGTTGTACCGCATGAGGTGCATCATCGCCGTCAGACTCGGCGGATGATGCCGTGCCGCGCGGGCGGAAATCTGCAGGGCGATGCGGAAAGGATCGAAGAACTCGAGCCGTTCGCGGTCGATCGCACGCCACAAAGACATACTGTAGCGCCACAGGCTTGTCGCCGCGTCCGGGGTCCCGTCGGCCGCACTTTCGTCCCTCAGCGCTTGCATGATCATCGTCCCATCATCACAACGGTCGTCACCTTAACATGGTGCAGCAGGAAGTCGCTATGCAAAGAACGCGGCCCAGCCAACGTGACCTGATCGCAAGAATGTGACGCAATTTCGCTGATATCGGCCAGCAGGCGCCAAAAATGGAAAAGGCACGCAAAGCGTCATCAGCCCCGAAGACCAAGGTTAATTTGCGTTAATTATTCGTGAAGAGATCTGATCAGGGGGGCGTGACGCGCTTGCAGGCATTTTGATGCTGACGAGGACCGTTGAACGCGACGAACGGTTCTTCGCTCTTACCCGTTCGAGGTCCGCGCGAGCGGGGCTCCGCGATCTGACTGATCCGCCTTGAAAAGTCGCTCCATCGCCGCACCCGTGGGAAAGCGCGCGCGAAGGCTCCGGTCAGTCGGATACCGGCGTCGCGTGGCGGCGAATGACCGATAGAAATGCCGCGCCGTACCGTTCCAGTTTCGCCTGGCCGATACCATAGAGCTCGCGCATCTGGGATTCCGACGACGGGCGCAACGACGCCATCTCGATCAGTGTCCGGTCGGGAAACACCACGTAAGCCGGCTGTCCCTGAGCACGGGCGAATTCGCGGCGCAGATCCTTAAGAGACGCCAGGAGCGCGGCATGTTCCGGCGCCACGATCGTGGCGGAGGCCGCGGTCCTGGTCCGCTCCCGCACCGGGAGCTTGGCGCGAAGTACGTCCTTGCGCAGAAGAACGCGCTCCTGACCACGCAGGACACACCGTCCGGCGTCGGTGATCCGCCAGCAGCCGTGTTCAGCAATATCGAGTGAAATCAGCCCCGCGGCATAGAGCTGGCGGAAGATCGAGCGCCAGTCGTCGGCGGTGCGGTCGCGGCCGACGCCATACGTCGGCAGCAGATCGTGCCGCCAGCGGCGCAGCGCCGCATCGTCCGCCCCGGTGAGCAGCCGGACGAGATGCTCGGTGCCGAACCGCTCCCCGGTCCTCAGGATCGCCGACATCGCCTTTTGCGCGTCGATCGTGCCGTCGAAGGACTCGACGCCGTTCAGGCACAGATCGCAGTTGCCGCACGGCTCGGATGTTTCGGCGAAGTACGCCAGCAGTGTCTGACGCCGGCAGCGCGGCGCTTCGCACAAGGCGATGAGCGCGTTGAACCGTGCCCGCTCGATCCGTTTCCGTTCGTCGGGTGCGTCGCTCGCTTCGATCTGCATGCGTCGCAAGCGGAAGTCATCAAGACCGTAAAGGGTCAAGGTATCCGCCGGCAGACCGTCGCGCCCGGCTCGCCCGATCTCCTGATAATAGCCCTCAATGCTCTGGGGCAGGTCGGCGTGACAGACGAAGCGGACATCCGGTTTGTCAATTCCCATGCCGAAGGCGACGGTGGCGACAACGACGATGCCATCTTCTTGCAGGAACAGGTCCTGGTTGGCGGCGCGCGTCGCCGAATCCATTCCCGCGTGATATGCGATCGCCCGATGACCGGCGGCACACAGAATGGCCGCGAGGGCTTCGGTCGTCTTGCGCGAGGCGCAATAGACGATGCCGCTCTGTTGTGAATGCGCCGAAATGAAGCTCGCCAACTGACGGCGGCGGTCAGCCTTCGGCTGCATGGCAAGGCGCAGGTTGGGCCGGTCGAAGGAGCGGATGAACGTCCGGGGAGCCACCCGGAACAACTTGCCGACGATGTCGGCGCGGGTGGGTGCATCGGCGGTCGCGGTGAGTGCGATGGTCTGGACCCCGCCGAGGGCGTCGCGAACGCTGGCAAGGCCAAGATATTCCGGCCGGAAGTCATGACCCCATTGCGAAACGCAATGCGCCTCATCAATCGCCAGCAACGAAGTGCCCGCTTCGCGCAGATCGGCGCGCGTGTCCGAGCGTACCAGTCGCTCGGGCGCGGCATAAAGGAGCCGCAGGCTGCGCTGGCGCAGCATGCGGCGAACGTCGGCGTTTTCGGATGCGGTGTTGGCCGAGTTCAGGCTCGCGGCTTCGATCCCGAGCGCGCGAAGTTGGCCGATCTGATCACGCATCAAGGCGATCAGTGGCGAGACGACGACGGTCAATCCGGACCGCACTAGGCTCGGCAGCTGGTAGCATAGCGATTTGCCGCTACCGGTCGGCATGATGGCAAGCACGTCCTCGCCAGCGAGGATGGCGCGAATGATCTCTTCTTGGCCCGGGCGGAAGCCGTCGAAGCCAAAGACGCGCCGCAGCACCGCGCGCGCTTCGCTCAGCGCACCTACCGACTCGCCGGACTCAGCCATCGCCCAAGCCGGCCGGGTAGGTTACGAGAATGTCCTCGTCCCCGACAACGCAGCGACAGGCGAGCCGGTCGCAATCCGCACGATCCGCCCGACGGGGACCATCGGCAGCACGGCGCCCGGTTGTCCGCCCGATCGCATCCAACACTGCGCGCTCATCGGCATCAATTCGGCTTAGCGATACGGGGCTGCGAGTAAGGGGTTCGACGCGAACAATGCAGGCACCGCAGGCGCCCGCTTCGCAATTGAACAGGATTGGCACACCATGATCCTTGGCGATTGCCAACACTGTCCGGCTGGTTCCCGCCGGCAGAACGATGCTCTGCGTGTTGCGTTCCCGCTCATCCACGAAGCGAATGGTCACCATCGCGCCCGTTCGCCGATCATTGCGTGCACCAGGAGGGAGCCTCGTTCGGACTGTGCTTGGGTGCTCGTTGCATCGTTACCCGCGTCCGGCGACTTTGCAAGATGCCAGCGCTTAGTTCTTGCTCGCCCGCCTGTGTCCGCTGCCCGGCGCCGCGCACCCCTGGAAAGTCCGGCGGGTGCGCATGGGTTAAGCATTTCGGGCGGGATCTCAGCGAAACCGGATCCCGCCCACGTCGCTTTTCTGCCTTGCGTGCCGTCTGTCCCGATCGCGAGGCGATCAGGCGGCCTGCAGCGCGGTTTCCTCAACAACCATGAGGATATCGGACATGATCGCGTTCAAGTCGAAGTCTTTGGGCGTGTACACGCGGCTCACACCCGTGGCGAGAAGCTGCTCCGCATCCTCGGGCGGAATGATGCCGCCGACGACGACCGGAACGTCGGCGAGATCGGCGGCGCGCATGCGTTCCATGATCTCGGTCACCAAGGGGATGTGCGAGCCGGAAAGGATCGACAGGCCGACGACGTGCACGCCCTCTTCCAGCGCCGCTGATACAATCTGCTCGGGCGTAAGACGAATGCCCTCATAGACGACCTCGAAGCCGGCGTCGCGGGCACGCAGGGCGATTTGCTCGGCACCGTTCGAATGACCGTCAAGACCAGGCTTTCCGACCAACATCTTGATCCGCCGGCCGAGTTTTTCGGTAAGACCGTCGACCCCGGCGCGCACGCCTTTGAGCCCGCTGAGATCAGACGTGACCACCGCCTGCCCGACGCCCGTCGGGGCCCGATACTCGCCGAAGATTTCTCGCAATGCGCCCGACCACTCTCCGGTGGTTGCCCCCGCGTGCGCCGCAGCGATCGAGGGTTCCATCATGTTGCGGCCTTCTTTTGCGGCAGCGGCGACATTCGCCAGAGCGGCTTTCACGCTCGCGGCATCGCGCGCGGACCGCCACGCGGTGAGGGAGGCGATCTGCTCCGCTTCGGCCCGCGGATCGACCGTCATGATGCTTTCCTCGGCGGTCGACAGCGGCGAAGGTTCGGCCTCGCGGAACATGTTCACGCCGACAACCACCTGGTCCCCCGCCTCGATCGCCGCCAGGCGCGTGGCATTCGATTCAACGAGGCGCCGCTTCATGTAACTCGTCTCGACCGCGGCGACCGCGCCACCGATCTCCTCGATGCGTGCCAGTTCGCCGCGCGCCTGATAGGCGAGCTGCTCGACTTTTTCCGCAATGACGCGGGAGCCGTCGAAGAGGTCGCCGAATTCAACCAGGTCGGTCTCGAAGGCGACGATCTGCTGCAGGCGCAAGGACCATTGCTGGTCCCACGGACGCGGCAGTCCGAGCGCCTCGTTCCAAGCGGGAAGCTGGACGGCGCGGGCGCGGGCGTCTTTCGACAGCACCACTGCCAGCATCTCGAGCAGGATGCGATAGACGTTGTTTTCCGGCTGCTGCTCCGTCAGGCCCAGCGAGTTGACCTGGACGCCGTAGCGGAAGCGGCGCAGTTTCGGGTCCTGCACACCATATCGCTGCAGGCAGATCTCATCCCAAAGCTCGTTGAACGCCCGCATCTTGCACAGCTCGGTGACGAACCGGATGCCGGCGTTGCAAAGAAGCTGATCCGTCCAACCACCTGCGGGAAGTCGTCCGCCGGAACCTGGCCCGAGGCGCGTACGCCGTCGAGCACGGCGATAGCCGTCGCCAGAGCGTAGGCCAGTTCTTGTTCCGGCGTCGCGCCCGCCTCCTGCAAATGGTACGAGCAGACGTTGATCGGGTTCCACTTCGGAACTTCCTTGTAGGTGAACGAGATGACATCGGAAATCAGCCGCATCGACGGTTCGGGCGGAAAGATATAGGTGCCGCGCGACAGGTATTCTTTGATGATATCGTTCTGCGTCGTACCCGATAGCGCGCTGCGGGCGACGCCGTGCCGCTCCGCCGTCGCGATGTAGAGCGACAAGAGCCATGCGGCCGGCGCGTTGATCGTCATCGACGTGTTCATCTTGTCGAGCGGAATGCCGTCGAGAAGCGTGTCCATGTCGCCGACGTGACAGACCGGGACACCGACCTTGCCGACCTCGCCCTTAGCGAGAACGTGGTCGCTGTC
The DNA here is from genome assembly GCA_016712595.1 of Rhodospirillales bacterium. Taxonomy (NCBI): domain Bacteria; kingdom Pseudomonadati; phylum Pseudomonadota; class Alphaproteobacteria; order Rhodospirillales; species Rhodospirillales bacterium. The sequence goes on from JADJQT010000001.1 coordinate 1,089,826, forward strand.
GTATCCGGTCTGCGTCGGAAGATCGAAGGCGATCGACAGTCCCGTCTGGCCGCGGGCGAGATTCTTGCGATAGAGCGCGTTACTCTCCTTGGCCGATGCGTAACCCGAGTATGTCCGGATCAGCCATGGAGCCTGCCGCTTCGGCGCCGCTTGTTTTGCGGTTGCGAACTGTTCGACCATCCCGTTCCTCCCAACGCGCCGGGCGAACCCGCCCGAACGCAGCAAATTGCTTAAGAAATCCGCATCGCAGCGGAGCCGCAGATGCGAACCAAGCTAGCAAATTGTGCGTTGCGAAGAAAGCGGCTACGGTTTAAAACACAACTTCATCTGTCAACGAGGCGATCCGATTAGTGGCGCTCGAAAAGAGGCTGCGCGCGCGCGTTGGCGGCATACCAAGAGCGGTATAATAGGAATTTTTTTTAATCATCAGGCATCGCTGCCCGGGCGCGGAGGGACAAGAATGGTAACGACCATGGAAAAGCAGCTCTACAACATCGGTGAGCAACCGCCCCTCGGCGAAGTTCCCGCGAAGATGAACGCCTGGTTGATCCGCGAGAACCGGTTCGGCCAACCGACCTCATCGTTCCAGAAGGAAGTGGTTGATGTCCCGGCAATCGCCGACGATGACGTTCTCGTCTACGTCATGGCCGCCGGCGTTAATTACAACAACGTCTGGGCTGCTCTCGGTATTCCCGTCAATGTCATCAAGGCGCGGCAGAAAGGTGGCGAGAAAGAAGACTTCCATATTGGCGGATCCGATGCATCGGGTATCGTTTATGCCGTCGGCAAGGATGTCAAGAACGTCAAGGTCGGTGACGAAGTCGTTGTTCACTGCGCGACCTGGGATCGCAATGATCCGTGGGTAACAGCCGGCAATGATCCGATGTATTCGCCATCGTTCCGGATCTGGGGTTACGAGACCAATTTCGGCAGCTTTGCGCAGTTCACGCGTGTGCAGGCGCACCAGTGCATGCCGAAGCCGAAGCACATGACCTGGGAAGAGGCGGCCTCCTACGTTCTCGTCGCCGCGACTGCTTGGCGTATGCTGCATGGCTGGCCGGAACACGAGATGCAGCCGGACGATCCAGTGCTGATCTGGGGCGGTGCCGGCGGGCTCGGCTCGATGGCCATTCAGATCGCCAAGGCTGCCGGCGCCATTCCGGTCGCCGTCGTTTCTGGCGACGACAAGGTCGATTATTGCGTCAAGCTCGGCGCCAAGGGGTGCATCGATCGGCGCAAGTTCGACCACTGGGGCATGCTGCCGCACTGGAAGGACACGGTTGGCTACAATAGCTGGCTGAAGGGGGTTCGCGCCTTCGGCGCCGCGATCTGGGATGTGCTGGGAGAGAAGCGGAGCCCCAAGGTGGTCTTCGAGCATCCGGGCGAGTCCACGATCCCGACCTCGATGTTCGTCTGCGACACGGGCGGTCAGATCGTCATCTGCGCTGGCACAACCGGCTATAATGCTACGATCGATCTGCGCTACCTTTGGATGCGGCAAAAGCGGTTCCAGGGGTCGCACTTCGCCAACGACGAGCAGTGCTATGCGATGAACGAGCTGGCGCTCGCCGGTAAGCTCAATCCCTGCATGTCGCGGGCGTTCACCTACGAAGAACTGCCACTGGCGCATCAACTCATGCATGACAACCAGCATCCGCACGGAAACATGGCGGTCCTGATCGGTGCTCCCGATTTTGGCCTGGGCAAGAGCGCGCCGGCGCCGACTGCCGCCGCCACCCCGACCCTGCCGAAGGGCGATCTCCACGATCCGAAGGCGCGGCATCCCTATCCGGTTTCGGCGCCGCTCCCGGATGTCGCCACGGTCTTCGAAGTGCCGGAGATTCACGACGACGGCACGCTGGTCCGCGATCGCATGCACGCCGGCATCGTCTCGTGTGCCCGGACCGATTCCGTGGCTGCGGCCGGAAAGGTGATGATTGATAACGACATCCATGCGTTGATGGTGATCGAGAACGACCGCGCGGTGGGCGTTCTGTCCCAGACCGACATTGTCCTCGCTCGCCAGGGGCGGACGATGGAAGAGGCGCGGAGCTTGACCGTCGGTTCTGTGATGACCGAAGGGTGTGCCACCATTGATGCGGGCGAGAAGCTGTCGTTCGCCATCTCCGAAATGATGAAGCGGCGGATCCATCGCCTCGTTGTCACCGAAAAGGGCGTGCCGGTCGGCGTTCTGTCGATGACCGACATCGTGCGTAATCTGATCGGCTAACGATCAGCACAAGATCGGGAGGCGTCGGCCGTACGGCGCCTCCCGTTCCAGAAAAACAGCGCGACGAGTCCGGCGCTCACCTCGTCCGCACTCAGGAGGAGAATGACGCCATGGACGTCGCCGTCGCCGAGAAAACAAATCCACTGCTTCAAGACCTCGTCCCGTCCTGCCGCGATGCACTGAGTGCAGCGCAACACCTGCTCGTTGAGGCCCGTAAGGGCGTCTCGGCAATGGTCGTCCGTGGCGGGCGGATCGACGCCGATCTGCTCGACCAGAATCAGACGGCGGCGCACGGTTATGCATGGCTCGCCACGTATGTCGCCGGCCTTCAGCAGATGCTGGCCTGGTCCGAACGGCTTGACGAGGGCGGCCAGCTGACCGAACTCGAGCAGCTCCTTTTGCAGACGGCATTCGGCGAATATCTCTCGCAGATCGCCGGCGGCATTCCGATGACCCAGGTTGAGATCGTCCGGCCCCGCGATATGGGCGTGACCGACGACGCCCTGCAGGCGTTTTGCACGCCCACGGTCACCCGCTTGATCAGTTGCGGCAACTCCGGTGCCGGCAGGATGCGTATCGCCCAGCTGGTCGCCGACGGCAATTTTGGCAATCTTGGCATCGACGAAACACTCGAACTCGTTCGCGACCAGTTCCGCCGCTTCGCCGAAGAGAAGGTCATTCCCTTCGCCCAGGGATGGCACGAGCGCGACGAACTCATCCCTATCGAAATCATCCAGGAGATGGCCGAGCTCGGTGTTTTCGGCCTGACCATTCCCGAGGAATTCGGCGGCCTCGAGATGGAAAAGATGGCAATGTGTGTTGTCACCGAGGAACTCAGCCGCGGCTATATTGGTGTCGGCTCGCTCGGCACCCGCTCGGAAATCGCCGCCGAATTGATCCGCCTCGGGGGAACCGACGAGCAGAAGCACCATTGGCTGCCCAAGCTGGCGTCCGGCGAGATTTTACCGACAGCCGTGTTCACCGAACCGAACACGGGTTCGGACCTGGGCAGCCTTCGCACCCGCGCGGTGAAATCCGGCGACGACTATAAGATTACCGGAAACAAGACCTGGATTACCCACGCCGCCCGCACCGACTTGATGACGCTGCTCGCCCGAACCGACCCTTCGACGAAGGACTGGAAGGGTCTGTCGATGTTCCTTGCCGAAAAGCCACGCGGCGAGCCCGGCAATCCGTTCCCGGCCGAAGGCATGACCGGCGGCGAGATCGCCGTGCTCGGGTATCGCGGCATGAAGGAGTACGAACTCGGCTTTGACGACTTCACCGTGCCGGCGAAAAACCTTCTGGGGCAGCACGAAGGCCAAGGCTTCAAGCAGCTCATGGCGACATTCGAAAGCGCCCGCATCCAAACTGCTGCGCGGGCCGTCGGCGTTGCCCAGAACGCCCTGGAACTTGGAATGAAGTACGGTCAGGAACGGATTCAGTTCGGCCGGCCGATCTTCGAGTTCCCGCGTGTCGCTGCCAAGGTTGCGTGGATGGTGGTCGAAACGATGATCGCCCGGCAACTCACCTACGACAGCGCCCGGCAGAAAGACAGTGATCGCCGCTGTGATATCGAGGCCGGCATGGCCAAGCTGCTCGCCGCCCGGGTGGCATGGTCGAACGCCGATAACGCGTTGCAGATCCACGGTGGGAACGGCTACGCGCTTGAATATCCGATCTCGCGGGTCCTGTGCGACTCGCGCATCCTCAGCGTGTTCGAGGGCGCGGCGGAGATCCAGGCGCAGGTCATCGCTCGCGGGCTGCTGTCGGCACGAAGCTGACCGCGCTTCGCCATCGGCCGCCGAGACGTCTTATCCCGCGAGGTTTCGCTCTCTTCCCCGAGACCTCGCGGGTCTCGCGCGCCGGGTGACCGACCTGTTGATCTGCACGGCGCTCGAGGTCTCGATAAGAGGCGGAATTGCATCAAGCCATCGAAGCGGTCCCGCTTTAGCCGTATCGTTCGTTTAGCGGGTGACCCGCCGCCATGGGTCGATTATAAATGGTGATATGAATAGTATTCTTCCGGTGCTTCTGGGTATCGCCATGCTCGCGACGGTGGTCATTCTCGTCGCCGGCATCATCGCCTTCGCGTTTAACAGCGGACTCAATGCGAAGTATTCGCATACCTTGATGAAGGCGCGCGTCGTTTGCCAAGGGGTTGCGATCGCGCTGTTCGGGGCCATCATGCTGTTGCATCTCGCCTGACCTGGGAGCGCGTGGGGGCCGCAACGCGTGAAGCGGGCGGAAACCGAACGAGGTGCCGGCGTTTCGTGGCGCGAGAGGGCGGCGGGACGGAACGGCCTCTTCAGCGCTCGATAGGGAGCAGCGAAATGGTAACCTTGACCCGTATCTATACGCGCGGCGGTGACGCCGGAGAGACGTCGTTGGGTAACGGTGCGCGCGTGCCGAAGTATGACCGGCGTGTCGAGGCGTACGGAACCGTCGACGAGGCCAACGCGGTGATCGGCATCGCCCGCCTGCACGCAAACGCGCAGGCCGACGAAATGCTCGCGCGCATTCAGAACGACCTGTTTGACCTCGGCGCGGACCTCTGCACGCCCGAAGGCGGCCGAAAGAGCGAAGACGCGCTACGCATCGTCGATTCTCAGGTCGAGCGCCTCGAGCGTGAGATCGACGCGATGAACGCCGAGCTTAAACCGCTCGCCTCGTTCATTCTGCCCGGGGGAACCGCAGTCGCCGCGCACCTGCACCTAGCCCGGACGGTGGCACGCCGCGCCGAACGCATCATCTGCGATGTGGCGGCGACGGACCAGATCAATCCCGCCGCCGTGCGCTACGTCAACCGGCTTTCCGATCATCTTTTCGTCCTCGCGCGCTGGGAGAACGAAAAGGGGATACGCGACGTTTTGTGGGTGCCCGGCGGCAACCGGTAGCCGCGCGCGATTATCGCCGCCGTCAGATCACCGGACGGCTTGCCGAGCTGGAAGTGAAGACCGCGGGGAAGCTTGTTCGCAGCGCCGCGTCCACGTCCGCCATGTCGACGTCGAGTCCGAGCGCCCTCAGAGACGTAACGCCGCGATCGGCGATGCCGCAGGGCACGATGCCGGCGAAATGTTCGAGGTTGGGGGCGACGTTGAGCGCGAAGCCGTGGAAGCTGACCCAGCGGCGGACACGGACGCCGATCGCCGCGATTTTCGCCTCGCCCGCGAAGCCCGTATCGACCCAGATCCCGATCCGGCCCGGGCTGGTATGGGCCTTGATCTCGAATGACGCGAGCGATGCGATTAACCACGCCTCGAGGCTGGCGACAAAGTTATGGACATCCGCGCCGCGTCGCTTCAGGTCGAGCATGACGTACCCGACGCGTTGACCAGGGCCGTGGTAGGTGATGCGCCCGCCGCGACCGGTGCGGTAAACGGGAAATCGCTGTCGATCGAGCAGTTCGGCGTCGGCGGCGCTGGTGCCGCAGGTATAGATCGGCGGGTGCTCGAGCAGCCAGATCGCCTCCGGCGCCTGCGCCGCGATGATGGCGTTCACCCGGCGTTCCATGAATTGGAGCGCCGTTGGATAGGCGACCGGCGCAACGCTCTTGAGCCATTCATGCCGATCATCGTCGCCGACTGCGAAAGGTCGCGTGGCGCGCGCGCAACCTTGACGTTGCATAGACGTAACCTTAGTGTGCGGCTCGGGGCGCGGGACAAGGCCTGTGGCGACGCCCTCTGCCTCGGCGCATGGCGGGAACAATTCCGCCTTTCCCGAAGACTAGATAACCATCAGAGAAGGGCGCGGGTCGTTCATGAAAATCCTCGTCTGCATAAAGCGCGTTGTCGACTACAACGTCAAGATCCGTGTCAAACCGGACAAGACGGGCGTCGAAACAGCAAACGTCAAAATGTCGATGAACCCGTTCGACGAGATCGGGGTCGAAGAGGCCGTACGGCTTAAGGAAGCGGGTAAAGCAAAGGAGATCATCGCGGTCTCTATGGGGCCGGCGCAGGCACAAGAAACGATCCGCACCGCGCTTGCGATCGGTGCAGACCGCGGAATCCTCGTGCAGGCGGATGAGGACCTGCAGCCGCTGGCGGTCGCCAAGCTTCTCAAGTCGATCATCGATAAGGAGCAGCCAAGCCTCGTCTTTCTTGGCAAGCAGGCGATCGACGACGATTCGAATCAGACGGGGCAAATGCTTGCCGGCCTCCTTGGCTGGCCGCAGGCGACGTTCGCATCGAAGGTTACGGTCGGCGACGACGGGCTGTCGGTCACGCGCGAAGTCGACGGCGGACTCGAATCGCTCGAACTCAAGCTTCCGGCGGTGGTGACTGTCGATCTGCGACTGAATACCCCCCGGTACGCGAGCCTGCCGAACATCATGAAGGCGAAGAAGAAGCCGATCGAGACGATCAAGGCGGCGGAGGCCGGCATCGATATCGCGTCGCGGCTGACGACCGTGCAGGTCGAAGAGCCGGCGAAGCGAAAAGCCGGCGTGAAGGTGGGCAGCGTCGCTGAACTGATCGAGAAACTCCGCAACGAGGCGAAGGTGATCTGATGAGCGTTCTCGTTCTTGTCGAACACGACAATACACACCTCAAGCCCGCAACCTTGAACACCGTGACGGCGGCGCTGGCGCTCGGCTCGCCAACGCTGCTGGTTGTCGGATCGGGCTGTGCTGCGGTCGCTGACGCCGCGGCGAAGATCGCCGGCGTCGAAAAGGTCCTCCTCGCCGACGCGCCGTTTCACGCGCATCCGCTGGCGGAATCGATCGCGCCGCTGATCGTCGGTCTCGCGCCTGGCTATACCCACATCCTCGCCGCAGCGACGACGACCGGCAAGAATGTCCTACCGCGTGCGGCGGCCCTTCTCGATGTCGCTATGCTCTCGGATGTCAGTGCGGTCGTCGATGCCGATACCTTCGTCAGGCCGATCTATGCCGGGAATGCCATGGCCACGGTGAAGAGCAGCGACGCGATCAAGGTTATTTCCGTCCGCACCACCGGCTTCGACGCGGCGGCGGCGGATGGCGGCTCGGCTACGGTCGAAACCATCGATCCGGGCAGCGAGTCGGCGTTAACCAAGGTCGTCGGTCAGGAATTGACCAAGAGCGAACGGCCGGAATTGACCGCGGCACGCGTGATCGTCGCTGGCGGTCGCGGCATGGGTAATGGCGAGAACTTCAAGCTGATCGATGCCATTGCCGATAAACTCGGCGCGGCGGTCGGCGCATCCAGAGCGGCGGTTGACGCCGGGTTCGTGCCCAATGACTATCAGGTCGGGCAGACCGGCAAGGTCGTCGCGCCGGAGCTCTATATCGCTGTGGGTATTTCCGGCGCTATCCAGCATCTCGCCGGAATGAAGGACTCGAAAGTGATCGTCGCCATCAATAAGGATGAGGAGGCGCCGATTTTCCAGGTTGCCGATTATGGCCTCGTTGCCGACCTCTTCCAGGCATTGCCCGAATTGGCCGCCTCGTTGCAGAAGTGAAATACGGTCGCAGGACGCCGCCAGGAGCTTCGTGAATGGGTCGCAACAACGTCGGCGTGATCGGCGCAGGGCAGATGGGCACCGGCATTGTCCATGTCTGCGCCGAATCCGGGTTTGATGTCTACTTCATGGACATCAGCCAGGAGCGGCTGGACGAGTCGGTAAAAAGCATCGAAGAGGAGTTTTCCCGGCTCGTCGAAAAAGGACGGCTGAGCGCGGAATCAGCGCGCTCAGCCCTCTTGCGGATCACGACAGGCACTGGCTATGACGGCTTTCGCGACTGCCACGTCATCATCGAGGCGGCAGTCGAAGATGAGGCGGTGAAGAAGTCGATCTTTAAGCAGCTTTGCCCCGTCTTGCCGCCGGATGCGATCATCACCACCAATACATCGACGCTGTCCATTACCCGCCTTGCCGCGCAGACCGACCGCCCCGGCCGCTTTCTCGGCACGCATTTTATGAATCCGGTGCCGAAGATGGAGCTCGTCGAGCTCATTCGCGGCATTGCCACGGAGGAAGACACCTATCGAGAGCTTCACGACTTTGCGATCCAGCTCCATAAGATCCCGATCAGCGCCGAGGATTTTCCGGCGTTTGTCGTCAATCGGATCGTAATGCCGATGATCAATGAAGCCATCTACACCCTTTACGAGGGCGTTGGATCGGTCGAGAGCATCGATACCGCAATGCGCCTCGGCACCCATCATCCAATGGGACCGCTCGAACTGGCCGATTTCATCGGTCTCGACACGTGCCTCGGCGTGATGCATACGTTGCATGATGGCTTGTCTGATTCGAAATACCGGCCTTGTCCGCTCTTGGTCAAGTACGTCGAGGCAGGGTGGCTCGGGCGTAAGGCTGGGCGGGGCTTTTACGACTACTCCGGCGACCGTCCGGTACCCACGCGATAGACGGCAAGGGATTATCGACGACGTCGGCAAAAGTCTGTCGAACGGTGGCAGCGCATTGAGAGAGGCGCTGCTGGGGCAAGGGTTGGTCATTGCTCATGCCGTCCGCCCATTTCCCAAGCGTGACCGGTGGTTGCGTCTAGAAGGAATGAACGGTGCATGATGCTACGAACAAGCGGTTACGGAGTGCGATCACGACGTGGAGCCATTAGAGTTCAATAGTTTCGTCGTTCGTATCGCCGAGACTCCCGCTGAGATCGACGCCGCGCAGGCGCTCCGATACCGCGTGTTTTACGAGGAAATGGCGGCGAGCCCAACCCGGGAGGTACTCGAAAAACGTCGCGACTTCGACGCCTTCGATGATGTCTGTGACCATCTGCTGGTCATCGATCGTGCCCGCCGGAACGGTTCCGCTGGTGTGGTCGGCACCTACCGGCTGCTGCGGCGGTCTGTTGCCTTGCGCAGCAGCGGCTTTTACTCCGCGCAGGAGTACGATCTTACCGCCCTACTGCAGTACCCGGGCGAGATCGTCGAACTCGGACGCTCCTGTGTCGATACCACGTATCGAAGCGGCAGCGTCATGCAACTTCTCTGGCGCGGTCTCGCTGCCTACGTTCGCGCGCATGGTATCGATGTGATGTTTGGCTGCGCCAGTTTTCACGGAACCGAACCGAAAGAAATGGGCGCGCAGCTCTCTTACCTTTACTATAACCATCTCGCGCCACAGTCTCTTCGGCCGCGGGCGCTTGCCCAGCATTACGTTTCCATGGGGATCCTGCCGGAATCCGCATTCGACGCGCAGACGGTTCTGTCCGAGTTGCCCCCGTTGATCAAGGGCTACCTCCGTGTCGGCGGATTCGTCGGCGACGGGGCGGTTGTCGACCACCAGTTTAACACCACGGATGTATGCGTAATTGTCGTAACGGAACAGTTGTCGGAGAAGTACGACCGTCGCTACCGGCGGCCGGCGACAACGACGGAAACCCTTTAGCTCGTCTGCGGCGATCCCGGCTGAGGGCGGGCATCCGTTTTGTCCTGATGGTGCTCGTCAGCCTCGGGCTTATGGCGATTTATGCGATCAGCATCGGACCGCTGCGCCGCTGGCGGAGGCCGCTGCAGGTCCTGTGGTGTCGCTCGCTGTGCTACTGTTCCGGGCTGAGACTGGTGATTCGCGGTAAGCCGCGTAACGTGGGGCCGACACTATTTGTCGCCAATCACGTCTCCTATCTCGACATCCCGGTGATCGCCCGGACCGCGGACATGACGTTTGTCGCCAAGGCGGACGTTGCCCGGTGGCCGCTGTTCGGCCAGGCAGCGAAGCTGACGCGCACGATTTTCATTCATCGCGTCGGAGCTGAGGCGAAGATCCAGGGCCGGCAGATGCTTGAGCGGCTTGCCGCCGGCGATAACCTCATGCTTTTCGCCGAAGGCACGAGTACCGACGGTTCCGCCGTGGCCCCTTTCAAGTCGACGCTTTTCTCCATCGCGGAGCGGCAACCGGTGGGAAGTACGTTGATGGTTCAGCCGGTTTCGATCACCTACTGCCGGGCGTTGGACGGAACGCCGCTGATCGGACCGCTTCGCGCGCTGTACTGCTGGTTCGGCGATGCGACGATGCTGCCGCATCTCATGCGCATGCTCAGCTTGCCGGGCGCGATCGTCGAGGTACGCTACCAGGAGCCGATTGCCACGTCCGGTGTCGGTCGCAAAGAACTCGCGCGCCAAGCCGAGGCGGCGGTCGCAGCCGCTGTCGCCGCGGTCAACGCCGAGATGAAGCGCGAGGCGGTGCTCACAACGCAGGCTTGACCGCTCAGTTCAACTCCGCCCGCAGCTTCTGACGGAACCAGTCGATCGATACCGACTCGCCGTTGACGCGGGCGAACCAGAATTGCCAGCCATTGCAGGTCGGCATGTTCTGAATTCGTGCGGCGACCTGATGGATTGAGCCACGAATGTCCGCAGCGACGATCGAGCCATCCGCGGCAACCTTCGCCGTCCACCGCCGCCGCTCGTCAAACAGGACCTCGCCCGGCTGTAGCATGCCGCGTTCGACGAGCCAGCCGAACGGAATGCGCGGCTCGTCGCGAACGGCGCGCGTGGTGAGCAGACCGGGCTCGGAGGCCGGTTCAATGGCATCAATCCGCTCGCGCGCGATCTGGGCATAGCGTTCGTCTGCCTCGATGCCGATGAAGCGCCGTCCGAGCTTCGCCGCGACTGCCCCGGTTGTGCCGGTGCCGAAGAAAGGGTCGAGCACGAGCTCGCCCGGTGCGGTCGAGGCGAGCAAGACGCGGTGCAACAGCGCCTCGGGTTTTTGCGTCGGATGCGCCTTTCGGCCGTCGATCCTGATTCGCTCACTGCCGCCGCAGACCGGAATCAGCCAGTCCGAACGCATCTGTAGGTCATCGTTCAGGCTTTTCATCGCCCAATGGTTGAATCTGTGGCGTCCCTGCCGGTTGTGGGCGCACCAGATGAGCGTTTCGTGCGCGTTGGTGAAGCGGCGGCCGCGGAAATTCGGCATCGGATTGGTCTTGCGCCAGACGATATCGTTGAGGATCCAATAGCCGAGTTCTTGCAGGACCGCACCCACACGGAAGATGTTGTGATAGGAGCCGATGACCCAAAGCGTGCCGTCGGGTTTGAGCAGGCGGCGGGCGGCGGCGAGCCAGGCGCGGGTAAACTGATCGTAGGCGTTCAGATCTTCGAAGCGATCCCACGCGTCGGTGACCCCGTCAACGCGGCTATGATTCGGCCGGAATAATTCGCCTTCGAGCTGTAAATTATACGGCGGATCGGCAAAGATCGCATCGACACTCTGCGCGTCAAGCGTCGACATCAGATCAATGCAATTACCGATAAGGATCTGCCTCGAATTGAGGTCGCAAGGTGATTCAACCATACCGCGCAGCATGCAAAACGGCGGACTCGGCGTCAATAGGATGTGAAGTCACTTACGGGGAAATCGCCCACGAGACGTTATTACCCATTTCGCAACGGATGCCGGCCGTGCGCAAAACAATGGCGCGCGATCGTTCTTCCCGTCAGGTTTCCTGTTCGGCGACGCCTTTTCCGCCGCGTCCTTCGTTTTGCAATTCACGCAAAGCCGCCGCGAAACGCGTGGCGACAGCGTTTCGATCGCGCGGCAGCGCCAATTGCTCGTTCATTTGCGCCTCCAGCGCGTTTGCATACTCGATAAGCTCGATTCGTGCAGGGCGGCTTTTCGCGTATGTCGCAATGGTGATGATGATCTCGAGAATGCGCGCGGCGACATCACCGTTGCTGCCGCCCGCGCGGGCGATGGGATCGAACGCCGTCCGAATCATCTCCGGTCGTCCGAGAGGCTCGGCGATCACTCTCAGCACACCATTGTCATCGACACGGTAAGCGGACGGCTCTGGGCGGCGCACGACGATGCACAACGCTTCGCCGAGGCGATTGACGCACTCCACTGCGGTGAAGGGATCGTTAATGCCGGGCGAGAGCGCCCTGAGGGCGACCTCCACGAGTTGCCGCAAGGCAAAATCCATGTCCTGGCTTGGCGTGCGGTCGCGCCCCAGAACCGTACTGTCGAGAATGCGACCGGTGACCTCTTCGGTCACGCGCTCGCTCGGCACGACACGGAAGAGAGTGGCCCCCTCGACGACGAAATCGCCGGGCTTTCTGTCGACGTGCAAAACGAGGTCGTGATGCCTCGCAATCGCCAAAAGCATCTCGCCATCGACATGACGGACATATCCGGAACTGCGAGCCCTTATGGCTGCCGAATCTTTATCAAATTGAAGGCGCGCGTCGTTCGCAACCCCACGATCCGGTGGTTCCTCGCCAATCTCGACGGGAAATATGCGGTCGATGACGGTGCGGAGATCCGTCGTCACAGTCGCGATCAGAGATTCAATGCGAATCGAGGTTGCTACATGATGAATAAAGAAAATCAGCACTGCGACATCGATTACGCCAAGTAGAATTCCGGTAACAACGGATAATTGCGGAACGAAATCAATGCGATCGCGGACGGTGCCGATCAGAATCAGACAATATAGAAAGGTCGCCGTGAATGTTCCCAGCACGATCTGGTTGCCGAGGCTGTTCATGAACGTGCGCAGCAATCTCGGCCCGAATTGCGACGAGGCCAACTGAAGGCTGACGATGGTCAGTGAAAAAACAACTCCGGCAACCGTTACCATTCCAGAAGCAATTGTCGAAAGTATTGACCGCGCTGCCTCTGCCTCGAATTTGGGAAACCACGATTCGTCAGTGATAAAGTTATTGCGCAGTACGTAAATATCGAGCCTTACCATTAGAATTGATAGGATGATAGCGCCCAAAAACATCAGCGATGGTATAAACCAATAAGAACTCCGCATCCTATCCCAGAGATCAATTATGCGACTCCGCGGGAAAACCATACTGGGCTCCTTTTTCGCAGCAATCTCTGATGAGACGTCTCCTCAGAATTTTTCGTAATGTTGCGCAAGCAATCTTGGCAGAAGCTCGATAAAAATTTTGCCGAATATTTCGCAATCGGGCGTATGGAGACATCCGATTAACGCGTCAGTAGTCGGCCTCGCAGCAGCGCCGGCGGTATTCAGGCCTCTTTCGTTTCCTTTGGCGGCGTCCTGGATCGTTCGGTACATTCGCCCGACCTGTCTGTTGGTGCGGGGATGATTGGCTTTGTCAGCCGGTGTTCGATGGGCAGGATCGTCGGTCTCGCATCCCCGGGGACTGTCAGCGGATCAGCGACTGATCGGCGCTTCTCCCATTTGGCGATGGTCTTCCGGTTGATGGCGGAGCGTTTAGACAGTGCCCTCAGGCTCTCTCGACCATGGTGTATCGCTCGCCGGACTGCCGCTGCTCTGTTCCACGGGCCGGACCTCGCCCGCCCGAGGGCAGGCTCTGTGGCGCTTGCGTAAAGAACCTGGCCCATAGCGCATCCGTCCCGTCCTGCGAAAAGAGTGCGCCATCAAAGGCTGAGATCAAACATCTAAGCGTGCCTCGCCAGCTTCCACCCGGTCGCCTATGCTCGGGCGATTTGTGGTTGGGGAAGGAGCGGATCGAGATGGATCAAGCGCAAGATCGCGTTTTCGTGAGGCGGGCACTCGAGGCGGCGATTCGCATCGGCATCATCGCCCTGCTCGGCGCGTGGTGCTTTGAGATCGTTCGCCCGTTCGTCGTTCCGGTCGTCTGGGGAATCATCATCGCCGTCGCCGTTTTCCCGGCGTATCTCCCGATTGAGCGAGCTCTCGGCGGACGGCGCGCGATGGCCGCGATCGTGGCGACGCTGGTGATGCTCGCAGTGCTTCTCGTGCCAACGGTCATGCTCGCCGGTACCCTCGTCGACGGCGCCGAGCACGTTGCGGGGAAGCTCATCGACGGCTCCTTGAGCGTGCCGCCTCCTCCGCCCGGCGTTGCTGATTGGCCGCTGATCGGCGAACCCCTCGAGGCATTCTGGAAGCTGGCGTCCAACGATCTCGCCCGCGCACTCCAGCAAATCCGTCCGCAGCTCGCCAGCGGCGGGCGAATTCTTCTATCGACGACGGCGGATGCCGGCATCGGTCTTCTCCAATTCATGCTTGCGATCGTTATCGCCGGCGTTCTGATGGCGCACGCGCACGACGGCGACGAGGTGGCGCACGCGTTTGCGCAGCGATTGGCGGGCGATCGCGGCCCAGAACTCGCCGAACTCGGACAGGCGACGGTGCGCGGCGTCGCGCGGGGCATTCTTGGTGTGGCACTGATCCAATCGCTGCTTGCTGGCCTCGGATTCCTCGCGGTTGGGCTTCCGGGGGCGGGGCTGCTCGCTGTTCTCTGCCTGCTGCTGGCGATCGTGCAGATCGGCCCCGGCCTCGTGCTCATCGGTGCCGCGATCTATGTGTTCTCGACGGCGCCAACGCTGATCGCCGTCGTCTTTGCCGTCTGGTGCGCCTTCGTCGCCCTGATCGACAACGTGCTCAAGCCGATCCTGCTCGGGCGCGGCGCCAAGGTTCCGATGGTGGTCGTTTTCATTGGCGCGATCGGCGGATTTCTTGCCACCGGCATCATTGGTCTGTTCGTGGGCTCGGTGGTGCTCTCCCTCGGCTACACGCTGCTCTGCGCGTGGCTGAAGGACACCCCACCGATCGCGAAAGACGCATAGCGCCGCCCCCAACGCTCCGCCGGGGTGGCGAGAACCGCGCCCCGTCTGTCTCTCGGCTTTCAGGACGAGACGATAAGCGAAAACGATGCTAAGACCGCACCCCCGATGGTCGGGACATCTGGCGCGGACGATTTCAGCCTCGCTCGCCGCGGTATCTACCCCTTCCGGCTGTGACGGAGCCTTGAATGACCACGCTGGTCGTTTTTGACATTGAAGCTGTTCCCGACTTTGCTTCGGCGCGTCGCCTGCTCGCCGCGGCCGACGACGTGCCCGACGCCGACATTCGCCGCCGACTGGGCGAGCGCTATGCGCGCAACGGCGAGGACCCGTCGGCGGCGTTTCTCAAGGTGCCGATGTACAAGATCGTCTGCATCGCGACGCTGAACGCCAAGCGGGAAGAAAACAACGGGCCGTGGGTCGCAGGCCAGATCGGCAGCCGCGCGGTTGGTGAGAAAACGGAAGCCGAGGTTTTACTTGGTTTCGTTAAGGCCCTGCCGGTGGACAGTCGCGGACTCGGCCCGGTCCTGGTCACCTTCGGCGGCAATGGCTTCGATCTGCCGCTCTTGCGCTATCGCGCGTTCGCTCTCGGCGTGGCGGTGCCCAGCCTGCATGGAGCCCATCGCCGTGACTATTGGCACCGCTTCGGCCAGGATCACGTCGATCTGTGCGACGTGCTGTCGGCCTACGGCGCGTCAGCCAAGCCCAGCCTCGCTGAGATGGCCGCGCTGGCCGACATTCCCGTGAAGATCGGCGGAATCGACGGCAGCTACGTCGAAGCCTTCGTCGAGGCAGGGAAACTCGCCGACGTGGCGGATTACTGCCTTACCGACGTGCTTGCCACCTACAGCGTCTTCTTGCGCTATAACATGGTGCGCGGCGACCTGACGCCCGCGCATTATGATGCCTCGATGGATAGCCTGCGCTCGACGATCCGCAAGCACGTCGAGCGTCGCCCGTTGCTGTCCGCCTTCCTCGTCTGAACTCAGAGTTGCTCCGCGGAAAATGTATCGCAGGCGGCGAGCGATCCCTGATCGAGGCCGCGCCGGAACCAGCGAACGCGCTGTTGCGAGGTGCCGTGCGTGAAGGCATCGGGAACAACGTAGCCTTGTGCGCGTTTTTGCAGGCGATCGTCGCCGATGGCCGCGGCGGCGTTCAATCCTTCGTCGATATCGCCTGCTTCTAAAAGATGACGGGAACGGTCGGCGTAGTGCGCCCAGATGCCGGCAAAGCAGTCCGCTTGCAGTTCGACCCTGACCTGAAGCCGATTCGCATCGCTGCGCGCGGCCTGCTGCTGAGCCGCTTCGACGCGCGGCAAGATACCGAGCAGGTTTTGAACGTGATGGCCGACCTCATGAGCGATGACATAGGCATCGGCGAAATCGCCGGGAGCGCCGAACTGGCGGCTCAACTCATCGAAGAAGGCAGTGTCGAGATAGACCTTGCCGTCACGCGGGCAATAGAAGGGGCCCGTCGCCGATTGAGCGAAGCCGCAACCGGATCGCGTGGAACCGGAAAACAGCACGAGGGTGGGATCTTTGTAGGCTCGGCCCATCTGACTGAACAGTGCCTGCCAGGTGTCCTCCGTGTCGGCAAGGACAACGGAGACGAACGAGCGTGCTTCGTCCTCGCCGTCGGACCGGGCTTGCGGCGCGGGGCGGTCGACGTGTGAACTGGGTGGAGATGATGTTTGGCCGCCATCGAGCAAGACGCTCGGATCAATACCGAAAACCAGTGACAGGACGATAAGCGCCACCAGTCCGACGCCCCCGAGACGGCCGACGGGAAGGTTGAAACCGCCGCCGCCATACCCCCCGCCCATCGGTCCACTGCCGTCGTCCTCACCACGGCGATCTTCGATGTTCTCACTTTGTCGGCCACCACGCCACAGCATCCGCGTGCCCCCGCGTCCAACAATCCACCACGCTCTGTTGCGCGTGAACGACGTGCGTACCGACCTCGGATACGCGCATGTCACTATCAAGCACCGCAACGATGAGTGAGCGCAAGTGTTCCCGCTTATGGATGCGCTTTGGGCTGCCGCTGGCATTGCCGGCGACATCCCTGCCGTCGGAGGTGCGCCAATTGCGGGCGAACCCAGACACAGCGCGCGCTGAGTGTGGGGCCCGCTCCGCAAGGTCGTCAAACCGTCAAGGATGCTCGGTCTTCAGGCAGGTTTTTGAAAATGACGCCGCGAGGGCCTTCAGATCGGCGAGCGAAAACGTGTGCGGCAACGTCGGGGCTGCCTTGTGGATCAGTCCGTCGAAGCATTTCTGCGCCCCTTCGTCTTCGTCCATGTCCGCGTCATCGCTCACCAGTTCGACGACGGTCGCCGAGATGGTCTTTTCGTTCTTGCTGGTAACGTCGATGGTCCTGCGGACCGTGCCCGTGCAGCAGATTGCACAGAACGCAAGCGCATCGATGTTGTCGTTTGCCATATCTTCGTCGGCCTCCGACAAGAGATCCTGGGGCGTGACGTTGAAATCTACCTGGAGCGTATTCGCATCGAGCAATTTTGCCTGATCAATCCCTCCGTTACAGCGGTCACCGCCGCCTCCGATGATCTCACCGGTTAACATCGTATCTTTGTGGTCCGGCGAAGCTGCGCGCCGAAGGACATAAATCTCGGAGAAATGGCCGCTTCCGCCGGAATTGTAGCTGATGACGGCAGCGTCTCCGCCGCTTGCGACCTTGCCGAGGATCCGGTACGACAGCCAGATGGGGTAGCCGTCCGACGCGCTCTCGGCAGACCATCCGCCGTCGTCGGTCTCGGTGACGGGGATGTGGCGATTGCCGAGCGTGCAGGCGGCAATGGGCACGCGGGCGGCCATTCCGGTTTCAGGGTCCTGTTCGACCAGACTCCACAGGCAGGCCGGATGGATGAATCCTGCTTCCGCCACGCCATTCGGCGGCTGCGGCGTCGGCGCCGCCGGAGCGCCGAGGGCGGACAGGCGCGCCCGGTACAGTTCATCCAGGCATGGTGCGGCGCGCCAGCGCAAAGACGGGGAAATCTCATCACCGCGTGATGGAATCTCGCAACGGGTCAGTCGCTGGGCGAGCCAAGCCCGTTGTTCGGTCAGGGCGGCGGCACGTTTTTCCGCCGGCAAGCGGGCCTGAGACGCCTCAAACGCGGAGCCGAGCGATCCGTCGAGCACGATCAAATCCGGATCGGAGCAAATCAGCAACTCAATCGGTGCCGCAGCCTTCAGGCAGTCGAAGCTGGCTTCCTGAGCGCGAGCAAAAGCCGGCGTCAGAAATCCCACCAAGAGCAGCGCTAAACACGATCCGTATCGACGCATGGCACGTCCTCGTCCGGTGTCCGCCAACGGGTCCTCGACCAATCGAGTAGCGTGCGCGCCGCTTCCCGGCAAGTGTCAAGCGCGGCCGGTCGTAGCAGCGGCGGCGCTTTCGCTCCGCTCCCGTCGTCATGCGGCGTCCCGTCGCCGTTACTAGGCGGCATCACCATATCCACCAAAAATGATTTTCCTTTTGCAAAACAATGTCCTGGCTATATGCAAGAAAAAATTAACAATGTTGTGGAGAATATCGCTCTATCTTCGATGGCCGGGGGAAGCGATATGGTAATGGAACCTGTCTGTTTGCTTCTCCACAGAGGGAATCATCATGGCTGCACAGACGTTGGTTACGCTAAAGCTCGTTCGGCCCGGTTGCCGCTTGGTTGTCCTGCGCGCCGGCCGCCGACGTTAAAGTATTCATAGATTTATCGGCGTCGGAAACAAAGCGAGACTCGTTCCGACGCTTGCAAAGCGCGCGTGTCCGTTTGGCGCGACCTCACCCCTCACACAGAGAGAAGAGGCTTCTGGCCGTGATCCGACGGCCAGGACTGACGCAGGCGGAGCGCCTGGAACCGGGGCGAGGCCGCATCGCAGCGCTTCGCGGATTACAGGGGCCGGGTCGCCGATTCGAGCCACTGCCGTGTTCTCTCGTCCACGAATGGGCCAATCGTTTCGTCGACCCGTCGATGGTAGGCGTCGAGCCAGGCGATCTCTTCGGCATCGAGGCGCTCGCGGACAATAAGTCTGCGGTCGATCGGCGCGAGTGTGAGCGTGTCGAACCCGTGCAATTCGACCTCTCCGCCCTCAGGGGAAGCGATCGGCGTGACGGCCACCAGATTCTCGATGCGAATGCCGTAACTGCCCGGCTTGTAATATCCCGGCTCGTTGGACACGATCATCCCCGGCTGCAGGGGAATCCGGCTCGGAAGTTTGGAGATCCGCTGCGGTCCTTCGTGCACACTGAGATGAAATCCGACTCCGTGCCCGGTGCCGTGATCGTAGTCGAGGCCCTCACGCCAAAGCGCTACCCGTGCCAACGCATCGATCTGCGAGCCAGTCGTTCCCACCGGGAATCGGGCGGTAGCGACCGCGATATGTCCCTTTAACACCAGTGTGAACCGTTCGCACATTTCCTGGCTCGGCGTGCCGATGGCGATGGTCCGGGTTACATCGGTCGTCCCGTCGAGATACTGCGCTCCCGAGTCGACAAGATAGAGGCTGCCGCGTTCGATTGCTCGGTCGGATTGAGGTGAGACGCGGTAATGCACGATGGCGCCGTGTGATCCAGAGGCTGAGATGGTCGGGAAGCTCAGTCCGCGGTAATGCTCGTTCTCGGCGCGCAAGCGGGCGAGCGCGTCGGCCGCGGCGCTCTCGCTGAGATCACCTGCCTCTGCTGCGCCGGGAATCCAGGCGAGAAAACGTGTCAATGCGACGCCATCACGGACGTGTGCCGCGCGGATGCCGGCAAGTTCGGCGCCCGATTTCACTGCCTTGGGGAGCAGGCATGGATCAGGGGCCGTAAAGATCGTCGCGCGGGCCTGTTGTAACCGCTTCACCACCCACGCGGGTGTTGCTTCGGGATCGACGCGAACGACCCGACGTTCCTCGCCAAGCTGATCGAGGGCGTGGGCGAGCGCGTTCGCTGGAGCGACCCGGACGCCATCGTCGAGGTGCGCTTTGGCCTCGGAAGTCAGCTTGCGCGCATCGACGAACCAGTCGACGCTGGCGTCGGCATGCACCAGCGCGAAGCACAGTGGGATCGGAATATGCGGAATGTCGCCGCCGCGGATATTGAGCAGCCAGGCGACAGAGTCCGGCTGGGCGAGAAAGGCCGCATCCTGCCGATCATGGGTGAGCGTTTCAGCAATGCCGTTGCGCTTTTCTTTCGATGTCAGCCCGGCGAAACGGCCCTCATGCGGAACGATGGGTGAAACCGGGGGCGAGGGCTGAGCATTCCAGATGCGATCGATGAGGTTGCCTTCAACAGCGACGGCCCGGGCGCCGCACGCCTTGCATGCCTGTTCGAATGCCGCGATCTGGCTGGGGGTATGCAGCCAGGGATCGTATCCCAGTCTGGCGTTGCGGCTCAGGGTGGTTTCGAGCAGTTGGCCAAGTGGCTGGCGGGTGGAATGACGGATGGTGAACAATGCCGCGTCGACTTCTCCGGCTGCTTGCGTGGTGTAGCGTCCGTCGACCAGGAGCATCGCCGCATCGCGTAGAATCACGGCCAAGCCGGCCGAACCGGTGAAATTGGAGATCCAGGCAAGCCGCTCAGACCGTGCCGCGACATACTCGCCTTGATGCTCGTCGCTTCGCGGTACGATGTAGCCGGCGAGCCGGTGGGCACGCATTTCGGCGCGCAGCGCCGCGAGCCGAGCGCGACGATCGCCGCCACTGGACACGGCCAGCCGGTCACGGGCGCCGTTCAGGCGCCTTTCGAGCAGCGCGGTCAACGCGGCCGAGGGAGCATCCGCAATCAGATGCATCCAGGCGGTTGAATCGAAGCTGGGCGGCGCTGCAGCCACGCCTTCGATGATTGCAAGCGCCGCCTCCTCGCCGACCCGCGCGTCGCACGCGTCCAGAAGCGTTGCGAGTTCGGCAGGGCCTTCACTGCACATCTGATTCACGTGATTCACGAGCGTCCTCTCTGGTAACGACGAATGACGTCCACGCAGGCTCGCGCTGCTGCTCCCACCGGTGGACGAACGTCTTGAAGTGGGCCTTGTGAACAACCCGTTTACGTTGTGTCACGTATGCCATGCCCCCGCCGTAGGCCTGGATTGCAAGAATACGGCTGAAACTTCTTCGTGCGCCAGAGTACATTCTCGACAACTACCGATGGCAATCGGGGCTTTTTGAAAGGTTGTATCCGATGTTGGGCAGCGACACGTGGGCGCACGACGGCCGCATGATCGAGCTCGAAGATGGTCGCCGGGTGGCGCTCGAAACGCTGCTTGCTGAAGCGAAGGTGCGGCGGGCGCTGGAAGTCAGGAGACTGTTTTTCCGCGCGCTTTCCTGGCTGAAGCGTGTGCGTCGCGCGGAGTTGCCGGCGCGGCCGGCGGGTTGCGGGGGCGACGCCTGGGTGTTCCGCGCGGCGCCGCTGGCCATCGCGGATGTCATCAATAATGATGTCGCCGCATTCCGCGCCGACGGCGCTTTCGTGCACCTTGCCGCGGAGCCCGCGGTCCAACAGCCAGCCTCGGCCGCAAGGCTGGGCAACGCCGCCGGGGATCGCCGCCTCGCCGCCTGACACCTGTCGCGGATTTTTAAGGCATTTCTCCCAGTTCCACCAATACAGTCGAATGCGCATTCGGTCGCAAGGAGACGCATGCCCGGTCATTCGCTCTGTGCCTCGAAATGATAGCCGCGCGCGCGCATGCACGTCCCGAACAGGTCGCGCTCGCGCGTCTGGCCGGAATAGCGGTTCATCTCGCTCGACCATTGTCCGCCGCGATTGTAGTTGAGCGACGCGCTCGATTGCTGGTCCAAGGCGAAGTCGCGCTCCGCCTGATCGCGCGACCAGGCTTGACAGGCAGCGCGATCGCTTCCCCACTGCTCCTCGGGAACGCTCGCATTTTGCCAGGAGCCGGTGGGCGTGCAGGCAAGCAGTGCGAGCACCGAAGCGAGGGCAACGATCTCTCGTCTTGTCACGTTTGCGGACCGAGGCAGCGGGAGAGGAAAGAAATTGTCGCCGGCGCGTCCCACTGGGCCTGACCGACGACACGGCCGACTTCCCGACCGTCCGCATCGAAGAGCACCGTCGTCGGCAAACCATCGATGCCGAGGGCGTGCATCACGCGGCTTGATTTGTCGACCGCGACCGGGAGGGAGGAAATGCCGTTGACCGCATAAAACCGGCGCACCACCGTCGCACCTTCCCGATCCGCGGATAAAGCGGCGACGTTCAGGCCGAGACCCTGTGCCCGCGCCGCCAGACGGTCGAGCGCCGGCATCTCCTCGACGCAGGGGGGGCACCATGTCGCCCAGAAGTTCACAATCAACCCTGTTCCCCGTAACGCGGCAAAGGGCCTCTCGTCGCCACTGGCGTCGATATACGATGTCGCCGGCATGGTCAGTCCCGACTTCGCGGCCGTGTATTTGCCCAATTCTGCCGGCGGATGAGCGCATGGACTGTCCGCGGCGCTTGCGAAGGGCGCTGCGTTCAGCACAATGGCCGCGAGCAGAGCCAGTACGAGGAAGCGATTGCGCATGTTCCGTCTCCCAATTCCGCCAGCGGGTCGCCGCGCGTGAGCAACGACGACGCCCCCCCACCAATTACCGCATTTGCGACGACACCTGAAGCCGATGCCGTGGCGGACGTTAGCCGCATGTGGGGAGGCCGCTTCGCGGCGGGCCCGTCGGCGGTGATGCAGGCGATCAATGTCTCCATTGATTTCGACTGCCGACTCGTCGATCAGGACGTCGCGGCCTCGAAAGCCCATGTAACGATGCTCTCGCAACAGGGAATCGTCGCGCAGGCGGACGCGGATGTGATCCTGCGCGGCCTGGATCAGGTGCACGCCGAACATCGGAACGGCACTTTGTCGTTCAGTCGGGAGCTTGAGGACGTTCATATGAACGTCGAGGATCGGCTCGCCCGGTTGATCGGCGAGCCGGCGGGCCGTCTGCACACCGCGCGCTCGCGCAACGATCAGGTGGCGACGGATTTTCGCCTGTGGGTGCGCGATTCCATTGATGCGCTCGATCGTATGGTCACTGAACTCCAGCGGGTGCTGATCGAGCAGGCCGACCGGCACGCCGCTTCGATCATGCCGGGGTTTACCCATCTGCAGGCGGCGCAGCCGGTCACGCTCGGCCATCACCTGCTTGCCTATGTCGAGATGCTGGGACGCGATCGCGGCCGGCTCCGTGACGCGCGCGCGCGGCTCAACGAGTGCCCGCTCGGCGCGGCAGCACTGGCCGGCACCTCCTTTCCCATCGACCGGCGGGCGAGCGCGGCGGCGCTTGGTTTCGATCGTCCATGCGCGAATTCGCTGGACGCCGTGTCCGATCGCGACTTTGCCTTGGAGTTTCTCGCCGTCGCCGCCGTCCTCGCGGTGCATCTGTCGCGGCTTGCCGAGGAAATCGTCGTCTGGGCGTGTGAACAGTTCGGTTTCTTGCGGCTCTCCGACGAATTCTCCACCGGCAGCTCGATCATGCCGCAAAAGCGCAATCCCGACGCCGCCGAGCTGACCAGGGCCAAGACCGGACGGATCATCGGCGCGCTGACGGGGCTGCTCGTCGTCATGAAGGGGCTGCCGCTCGCCTACGCCAAGGACATGCAGGAGGACAAGGAGCCGGTGTTCGAGGCGTTCGATACCTTGCAGCTTTGCCTTGCGGCTACCGCCGGGATGATCGCCACCGCCACGTTCGATACCGCCCGGCTTCGCGCGGCGGCGGAGCGGGGGTTTCCCTCCGCCACCGACCTCGCGGACTGGCTGGTTCGCGTCAAGGGATTGCCGTTTCGGCGGGCCCATCATATCGCTGGTGCTATCGTCAAAGAAGCCGAGCGACGAGGGTGTGCGCTCGACGTCATGCCTCTTGATGCCATGCAGGCGATTGATCCGGTAATTACCGACGATGTTTTCGGCGTTCTCGGTATTGACGCTTCGGTCGCCAGCCGCCGATCGGAGGGCGGCACGGCGCCGGAGCGGGTGCGCGAAGCGGTGGCGGAAGCCCGCCGCCGCTTTCTTCCCTGATCGACCTGACTCGCCCCGCGCCGCGTTGCCCGCGGGTAAGCGCCGACAGCCCTACGGGCGCGCAAGCCGATCGCCCGACGGGCCCGTGATGCGTGTGTCGCGAAAACGACTCGGTTCGGTCTGTCATCAGGGGAGCGGCCGCTCGGACCGGCGGCGCTATGAATGGGGGCCGCTGGCGATTGCCGGTCACGGATGACGAGAGCAGCCGAATCGCGCCGCTCTCTTCTGGTTTTCGCGTCCGGCATCCCGCTGATGCGGCAGAGCGTGTCAGGTTGACCAGGCGGGGGGCCGCCTTGCGGCTTCCGGCCATCCATCCGTCTGTCGGAGCGCCTCGCCGAGCACCATGGCGGCGGCAATGGCGACATTGAGCGAGCGGGCATCCGCTCGCATCGGCACCGCAACACGCGCGTCCACAATCGCATGCACGGCGTCGGGAACCCCGGCGCTTTCCCTGCCGAGCACGAGGGTGTCGTCGGCGGCAAACGGAAAGCGTGTGTACGGCATCTCGGCCCGCGTCGTCAGCAGGACCAGCCGGCCGGCCGGCCGGCTCGACTGGTACTCTGACCAGGAGGCGAAGCGATTGACCGCGGCGAGTTGGATGTAATCAAGTCCGGCCCGGCGGAACTGCCGGTCACCGAACACAAAGCCCGCGGGCTCGATGATATCGACGCCGACGCCGAGGCAGGCGGCAAGACGGATGATGGTGCCCGCGTTTTGGGGAATGTCGGGCTCGAAAAGGGCAAGGCGCATCGAACGGTGATAAACCGGGACAAGTCGAACGCCCTGCGCGAAAGGTGCGCGTTTCAGACTTTTCTGCGTAGGGCTTTTAGATTATATGCTGGCGCCGTTGCGTTTTCATACCGCAGGGGCGAAATCCACCGGGCGTATGGATACGTACCGAGACCGGGTGGAGTCCGACCTGCGGTCGGCGCCGCGCGATTTTCGTTCAGGGGAACAGGTATGGGCGTCGCCGGGCGGGACCGGCACGGGCGTCTTCCTTCCAGGGGCTGGACAACCGGCGGTTGATTTCACGCCCCCGAAGATGATTAACGAGGAACTTCCATGGCAGAAATGGTGTCAACCTCTCCGCCGCACCCGGTCGAAGGGGACACACGGCGTGACTTCCTGCTCATCGCCGCCGGCGTTGTCGGTGCTGCGGGTGCAGCCTTGGCCGCATGGCCTTTCATCGACAGCATGAACCCGGCGGCGGACACGCTGGCGCTGGCGTCAACCGGCGTCGATTTGTCGCCGGTCGAAGTCGGTCAGCGCATCACTGTCGTCTGGCGCGGTAAGCCGGTGTTTATCGACCACCGCCCGGAGGCGGAAATCAAGGCGGCGCAGGACGTCGACATCAAGACTCTCGTCGATCCGCAGCCGGACAGCGCCCGGGTTATCAAGCCGGAATGGCTGATCGTGGTCGGCGTGTGCACGCACCTCGGATGCATCCCCCTCGGTCAGAAGTCCGGCGATCCCCGCAGCCCCTACGGCGGCTGGTTCTGCCCCTGCCATGGATCGATGTACGATACGTCCGGACGCATTCGCCAGGGCCCAGCCCCGAAAAACCTTATCGTGCCGCCGTATGAGTTCACCGGCGATACGACCATCAAGATCGGCTGAGGAACAGACGCATGGAAGCGCGAACCTGGAAAAACCCGGTCATCGACTGGATCGATCGGCGACTGCCTCTCTTTACGATGATGCAGCATGATCTCGTCGACTATCCCACGCCAAAAAATCTCAACTATTGGTGGAATTTCGGCTCGCTCGCGGGCATCGTTTTGGTTGTAATGATTGCAACCGGCGTGTTTCTGGCGATGCAGTATACGCCTCACGTCAGCTTCGCCTTCGAGAGCGTCGAGCGCATCATGCGCGACGTCAATTACGGCTGGCTCATGCGCTACCTGCACATGAACGGCGCGTCGATGTTCTTCATCGTCGTCTATATCCACATGCTCCGT
Source organism: Rhodospirillales bacterium (assembly GCA_016712595.1). Taxonomy (NCBI): domain Bacteria; kingdom Pseudomonadati; phylum Pseudomonadota; class Alphaproteobacteria; order Rhodospirillales; species Rhodospirillales bacterium. The sequence continues at coordinate 1,115,486 of JADJQT010000001.1, forward strand.
GGCCTTTATTACGGTTCGTACAAGGCGCCGCGCGAACTGCTGTGGATTATCGGGGTCTTCATCCTGCTGGCGATGATGGCCACCGCCTTCATGGGCTACGTGTTGCCGTGGGGGCAGATGAGTTTCTGGGGCGCCACCGTCATCACCAATCTGTTCTCTGCCATTCCGTTGGTGGGCGAGAGCATCGTGACGTGGCTCTGGGGCGGTTTCTCGGTCGATAACGCGACGTTGAACCGGTTCTTCGCCCTGCACTATCTGTTGCCGTTCATCATTTTTGCGCTGGTCTTCCTGCATCTCGTCGCATTGCATACCAGCAAGTCGAACAATCCTCTCGGCATCGACGTCAAGGGGCCGCAGGACACGATCCCGTTCACACCCTACTATACGATCAAGGATGCGTTCGGCATTGGCGTCTTCCTGCTTGTCTATCTCGGGTTTGTCTTTTTCTCCCCCAACTTTTTCGGGGAGCCGGACAACTACATCAAGGCGAACCCGATGGTCACGCCGCCGCATATCGTCCCGGAATGGTATTTCCTGCCGTTCTATGCGATCTTGCGGGCGATTACGTTCGATCTGTTCTGGGGGCTGATCCCGGCAAAGCTTCTGGGTGTGTGTGCGATGTTCGGATCGATCATCGTCATGCTCTTCCTGCCCTGGCTCGATCGCTCGAAGGTACGAAGCGCACGGTTCCGGCCGATCTATAAGCAGTTTTTCTGGATATTCGTGCTGGACTGCCTAATTCTCGGCTACGTCGGCGCCAATCCGCCGGAAGGATACTTCGTTATCCTTGGCCAAATCGCTACCGCCTACTATTTTGCTCACTTCCTTATCATCCTGCCGCTGATCAGCATCATCGAGCGACCGCGACCGTTACCCGCTTCGATCAGCGCGGCGGTTACACACGCGGGCGTCGGCGTTGCGGCAAAGGGGGCCGCGGAATGAAAACCAAATACAATCTGCTTGCGGCGGCAGCTCTGGCGGCGTTCGCCTGGTCTGGTCCGGCGTCCACTCCGGCATCGGCCAACGAAGGCGCTGCACTGCCGCACGAGGACTGGAGCTTCAACGGCCTGTTCGGGACCTTCGATCGCGCCCAGGTCCAGCGTGGATTCCAGGTGTTCAAGGAGGTCTGCCACTCCTGTCACGGGCTGAAATACGTCGCGTTCCGCAACCTGCAATCCATCGGCTATTCACCGGAACAGGTGCAGGCGATCGCGGCCGAGTTTGAGGTTCAGGACGGGCCGAACGACGAAGGCGATATGTTCATGCGGGCGGCGAAGGCCTCGGATCATGTCCCCGCGCCGTTCGCCAACGATCAGGCGGCACGGGTCGCCAACAATGGCGCTCTTCCGCCCGATCTGTCGCTGATCGTCGACGCCCGCGCCGGCGGGGCGGACTACGTGCATGCGTTGATGGTCGGGTTCCGTGATCCTGCCCCGGAGGGATTCAAGCTCCAGGAGGGGATGTACTATAACGACTATTTCCCGGGACATCAGATCGGGATGCCGCCGCCACTGTCCGACGGTCGCGTCGAGTACGCCGACGGTACGGAAGCAACCCTCGATCAGGAAGCCAAGGACGTGTCCGCCTTTCTCGCCTGGGCGTCGGAGCCCAATCTCGAGGAACGCAAGCAACTTGGCGTCTCGGTGATGTTGTTCCTGATTGTCTTTACCGCGATCCTTTATGCCGTGAAGCGAAAGATCTGGTTGGACGTACACCACTGAGTCATCCCCAACGCGACAGGAACGATGTTCGGCGGCCCCCGCGAATTCTCTCGCGGGGGCCGTCACGTTTTTGCCAATGCGCGCGGGTTTACTCGAACTTCTGATTCTCCCATGCTCGTTCACCCTTGAGAACGAAAGTTGAGGCTTTCATGCCGATCCGTAATGCACCGATGTCCACGACGATCACCCAATTGATCCGCGCCGCGTCCGTGGTTGCGGTATTGATCCCGGCAGCGGTACGTGCCGCGGACAGCCCGTTGAGCGAGAGCGAGGTTGCTCGAGTGATCGCAACGACACATGACCTTGCGCCGCTGTCCGAGAAGTATCGTGACGAGCTCCGTGCCCTGGCGCAATCCGAGTCGGCCAAAGGCACGGCGAAGGACGGCCACAAAGATCCGTGCGACATTCCGGCGGCGGTAAAGGCGCATCCTGGCATGCAGGAGATGGAAAAAACGATCAAGAGCCATGGCTATAAGAACGGCGAGCAATATTGTCGCGCATCGCTCAAGGTGTTTGCCGCGTGCAGTGCCGTAAGGGCTGAGCAGCAGAACCCGAACTGGCGCGACGAACTCGCCCATCCGGAGCAGCGATCAAAGAAGTTGGATGAGCAGCTTCAGCAGGCCATCGCCAAGGTCGACGCCGATACCAGCATGCCGGACGAGCAGAAGCAGCGGATGGTCCAGCAGATGACGGCGATGGTGCAGCAGATGAAGAGCCAGGCGGATAGCCCGATGGTCAAGTCGTTGCTCGCCGTCAGTGACGCAGAGATGAAGGTGGTCGCCCCGTCATGTCCGGATCTGGAGCGCTCGGCGCAGGCTCCGCACGAGCCGCACCCCTAGCGGCGAAATCGCTTGGGGCGGCGCCGGGCCTCGCCCGCCGTCGCCCGTTCGTGCCCACTCGGTCAATTGTTCGCGGCGCCTTGCTTTACCCAGAGCCGCAAGATTTCCGTTTGCTGCTTGAGCAGCGGGCGCTGGTTGTGCGGCATGCGCATCTGCGCCCGGCCTTCGACGAGCACCACCAGATTGCTGGTCAGGGGGTCGCCCGCCACGACGATCGGACCATGCTTGGTCCCCTTCATCAGGCCTTCGTAGCTGGTCAGGTCGAGGCCGCTGGCCTCGTATCCGGCGCCACCTGGCTTGTGGCATTCGACGCACCGGCTCTGAAGAATCGGCTCGACGTCGAGGGAGTAGCTGACCTGCTCCTCGGCGGCGGTGGCCGTCCCGAGCCAAGCGGGAACGACGAGCGCGACGGTGGACAGGATCACGAGTTTGAGCGCGCTACGCGCGGGCGTCCGGTTCATTGTTGGGTTCCCCTGTAGACTGCATTCCCCTGCGGGCGGAGCAATTCCAGCCTGCGAACGGTTCCCGCGTCCTCCACGGTGACATCCCGATCGACGGACTCTCCTGCTCGAGCGCGAGTCTAGCATCCGGCCGCGGCAAACCCAACCGCTAGGCGAAGCATCCAGACGGTCCAGCCATGTTATCAGCAGGCGGGTGCGGAAGGAGTGCCATCCGAAGCCCGTTGAAGCTCACGCGCGTCGATGGATCGCCTGGCGTACGCAAGGGCGGGCCTGGCCTTCGGTGGCTCTTCATCCGGCTTATGACGTGAGTCTCTCGGCGTCACCGAGCACACCCGCGGCGCCTTCGACATCGCCCAAACGGCACTTCATGCGTATTCGGGCAGGGTGAAGAGCTCGTGCGGCTGGCGAATGCCGCGCAAGCCGTGAAAACCGAGCGAGGTCAGCGGCTCGGCGAGGGCATTGGCGAAATCGGCCGAGATGATCACCGGCCGGGACAGCACCTTGCACATGGCTTCTAGTCGCGCGGCCTCATTGCAGGCGGCGCCGATGACGGTGAAGTCGAGGCGACTGGGGGCGCCAACATTGCCGTACATCACGTCTCCCAGGTGGAGCCCGATACCGAATCGCAGTGGGGTCTCGCCCTCATCCGCGCGCCGGGCGTTGAGGATCGCCATGCGACCGATAGCGTCGCGCGCCGCCGTCAGCGCCGCCTTGCAGGCGATATCATCCCCGGCCTCGCTGGTCCGTTCGGCGCCGACCGGGCCGAGCGGAAAGATTGCCAGCACAGCATCACCGATGAACTTCAGTACCTCGCCGCCATGTCCGAGGACCGCCTCCGCCATGCACTCGAAGTAGTCGTTGAGCAGGTCGAGGTAGGCGCGGCGGGGAAGCGCGTCAGCCAGCGCCGTCGAGGCGCGCAGATCGCAAAACCAGATGACCGCAAAGATGTCCTCGCCTTCGCCGCGATGGATCAGTCCCCGCCAGACTCGTTCACCCGTCAGGCGACCGAGGTAGGTTTCCAGCACCGTTCGAGCGGTGCGCCGTAACGCATGCGTTTCCATCAGGCGGGCGAGCACCGGCATGGCATCGGAGATGGTTTGCAACTCGTGCGTGGAAAATCCACCCGGGCGGTCGGTGGCGATCGTCACTGCGCTGATGCGACCGTCGCCGAAGACAAGCGGCAATGCGACGTAATCGGTGGCAGATAGCGCCTTGAGCTCCTCAAGGATGGGAAAATCCATCGCCGTGTCCGGAAGATCGAGCCGCCGGCGGACCGCGCCTGCCCCCTGGAAAATCAGGGCATAGGGACTTTTCAAGAATAAATCTTGCTGCAGGACGCTCAACGGCGGCCAGAACTCTTCGATCTCGTCGGTATCGCGCCGCCAAGTGTGACTGAGACCGGCGAGTTGCGGATGCATCGTGCGCAGCGTCAGGCGCAGCCGGAACGTGGGAACACCGGCAGCATTCATCGCGTGTCCCAACCCGCGCGTGAGATCCGGGAGAGATCCAATGTTCCAACCGGTCTCCCATAGCCAAGCGATTAGCGGATTGAGCGACCGTTCGGGGGATTGCACGGCGACGGGATCATCGGCCAATGCGGCATCTTTCATTACACTCTCACCGGGCATTTCAGCGAACATGGTCAGGACAGAGGACACTATAGAAGTCGCTCCGCATCGGCTCCAGCCCTGCTCGCGCAACCACAGCTAGCGGAAACGGTTGTCGGGCGAAATCGATGATGTTTACCGATGATACTGGCTGAACAACAACAAGAGTGCCATCTCCAAGAGACGGCTTGACATACCTCGTTGAAGAACGGCCATACGGGTGCCGGACGTGGGCGCGCTGATCGACGAGTAAGACGCGAAGGACGGCGGAATGATCTTTGACATCGGATCGATGCTACACCGGGAGATGAGTTCCTGGCGCCGCCACTTGCACGCGCATCCCGAGACGGCATTTCAAGAACATAACACCGCGCAGTTCGTCGCCGAGACGTTGGCCGGATTTGGTATCGCCGTCCATCGCGGTCTTGCCAGAACCGGCGTCGTCGGGACGCTGAGCACCGGCGCTGGGCCGTCGATCGGCCTGCGTGCTGACATGGACGCGCTCGGACTCGAGGAGCGCAACGATTTTGCTCATCGCTCGACAAACCCCGGCAAGATGCATGCCTGTGGCCACGACGGCCACACCGCGATGCTGCTCGGCGCCGCCCGGTATCTGGCGCAGAGCCGCTCATTTCGTGGCACGGTGCATTTTATCTTCCAGCCGGCTGAGGAGAATGAAGCGGGCGGGCAGGTGATGGTCGAGCAGGGCCTGTTCCGCAAGTTTCCCGTTGATGCCGTATTCGGCCTGCATAATTGGCCGGGTCTGCCCGTCGGTCGCATCGCCGTTCGCGCGGGGCCGATCATGGCGGCGTGTGACCTCGTCGAAATCACTTTGTGCGGGCGCGGCTGCCACGCGGCGATGCCGCATCATGGAACCGACGTTATCCTCGCCGCCTCCAGCGTCGTCGGCGCGCTGCACACCCTCGTCGGTCGCGTGGTTGATCCACGCGACTCGGCCATCGTCTCGATCACCCAGGTGCACGCGGGCGAGACGTGGAACGTCATTCCCGACAAAGCAGTGTTACGTGGCACCGTCCGCACCTTCGAGCCGTCGGTGCAGGACACGCTCGAAACGGCGATCGGTGCGACCGCCGAAGCGGCGGCGCGGATGCACCGCTGTGATAGTGCGCTAACCTATCAGCGCAGCTATCCGGCGACGGTGAACGATGCCGGGGCGACGCTTCGTGCCGCGCATGCCGCCGCCCTGGCGGTCGGGGAGGCCAACGTCGAGCATGATCCGGCGCCGAGCATGGGCTCCGAGGATTTTGCCTTCATGCTGAAGGAAAGACCGGGCTGCTATGTGTGGCTCGGCAACGGCGCGACCGACGGCGGTTGTGTCCTTCACAATCCTCACTACGACTTCAACGACGATGCCTTGCCAATCGGCGCACGATACTGGACGGCACTGGTCGAATCTCTCCTGCCCCGCGATTGACACCAGCCCGCCGCTGGGCTGGCCTCGCGATCGGAGCGTAACTGCGGGGGAAGATGACGCGGACGGGATGGCAGCGCGGGTTATTCCCCCCTGGGATGCCCCCCGGAGCGGTGCAAGTGCCGGGAGGACCAGCCTTTCTGCGTTTCTCCACGCCGCGGCGGCACGGTAAGCCACAGGCGGTGAGCTGCAGGGCGGGTAGGAGGGGCGGGCCCGTAGAGCGCGGGCCGGGGTTTCGGATGCGCCCTGCCGGAGGCCCGACGATCAGGTCCACCGCCCGCGTGCCTGTATCCTCAGTCCGGGCATCCGGCCGCGGCGAGGCGGGACCGGCAAGATCATACCTTCGTGTTCACGCTGCCGCGGCGCGACCGGGGCCGGCCGCGGGCATGGCCCCGGCCTTGCGGAAGCGCTCTTCGGCGACCTGATCGGCGACGATATTGGTGGGCAGACCGTCGATGTGGGCGCGGGTGAAAATCTCGCTCAGCGTTCCGCCAATGCCCTCGATGTGCCGGGCGATGACATCCCGATCGAACTGTCCGCGTCGTTCGTACCAGACATCGATAATACCCCCAGCGTTAATCACGTAGTCCGGCGCGTAGAGGATGTCACGCTCCATCAGGTCTGTTCCGTGACGGGCTTCTGAGAGCTGGTTGTTGGCGGCGCCGGCGACGATGCGGGCACGAAGATGCGGGATCGTCAGATCATTCAGGACTGCGCCCATGGCGCATGGCGCGAAGACGTCGACGTCAAGACCATAAATCTCGTCCGGCGCCACCGCGGTGGCGCCAAAGGCGTCGACGGCCCGCGTGAGCTGGTCACGGTAGATATCTGTCACCCAGAGCTTCGCGCCTGCCTGATGCAGCAGCCGGGCAAGTCGGAAGCCAACGCTACCGACGCCCTGGATGGCGATGCGCAACCCTTCGAGATCGTTTCGGCCGAGGCCGTGTCGGACGGCAGCGCCCAGACCGACGAAGGTGCCGAGAGCGGTTGCGGGCGAGGGATCGCCATCGCGGATACCGCCGTCCGCCGCCTGCCGGTCAAGAATACCGGCGACATGCGCGGTCTCCTCGGCCATCAGCTTCATGTCGGCGACGGAGGTTCCGGAATCCTCGGCGGCGATGTAACGGCCGCCGAGTCCGTCGATGGCGTGGGCCATCGCGCGCAGCAAAACCTCAGTTTTCTCGGTGCGCGGATTGCCGATGATCACCGACTTTCCCCCGCCGATGTCGAGATTGGCAACCGCGGACTTGTAGGTCATGCCGCGGGACAGGCGGAGAACGTCGTGCAGAGCTTCCTCGTCCGAGGCATATGGCCACATCCGGCAGCCGCCGAGCGAAGGCCCGCGATTGGTATTATGGACCGCGATAATGGCCCGCAGGCCGGCCGCCGGCTTGGAAACGAACACAACCTCTTCATGATCGTCGAAGTCCCGGTGGCTGAAAACGGACATTGCAATGATATCCTTGCTAAAAGTTCCAGGGGCAAAAGCCTTAAGATAATCCGTCCACCCGCGACGTGCCAGTCGTGCGCCTCATTGCGTACCAGGGATTGCATCGCGCCAGCCGGACCGCCTTGAGCGAAACGGACTCGATGCGTTGCCCATCGGCGCTGCCGGGGAAGTCTGCACGTCCGGCGTCCACGGCGAAAGGACCGGCGTCACACCGCTGAGCGCAGAACACCCGGCGCCAGTGCGTTGAACCGGCGGGGACGCGCAATCGGCGGGAACATGGGGGGGGGGATGGGTCGTTTCAGCACGGCGCAAAACACAGCAGGATTCAAGGAGTCCCCCATGCGGGGATCCCTATGGCGGGGCTGTGCCGCAAGCGTTGATTGCCACTGGAACGGGGCCGTGCCTTGAATTCAGCCGGGCCGTTGCAATCCCTTCCAGGGGCAGTTGATATGTAATTGCTCACCTCCCTGGCGATCGGGCCGGGAGGGTTTGCTCGAAGGTTCCGTTGAGGAGCTGGCCGATAGCCTGGCGGGCGGTGTGGCCGTGGAGCCTGGCGGTACCGATGACGGAGCGGTAGCCGGCGTGGATGTGGGCGCCCCATTTCGAGCGGAAGCCACCGGTGACCTTGCGGAACACCACCGACGGGCGGATTTCCCGTTCGCAGGCGTTGTTGGTCGTCGGCACGTCGGGGTCTTCGAGGAAGACGAAGAACTTCGTCCGCCATGCCTTGAGCGCGGTCTGCAGTTCGCGGCCGGCCGGGTGTGCGGCGGGGTTGGCGAGGAGCGCATCGAGGCGGCGTTCGGCACGACTTCGGTAGCATCGCAGCGTCGTCGGTCGCAGGGGCGTCGCGCCGCCGGCCGATGCGGATCGCCCAGCGTAGCAGGTCGCGCAAGCGCGGGGCGAAGACGGTGTCACCGCAGTCGATGGCGTACTGGACGTTGCGCAGCACATGGGCAAGGCAGACCTGGTGTGCCGGCGCCAGATCCTGCTGGCCGGCGTGTCGGTCAGCGCCCGCGCCCAGCCCGAGCGCGATGGCCGCGGCTTGCGCCGCTTGCTGCCGTCGTTCTTGTCCGCGGGCACGCCCGGTTTCCGGTCCTGCGACGGCGGCGTGGGGCTGTTCTGCGACGTCTTCTTCGGCTTCGCCAGCAGCGCCTCGAGCTCCGCGATGCGCACCGCCTGCCGCTCGATCAACGCCGCCTGCTCCGTGAGCAGCGCGTCCTTCTCCCGGTCACTGAGGCGGTACCGAAACGGCGGAGGCATCCATACCTTGACTCACATCCAGCCCGCCCGCGCAACCCGAAAATGCCAACCCGGTGAGCAGTTACCCTACGCCGGGCCGGTGTTCAATGATGGTCTGGCGAACGCCTTGCCGGGCCTGGCAACCGATATCGTCCGCCGCTGCGATCAAGCCAAAGGCTTCGTCGTTCTGCCCAAGCGCTGGATCGTCGAACGCACCATCGGCTGGCTCGGTCGATGTCGTCGTCTCGCCAAGGACTGGGAAAACCTCAACCACAACGCGCTCGCCTTCCTCCGCCTCGCCTCCATCCGCCTGATGCTCAGAAAGCTCTGTAATCCCTCATAGAGTCTCCGGACGGACTCTAAGGCCTCGGAGCGATCGGTGCGTCGCATTACGCAAAGCGCCTGCATTCACCTCGGCGTCTGTTTTAGGTCGCGCAAGACCCGCTCGAACGCCTGTTGGTAGGCGTCGTGGTCCTTCCACTTGCGGAAGTCGCCGATGTGGCGCTGGTCGCTGAGCTTCACCGCCCACGGCTCGGAGGTCGTTTTCACCTCCTCGTCGATCCGGACAGGAAACAATACGACCTGCCCGCGGCGCTTCTCCTCGGCGAACGCCTTGCTGACCTCGTCCTCGACCCAATCACTGGCGATCGCGTTTTCGGAGAGGATTAGCAGCACCTTGTCCCGGACGCGAATGGCGGCGTCGATCGCGTCCCATGTCTTTGCGCCGATCGGCAGGTCGTGCGGCGCGAACCAGCAGCGCACGCCACTGTTCTGCAGGTCGGCGTGCAGCCGCTTGGCGAAAGCATCGTCCTTCGACGAGTAGCTGATGAAGCAGGAGTAATACTGGATCGCCTGGTCGAGCAGCGAGGGCAGGTAATCAATCAGCCGGTCGGGCAGGCCGCAGCCACGCAGGAAGGCCAAGGGCAGGCGGCCCGATTGCTGCAAGGTGCGGTGATCGATCACGCTCGGCCCGCGATGAATGCAAGCTTCCAGGCCTTGTGTCGCGCTCAGATCGACGTTCACGAACACGGTCTCGTAAAGCCACGCCTGGCGGAGGTCCGCCCCGTCGAGCTTGGCCCTCTGGAGGCGCGCCCCGGAGAGGTGTGCCCTGTGGAGGTCCGCCCCGACGAGCTTCGCCTCGCGGAGGTCCGCCTCGACGAGGAGTGCGCAGCTGAGGTCCGCCCCATTGAGGTTCGCCCCATTGAGGTTCGGTAGTATCTGACGGGGGTGCTGTTCCCGCCAGTCATTCCAGGCATCCACCCCCGCGCGCAACTGGGCCAAGTGCTGTTCGTTCGCCATCCACCGCCCCCTTTGCGAAAGCGAGCATAAGCCTGGCCGCCGGACGGTGGAAGCGGCTCTGTTGGCCTTTCCGTAACCGACGTGCCAAAAGATTCTACGAGCCTCGGCGGCGGTTTGGCGGGTTGATAGCCACTTGGCGGCACCCGCTGTCAATCGGCAAGGAATAAGGGCTCTTCTCTATTCGGCGGTTTGAGGTCAAGCGCTTTCAGGCGGTTCGCCGTTTCGTCGGTTGCTGTCGCTCGCGGATCCGCGCTTCTCTTCGGGATCAGCCGTTTGGCTCTCCCAGCATGGGATCAGGAAGATGGGGTGGAACAATCTGACGCGCGTCCTGATCACGTGTCGGGCGACCGGCACAAGAGCCCAGGCGAACTCACCCCATCCATCGTCCCGCGAGGGACATCGGCCCGCTGGCTGGCGGAACTCAAGGTTTCCTTCTCGTTTGGCACGAGGCTTCGCAGACCCGTCAGACAGAAGCCGGAATGCTCTCCCTGGTCCAGCGGAACTCCGTGCCGTCCATCCACATGCGATGCATGATCACCGCCAGTCGGCGGGCGAGCGCGACGATCGCCTTTTGCAGGCCGCGCCGTTTGGCGATGTTCATTGCCCAGGCCTTTAGCCACGACCATTTCTGTGCTCGCGTCAGCATGACCTGAGCGGCTTCGTAGAGCAGGTGACGCATCATCTCGTCCCCGCACAGCGAGATCCGACCCAGCCGGTGGCTCTCGCCTGACTGATGCAGCACGGGCGTCAGCCCCAAGGCTGGGCCGACAGCCTTTGAGCTCGTGAACCGTGCTGGACTGTCGATGGTGCTTCGGAACGCCAGCGATACGACCGGACCGACGCCGGGTATCGTCATCAACCGCCGGCAGACGGCGTCATCTCGAACGATCGCGAGCAGCCTGCGGTGGAGTGCCATGAACGCCTCGCGAAGCTGTTTCCTGGATGCCAGTAGCGGTTCCATGATTTCGACGAGGTCGGGCAAGCCCTCAACAAGCTCCCGGATCCGTTGGTCGAATTTGAGCACGCCGACGACGCCGACCTTGAGCCCGAAGTTGCGCAGCAGGCCGCGGATGTCGTTCTCGATGGCGAAAGGAGATTGCCGGGCGCGATGTCACGCCCGTTCAGCCGGGGTGAACGCGTCGTGGATGGGTGGGTAAACTCCATCGGGCTCGCCGCCGGCGACCATGGTACTGGTGATCGGCGGTGTTTTCTACAGCGTCGGCGTCGTATTCTACCTGTGGGAGTAGCTCGCCTATCAGCAGGCGATCTGGCATGCCTTCGTTGCGGCTGCCGCCGCCTGCCATTGCGCGGTGGTGGTGGGCGAGATTGCCCTGCCCGGTACTTTCGCCTGATGCACGAGGTCGACGCCTCATTCGAGCCGGCGGCTCGTCGAGGCCTATAGTCGGATCAAGTCTGTGCTGGCGAGTTGACCGTCCCGGCTGCAGGCATTGCTGTAGGTCGCCAGCACCGCACCGGTGATGCCGCCGCTGCGCAGCGCGATGTTGCATGCCGCTCGAAGCAGACCGCGCACTGGGTCGTCGCTCCGTCCTGCAACAGGATGGCGGCGACGATGGTGGCCCCGGTGCTGACGGCCGCGCAAAGGAAGGCGGTGGCGCAGAACAACGGCTTGAACGGTCTTTTGCTGAGCCGCGATCAGTTTTTCGATGTCGACACCGGGTGATGGGAGGTTGCGCGTCGACCTCCTAGAGCAGGCTTTCCAGAGGCATAGGAGCAGCGAACGCGTAGCCCTGCGCGTAGTCGACACCCAGGTGCCGCAGGCGGTCCACGACAGCACCATTGTGCGCGTGCTCGGCGATGGTAGCGATGCCGAGCGTGTGGCCGAGCTCGTTGATCGCCGCCACCATGGCTTCGTCCTGAGGATTGTCGGCCATGTGCTCCACGAAACTTCCGTCGATCTTCAGGTAGTCGGCAGGCAGGACTCGCAGGTACCGGAAGGACGAGAAGCCGCTGCCGAAATCGTCCAGAGCGAAGCGGCTGCCCAGCGCCTTCATCTCGCCGATAAACTCTATCGTCTGATCGAGGTTGTGAATGGCGGCGGTCTCGGTGATCTCGAAGCAGATCCTGTCCGACGGCATGCAATACACCTTCAACTGGTCGGCCACGAACTTCGCGAAGTCGCCGGTGTTCAACGAGCCGCCCGAGAGATTGATCGCAATCCCGGCCGATGTGCGGCCACGTTCGGCGTAAGTGCGGAACGCTGTTGCGACGACCCAGCGATCAATAGCAGCCATCAAACCGAAGCGCTCGGCCGCCGGAATGAACGTTTTCGGGAGCATCACGTCATCTTCATTGCCCAGCAGCCGGATCAGGATCTCGTAATGGAGCTGTGCTGCACTGCGGTCCGCCGCCAGCGAAACGATCGGCTGCCCAAATAGGCGGAAGCGGTTCTGCTCGAGCGCCTGTTTCAACGTCGAGGCGATGAAGATTTGCGCGTGATGTGGTGAAGGCTCGGCGCCGTATACAATTACTCGGTTTCTCCCGTTCTCTTTCGCCGTGTAGCACGCCACGTCAGCTTGGCTCAAAACTTGAGCCGCGCTCTCGGATCGGGCGGTGATGGCAACGACGCCGGCGCTCGTGCCGACCTGAAAGGAGCGGCCTTCCCAAACGAAGCGCCACTCCCGAAAGGTGGCAACGATGATCTCGGCAATGCGGCTTGCTTCGGATAGAGTGCAAGTCTCCAAGAGAAGCGCAAACTCGTCCCCGCCCAGCCGGGCAAGCGTATCCCGCTCTCGGAACTTGCCGGCCAAAAGTCCCCGTACCTGCTGCAGCAACCCGTCGCCGGCGGCGTGACCGGCGGTGTCGTTGATGAGCTTGAACTGGTCCAGATCGAAGTAGCAGAGCACGTGTTCCGAACCGTGCAGCTTGGCGCTAAGCACAGCCCGCTGGAGGTGCCGTTCGAACTCGCGGCGGTTGGGCAGGCCGGTCAGCCCGTCGTGGGCGGCGTCGTGCTTCAGTCGCGCCTCGGCGTGGATTCGCGCGGTGACATCCTCGATGGCGAGCAGGATCAGATTCTCGCGGCCGCTGTCGCCCAGAATCCTGCGGGCGCAGAGCAGCATGATGCGCCGGCCGAGTCCCGGGAAGTCATGTTCGACCGAAAAGTCATCGATCTTCGCGTCCGTGCGCAGGACTGTGTCCAGCAATGACCGCAGCGGCGGGATGTCCCATTGCCGGTTTCCGAGCTCGTACAGGAGGCTGTTTTCCGTCTCGGTCGCAGAGTCCGCGAACAGCATATGGAAGGCCCGGTTGGCCGATCGGATGCGCAACTCGGAGTCGAGGACCAACAGCGGCTGCCGAATGGTCTCGACGATGGTTTCGGCATAGATCCGCGCCTCGTTGATCGCGTCCGCCGTCTGCTTGCGCTCGGTGATGTCGACGAAGGTGACGACGACGCCGGCGATGCGGTCGTCCTGCGTGCGGTAGGGGAGCATGCGTCGCAGGTACCACCCGCCGACGTTGCTCCGCACTTCGGCCTCGATGCGGATCAGCTTGTCGAGCACCGTCGCGGCGTCGCGCAGCAGGTCTGCGTCGGCGAACTTCAAGGCGAAATGCCCGATCGGCCGACCGATATCGGAGGGCAGGAGATCGAGCAGGTCCCGGCTGCCCGGCGAGAACCAATTGATGCGCAAGTCGGTGTCCAGAAAAACGGTGGCGATGTCGGTGCTGTTCAGCAGATTGTCCAGGTTGTCGGAGAGCGTCTCCAGTTCCAGAATTTTGTTCTGCAGCTCACTGTTGATCGTATGCAGCTCCTCGTTGTAGGATTGCATCTCCTCCTTGGAGGTCTCCAGCTCTTCGTTGGTGGACTGCAGCTCCTCGTTGATCGAGGTGACTTCCTCGTTGGCGGCCTTCAGCTCCTCGTTCGCGCTCTCCATCTGCTGGATGGTGGTCTGCAGCTCGGTCCGGGTCGATCTCAACTCCTCTTCCAGGGCGCGCGTGCTCGCGGCGCCGTCCTCAGCGTCTTCGGGGAGGGCGCAGGCGCTCGAGCACAGCTCCGGTGTCGGCTCGAAGCTCATCAGCAGCAAGCCGGTCGGCCGCCCGGGCGCAGCCAATGGCGCGACCGTCACCGACGTCGGGCGGACGGCGTCATCCTGATGGATGCGCACCACGAAAGTCACGCTTTCGGCCGTATCGATCGCCTGGCGCACCGCGCTGCGCAGTCGCGCCCGCAGCCCCAAGCGAGCCATCGCCACCACGTCGCGGGTCGGCTCCCCCGTCGGCTGTTGCAGATAGTCAGCCGTCGGGCCGTGGAAGTACAGGATGCGGCCCTTTTGGTCGATCAACACCGAGGCCGGGGCATACCGCTCCAGCAGCGCGCGTCGCGCCACATCGGCGGCCCGAGCGGACAGCTCCGGGTCCGGCTTAGCGAGCACCTCCCCGCCATGCGACCACACCGGTGTGCCAAGCACCGGGAAATCCAGGACGTCGTGCCGGGTCGGGCCAAGCCGGCGGTAGAGCCTCCACTTCTTCGAGACTTGTTCGAACAGCTCGTCATTCCGTCCGATCGTTTCCGCGTTCCCGAGAAACAGCGCTCCGCCCTCGCGCAAGGCGAAATGGAACAGGGCCAGGATCCTCCCCTGCGCCTGCCCGTCGAGATAGATCAGCAGGTTGCGGCAAGAGATCAGGTCGAGGCGCGAAAACGGCGGATCGCTGAGCAGGTTATGCTGAGCGAACACCACTCGTTCACGCAGTTCCTTCTTGATCTGGTAGGAGTCGTCGAGCGTGTTGAAGAAACGCCTTAGGCGCTCCGGCGAAATCGCCTCGGCGGCGGCCGCGGGATAGATGCCGTCGCGCGCAACTCTCAGATTATCCTCTTGGGGGTCCGTTGCGAAGATCTTCACATCGAACTGCTTCCACGCCGCCTCGGCCCGCTCGAGCGCCAGCATGGCCAGCGAATAGGCTTCCTCGCCGGAGGCGCAGGCCGGCACCCAGAAGCGCATCTCCGCACCTGGTTTCCGCTCGGCGGCCAGCGGCGCGAGCACTGTCGCATCCAACGCCTCCCACGCCTTGGGGTCACGGAAGAAGCCGGTGACGCTGATCATCAGGTCCTTGGCGAGCGCCTTGATCTCAGCCGGGTTCGCGCGCAACAGCTCGGCATAGTCGGCCAGCGTCTCCCGGTCGCTGAGACCCATGCGTCGATGAATGCGGCGGAGCAGCGTGCTCCGCTTGTAGCCGCCGAACGCGTGACCCGACCGGCTCCGCGTGAGCGCCAGGATCGCCTCCAGCATGGAAGGAGGTTCATCGGGTATCCCGGTTCCGATCCCATCCGGAGTGGCAATGTAGCGGTGCCGGACGTAGCGCAGCAGCGCCTCCGGCATCTTCTCGGGGGCGAGAACTTGATCGGCGACCCCCGCCGAGATCGCGCTGCGCGGCATGCCGTCGAACTGTGCGCTTGCCAGATCCTGGACCAGCGTCATGCCGCCTCGCGCCTTGATCTCTCTGAGACCGTGGGTTCCGTTGTTTCCAGTTCCGGAGAGGACGATGCCGACCGCCCGTTCCTGGCATTCCTCCGCCAAGGTCTCGAAGAAGACGTCGATCGGGTGACGGTGGCCGCGCGGCTCGGCAGGTACGGAGAGGCGCAGCGTGCCGTCGAGAATCGTCAACGTCCGGTCGGGGACGATCACATGGACGCGGTTGGGCTCGGCGGCCATGCCGTCCGCGACTTCCACCACCGGCATGGCCGTGCGGCGGCCAAGCAACTGCGCCAAAGCGCTCTCGCGGGTCGGATCTAAGTGCAGAATGATGACCAAGGCACACCCGCTATCAGCGGGCATCGCATCGAGAAAGCGGCTCGCCGCTTCCAGTCCGCCCGCCGACGCACCGATGCCGACCACCGGGATCACGGCGTGCTCCCGGTCCGCGGGCTCTCCGGCGCCTCCGTGCCGCGGGTCCCTCCACGACCCACGCGGGACGTGCTCAGCCTCTTCGTCGGTGCAACCGTCTGAGCTGCCGTCGGGCGGCAGGTAACGCCTTGAGTTGCCGTGTTCGAAAACGAACCCACGAGCCGCACCCTATTTGGCGACGAGTTGTGGGATAATTACCCCGTTACGGCCAGCGTGCCAATGGGTGCTGATCGCCGACGGTGATCGCGGCGGCGTTGGCGCACTCGACGAGGCTGTGGTTGTCTCCGAGCGCCAGGGTGTAGCTGATGCCGGTCCGGACGGTCGGCGCTGGCGTGGCGGCGAAGCCGATGTCGGCAATGTCCTGCACGCTGTAGCTGCGCAGCGCCGTGCCGTCGGCGGCCAGCTTCTCCGCCGGCAGCACCTGCCTCGGCAGCAGCCGGGCGGCGCTGGTCTGGTCGACGGTCTTCACGTCGACGCCGATCGAGAGGATGGTCGCCGTGGTGGAGCCGTTGCCGTTGCTGCCGAACATCGCCAGCTGCACGCCGATCGACTGCCACAGCGCGTCAGGGATATCGGCCCAGCCGTCCCAGTTGGTTTCGTCGCCGGCAGGTTGTTGAGGCCGAGCCCGACAGTCTCGCTGCCCCCGGACGAGCGAGCCCAGCGCCTGCAGGTTGACGTTGACCCGCGCGCGATAGAACGCCGCCAGCGGGTTGGCGATGCCGCCGAGATCGGATGCCTGGGTCATGTGGGCTCCTCCGTCCTCACCTCGATGACCTCGGGCGTCCGGCGCGGGTGCGACGGCGATAATTCCGCAGCGCCCGCTGGCTCGCCTTCGGCAGGTCGAGCTGCAGCCGCTGCTGGATATGCTCGATCGCCTGCACCAGCCCTTCCACCAACTCCGGCGTATCGCGCTCGGCGGCATCGAGCGGCTCCGCCGACAGCGGCAGGAAGCACGCCCTGGTGAAGTCCCAGCGATAGCCGTTGCCCCGCTCGCGTGTTATTCGGCGTTGAAAATTGGCTCTTCTCTATTCGGCCGGTTGAGGTCAAGCGCTTTCAGGCGATCCGCCGTTCCGTCGGTTGCTGTCGCTCGCGGATCCGCGCTTCTCTTCGGGATCAGCCGTTTGGCTCTCCCAGCATGGGATCAGGAAGATGGGGTGGAACAATCTGACGCGCGTCCTGATCACGTGTCGGGCGACCGGCACAAGAGCCCAGGCGAACTCACCCCATCCATCGTCCCGCGAGGGACATCGATCCGCCGGCTGGCGGAACTCAAGATTTCCTTCTCGTGCGACGGGAGGCTTCGGAAACCCGTCAGACAGAAGCCGGTATGCTCTCCCTGGTCCAGCGGAACTCCGTGCCGTCCATCCACATGCGATGCATGATCACCGCCAGTCGGCGGGCGAGCGCGACAATCGCCTTTGCTGACCGCGCCGTTTGGCGATGCTCATCGCCCAGGCCTTCAGCCACGACCATGTCTGTGCTCGCGTCAGCATGACCTGAGCGGCTTCGTAGAGCAGGTGACGCATCATCTCGTCCCCGCACAGCGAGATCCGACCCAGCCGGTGGCTCTCTCCCGATTGATGCAGCACGGGCGTCAACCCCAAGGCTGGGCCGACAGCCTTTGAGCTCGTGAACCGTGCTGGACTGTCGATGGTGCTTCGGAACGCCAGCGATACGACCGGACCGACGCCGGGTATCGTCATCAACCGCCGGCAGACGGCGTCATCTCGAACGATCGCGAGCAGCCTGCGGTGGAGTGCCATGAACGCCTCGCGAAGCTGTTTCCTGGATGCCAGGAGCGGTTCCATGATTTCGACGAGGTCGGGCAAGCCCTCGACAAGCTCCCGGATCCGTTGGTCGAATTTGAGCACGCCGACGACGCCGACCTTGAGCCCGAAGTTGCGCAGCAGGCCGCGGATGTCGTTCTCGATGGCGATGAATTTCTCCTGCAGCAGCTTACGGGCCGTCAGCAGGGCGCGATGCTTCTGGCTGGTCAGGGTCTTCACATGCACGGGCCGGAATAGCTGCACACGCATCATTTGGGCGATGCCGCGGGCGTCATTGCGGTCGCTCTTGTTGACCTGGGCTTTGAGGAACGCCTTCGTGTGCCGGGTTTCAATGCAGACCACCGGCAATCCGGCTTCCGCCATCCCACTGAACAGCCATTGCGACAAGGGCCCGGCCCGAGACCTACCCGGACAAGCCGCCAGGCTGTATCCCTGAGTAACCGCGCCAGATCCTCCGGATGGCTCGGCACCTTCCCTTCGCAGCAGATCGCGCCCGCTTCGTCGACAATGCACACCGAGGTCTCTTTGACCGAAACGTCCAGACCGGCATAGTGCTTCATGCTGCGCTTCTCCATCTGATGCTGTGGCTGTTTCAATCCACACCACGTCTATCATCAACCTGAAGCGCAGCGCCTTCTCCGAGGGTTGGGGAAAGCGGCGGCAGGCCGAATACCCCATCTGACGCTATTTTGGTGGTGATGGCGCCTATTGGGCACCGATGACGCGGGCCTGGAGCAGGTCGATTTTCCCTCTGCCGTACATCTGGCGTTTGACGAGCTTGAGTTTGGTGATTTGGCCTTCGGTCTGTCCATTGGACCATGGGGAGACGATTGCCGTCCTGACCGCCGCCTGATCTTTAACGATGCCATTGACCTTCTCCGCTCGCCGGCGGCGCGTCGCCCATTCGGAAACGAGGCGAAGGCAGCCGCGGAACCCTTGGCCTCTGAGCTGTCGCCAGAGTTCCGCGCCGTTGCGGGCCTCGGCCGCCCACTGGGCTTCGAGCCAAGGCAGGTGGGGTTCGAGGGAGCTCTCGCGAACCCGGAAAACATCCGAGCGTTGACCGCGCACGACCTTGCGGACGAGACCGCGGCTCAGTCCGGTACGGCGGACGATCTCCTTGATCGAGGCCCCTTCCTTGGCCAGGCCGAGAAGGACGGCGTTCGTCTCCTTTCGGCGGCAGGTATCCCTCATATTGCAGCCGCCCCGTGTCTCGCATATTGGGGCGGTGAGCAGGTCGGGATCGATCGTGGCGGCGCCGAGGACGCGGCGGATCTGCCGCATGGATTTGCGCACCGCGTCGAGAAAGGCTCGGCTGGCGTTCTCCATCAAGTGCCAGCGGTCGGCGACCTGGATCGCCTTCGGCAGAGCTTTTGCGGCCGCCAAAGCATAACCTCCGCCACGCTCGCGGGCGACGACGCCAATCTGCGGCTGATCCGAGAGCCAGGCCCGGGCCGTTGCCGGTTCGCGATCCGGCAACAGGGCGATGGTCTTGCGCCGTTCCAGATCGCAGATGATCGTCCCGTAGCGCTGGTTGCGCCGCCACGCCCAGTCGTCGATCCCGATCACGGTCGGCGGAACGAAGCGCGCACTGCCGCGCCGGCGCACGACGCGCAGCAGGGTATCGTTGCTCAAGATCCGCCAGCCACCGCTGATACCGACTGTGGATCCGCTTCGATCGCGTGCCACAACCCGGACAGGCGCTCTCGCTGCTCGCCGGACGAACCCTGATCTGGGTCGCCACGCCATCACCGACGACGTCTTCGACAACAAAGTCACGGGGATGGGGAGGTTCGGCGCGAACCGTCTCTGTTTTCAGCTTGTTCTATAACAGGTTACAGATTGCGGCTGCTATCTGCTCGCTTTGGCGAGGCTTCTGCGGCGAGGCAGGGTTCGTAAGACGTCCAAATATTCTCATATTGGCCAATCGCGCGTGTGATCGGGTTCGATCCGTAGGCCGAGGCCATCGCATTCCCCGAACCGAATGACCCTTGTACCCCCCCAAAAAAAATCGGCCAGGGCTCCGCCCTGGACCCAAGAGGTAAAGTGGTAAAGATTAAAGTCCTAATGAAGCGTCCGGGCGACACGGAACCCCAAGTAGTCGACCCGATCGCCGGGAAAGATCCCGCTACGGAACGCGGAGCGGAGGAACCACGAAATGCTGTCCCAGGATCCGCCGCGGTCGACGCGATCGCGAGAGGAATAAATTCCTTCGTTGTCCGTCCATGCCGAGCCGTCGGTCGGCGCACCCTGATAGGTGCCGTGCCAGACATCCCCGACCCACTCCCAGACGTTGCCATGCATGTCGTACAATCCCCAGGGGTTGGCTGGATACCCGCCAACCTCCGTCGTCTTGCCGTGCTTCGATTGATCGTAGTTCGCCTGTTTCGGCGTGATCGCATCGCCCCAGGAATAGCGGGTGGTTGTTCCCGCCCGGCAGCCATACTCCCACTCCGCTTCCGACGGCAACCGGTACGGCTGCCCCGTCTCCCGCGACAGCCACTCACAGTAAGCCACCGCATCCCACCAGGACACGTTGATCACCGGCCGACGGCCGCGACCCCAACCCTCATCGCCAAGCCGCTCCCGCTTCGTCATCGCGCAAAAATGGTCGTATTCCTCAAACGTCACCGGGTAGCGGCCAAGCGCAAAACCAGCATCAATCCTCACCCGGTGCTGTGGGCCCTCGCTATCATAGCGTCCTTCCTCCCCCGCCGGCGAACCCATCAGAAACTCACCCGCCGGTAACATAACCAACTCCGGACACCAAGGCGCGTCCCCAAATATTGCCAGATCAGGAAGGTGCGCACCGGAAGGCTGCTGACGCTCGGGCAGGCGCCAGCGTTGCAGGTGTTCAGGCCAATCGGCGGCTCGCCGCAGGGTCCGACGGTCAACCTGCGCCTGGTCAAAGATCGTACCCGCGATGCGGGCACGCTCAAACGTGCAGCCGGTGAGGTTTGCCCCCGTGAAATCAAAGCCGCTCAGGTCGCAATCCGAGAAGTCGATCCCGGACCCGTCCATGAACCGCAGATCTTCTGTAGGGTCGAGCTCAGCCAGCGCGATCAGTGCGTCAAAGCGGGCACCATCCGGCGCTGTCCGCACTGCCTCCGAACGCTCCAGGATCCGCTCCCGTGACCAAACCGAAATCGTTGCAATGCTTTCCTCGGCGATGCTCATTGTTCCACCTTCACCACCTCGGCCTCGCTTTCACAAAAGACAATGGCGCCATCCTTATTCGGCCGATTAATCTCCATGAGCTGCAAGCGATTGATAATCTTCGACGCTGCCATACTGAGCGCTTTTGAACGTTGCGCATAAGGCCCCGGCAGATCTTCGGCAACGAAGTATGCCTTGTTCGCGTATGCCATCATCCGAAAGCGAAACCTCTGCCCCGCTTCTGCTTCCGGCATCCGGAATAGCGGTGGCCCATCAAGCGCTGCATTGCGACCGTGCAGGCTTTGATTGTTTTCGGCAACGCTGAGCCGCCAACGCGGCTCGCTCAGACGACCTCGCCAGCGGATGGTCACATCCATCTCGGTCTTGTGTGGCGCTTTAAGCCCAATCACATCGGCAGCGCAACATGAGGGCGGCAGCGTAATAGCGATATCGACTTCGCGAAGTTGAGGGAAATCTTCATCCGGAGAGCAACCGAAGCTGACGTCAAACAGGACTTCGACACCTTCACCAGGCCGCGCCTTCTGGCGCGGCGCAAAGAGTTCTCCATGAGCATAGCTTGAATAGGTCGAGGCATGAATTTCTCTGAGCGCAAATTTCGGTCCAGTGCTGTCGGCCTTATGATCTCCCAGGGCATCGGCAAGAGCCTCTCGCAGCGCTTCAGCAGGGATGACCAACCAGAGTCCGCGTCCATCCTCCTCCCCCATGGAGAGCATCCCAATTGCGCCCGTGATGTGATCGTGGAACACCGGCGCGCCGCTCATTCCACCGCTCGGGGCATCGGCAACGCGGTCGAGCGGTGTGGCGATCCGCCAGCCGTTGGGTTGCGGATGTGCATCGATGGTGGCGCGAACTGGCACGAGAATGCGACCGCTGCGCGGGTCCAGGACATGGCCGCGCATTGCCACCTCCCCGCCACAGGCGGAGCCGGCGGCAATTTCAGTATCCGGCAAAGCGATGTTGAGCCGTTCATCTGGCCGAAGCACGGCGATGTCGCACAACGCATGCGGCTCGTCGCATAATCTGGATTGGCGAGGCGGGAATACCTTGAGCAGTCGAAAGGCAATGGTCCTGCGGCCCTTTTCCGTACCGAATTGAGCCTGAACGCGCTCGCGATTGTCGATGACATGGGCGCAGGTGACCAGCACCCCGCGCGAGAAGAAGCCGGTGCCGAGGAAGCTGCCGTCAAGATCGATCACGGCGGCGATGGCCTCCTGCTCTCCCGCCATCCGCTCATCCCCCCTTCGCCACTTTTCCCAACAGCTTGCAAAGAGTATCAAAGGGGAAGGGCTTTGCAACGCAGGGAGGGGGATATGTCGGCAATCGTCGAGCTGGAATTGCCGTCGGGGGCAGTCGTCGTCGCCGAGGCAACAAGTGTCGGGGGTGGCTTTCGCGAACTCTCGCCGGGTCAGCCGGTGCGCCGCAAGCTTGTCGACGTCGCCAAAGAGATGGGTGACGCGCTCGGCGTCGTCGCCGGCGCGCTGGAATCCCTGACGCCGCGCGCACCCGATACGATCGTGGTCGAGACGTCAGTGGAGATCGGCACCGGGGGCGCCATCAAGCTATTCAGCGCCGACGCCAAGGGCGGTCTGAAGGTAACGCTGACCTGGTCCGCCAAATCCGCGGCAATGGGCGCGTCCAAGGAAAGCGCACCCGGCAGCTGAACGGCGTTTTGCTTTCGCCGGAAAACAAGCAACAGGGGGAACAGATGTCCGATCAGCTCGATCTCGTGGTCATTGTCGCCGCATCCGGAGATACCACGCCGGAGGAAATTCGCGCTGCGACCGGGGCGCTCTGCGCCGGCTTGGCCGACCGCCCGGAAATCAGCGAAATCCGACAGGGCTCGGAGCCTGCGCCGGATGCCGCAAAATCTGGCGGAGAGGTCGCGGCGCTGGGCGCCTTGCTGCTGCAGATTGCGCCCACAGCGCTCGATGGTGTGCTTCGAATGATCAGAGACTATCTCAGCCGGCCCGGCGCGGTGGCGACGAAGGTCACGATCAAGAGAAAGGGCCGCGAGGTTTCGGTCGAGTTCGATCCACGCCGCACGTCGTCCGCCGACGTTGCCGCGCTGGTGGCGCAACTGGACCCACGCTGAACGACGATGACCGACGGCAGAAAACGGGCCTTGTTGATTGGCAACAGCCACTTCGCTGACGCGCGTCTGGCGCGCTTGTTCGCGCCGGCGGAGGACGTCGAAGCGTTACGGAGTGCCCTTGCCGATCCGGCCATTGGCGGTTTCGATGCCGTGGAGGTGTTGCTGGATCAGCCGCTGCAACCAGTCCGCCGCGCGATTGCCAGCCTGTGTGCGGGCACGACACCAAATGAGCTGCTCCTGCTTTACTACACCGGCCACGGTATCCTCACCGCGCACAATGATTTTTACTTGGCGCTCGGCGAGACGACCGTCGATCTGCCTGAGGCGGACGGCCTGGAAGCAGGATGGCTGCGTGCCCGGCTGGACCGTTGTCGGGCACGGCGGCAGGTGCTGGTCCTCGACTGCTGCCACAGCGGCGCATTCATGGCCGGACGGAAGGCTGGTGCGACGGCCGCGGTCACGGCCGCGACGTTTGCGCACAGCGGCGATGCACCTGGTGCCCAGCCTGGTCTTGGCCGCTACGTGCTCACGGCTTCCGATGCACAGTCCTTCGCCTGGGATGCATCGGCGCTGAAGGAAGGGCCGACCGGCACCGACGGGCGAACCTCGCTGTTCACGCGCCTTTTGGTGCGGGGCTTGATGAGTGGTGATGCCGCGCCGGACCAGGAGTTCATCAGCGTCCAAGATCTTTATGACTACGTCTACCGCAGTCTGCCGTCCGACGGGCCGGCGATGTCGCCGCAATTTTTCGTCGACGGTGGCAAGGGCGAGGTGATCCTGGCACGGAACCCTGTTCGGCTTCGGGAGGACCTCCTCGCGGCTTTGAACAATGCCGATGTTTTTGCGCGTCTCGGTGCCGTTGCCGAATTGGAGGAGATGCTTCGAAGCGGTGACGCCTATTGTATCGATGCGGTTCGGCGGGTTTTGACTCGGCGTCTCGAATTCGAAGAGCACGTCCGCGTCTACAAGCGAATTGAGGGAGTGTTGGCGACGAAGATGCCGCCGCCTGTCCCTCCGATACCTCCCGTTTCGACCGTTTTCCGCGACGTCGATGCGCCTTGGTGTCCGGAGTTGGTTATGTTACCGGCGGGTGAGTTTCTGATGGGTTCGCCGGCGGGGGAGGAAGGACGCTATGATAGCGAGGGCCCACAGCACCGGGTGAGGATTGATGCTGGTTTTGCGCTTGGCCGCTACCCGGTGACGTTTGAGGAATACGACCATTTTTGCGCGATGACGAAGCGGGAGCGGCTTGGCGATGAGGGTTGGGGTCGCGGCCGTCGGCCGGTGATCAACGTGTCCTGGTGGGATGCGGTGGCTTACTGTGAGTGGCTGTCGCGGGAGACGGGGCAGCCGTACCGGTTGCCGTCGGAAGCGGGAGGGAGTATGGCTGCCGGGCGGGAACAACCACCCGCTATTCCTGGGGCGATGCGATCACGCCGAAACAGGCGAACTACGATCAATCGAAGCACGGCAAGACGACGGAGGTTGGCGGGTATCCAGCCAACCCCTGGGGATTGTACGACATGCATGGCAACGTCTGGGAGTGGGTCGGGGATGTCTGGCACGGCACCTATCAGGGTGCGCCGACCGACGGCTCGGCATGGACGGACAACGAAGGAATTTATTCCTCTCGCGATCGCGTCGACCGCGGCGGATCCTGGAACTGCTATTCGGGGTACCTCCGCTCCGCGATCCGCGGCAGGGACGGTCCCGGCGGTCGGGGCAGCAACTTGGGGTTCCGTGTCGCCCGGACGCTTCATTAGGACTTGAATCTTTACCACTTTACCTCTTGGGTCCAGGGCGGAGCCCTGGCCGATTTTTTTTGGAGCATCGAACGAGGTGGCCGATAACGCCAGGCAGACCGGAGTTGCGCTGGAAAAGGCCTATCAGTTCGTCGTGTGGCTGGTGCCGACGGTCGAGAAGTTTCCGCGCGCGCAGAAGTTTCTGCTCGGTGACCGAATTCAGTCCGCTGCTCTCGATATTCTCGAAGGTCTGGTCGAGGCCACCTACACCCGGAACCGCGCTCCAGTCCTGCGCTCGGTCAATCTGAAGCTGGAAAAGCTGCGTCTGCTGATCCGCCTCGCCAGTGATCTGCAAATCCTCGATCTGCGCCGTTATGAGCACGCCGCCCGAACCATCGACGAGATCGGTCGTCTCGTCGGCGGCTGGCTGAAAGCAAGTCATGCCCCCGAAGCGGTTTGACGACCTGTTCGGCGCGATCGCCACGTTTCCGGCGCTTCACGCTGCTGCGCGCAGCGCCATCAAGGGCAAGCGCGCCAAGCCGATGCCGGCCGCGTTCATGGCGGGTCTGGAGCGCGAGATCCTCAAGCTCGAACGGGAATTACAGGCGGGAAGCTATCGGCCCGGCGGTTATGTCACCATCCGCATCGAGGATCCGAAGCCGCGCCTTGTTTCCGCAGCTCCGTTCCGCGACCGGGTCGTCCATCACGCGCTGTGCGCCGTCATCGAGCCGATCTTCGAGCGCGGCTTCATTTTCGACAGCTACGCCAACCGGGTTGGCAAGGGCACACACGCCGCCGTTACCCGCTACGAGCGCTTCCGTGACCGCTCGGCGTATGTGCTCCGATGCGACATCTACCGCTACTTTCCGGCTATCGACCATGAACTCCTCAAGTGTGCTGTTCGCCGACGGATCGCTTGCGAACGGACGCTCTGGCTGATCGACAGCATCATCGATGGCTCGAATCCGCAAGAACCGGTTTATATTCATTACCCGGGCGACGATCTCCTAACACCTTGGGAGCGTCGGCGTGGCTTGCCGCTTGGCAATCTCACCAGCCAGTTCTTTGCCAACCTGTACCTCGACGGGCTGGACCACTACTGCACCGAGGTGCTTCGCCCGAAAGGTTATCTGCGTTACGTGGACGATTTCGTGCTGTTCGGCAACGATCCGTTGGCGCTGGTGGATTGGCGCCGCAGCATCGGCACCTATCTCGCCGGCCGGAGGCTGACCTTGCATCCGCGCAAGACGCTCATCCGCGCCACGATCGAACCGACTACTTTTCTCGGCTACGTGCTGTTCCCTGGAGGCCGCCGCTTGCCGGAGGACAACGTCCGCCGGTTCCGCAACCGGTTGCGCGGCCTTCGTGATCGCATGCGCGTCGGCAGTCTCGACGAAGCCGACGCGGCACGCCGTATACGCTCATGGATCGCCCATTCCGAACACGCGAATACGTGGCGTTTGCGCCATGCCATTTTCGCGGCGGCCCCTTCGATCCCGCTGCGTTGCCCCCTTCCGCGATGGCCGTCGTGCCCCAAGCGGGAGCCTGCCCGGTCCCCTCTCGCGAACGCGTCAACCGCGGCGGATCCTGGAACAACAATTCGAGGAACCTCCGCTCCGCGATCCGCAACAGGAACAATCCCGACAATCGGAACAACAACTTGGGGTTCCGTGTCGCCCGGACGCCCTCGAATACCGCCGGAGCCGGAGCATTTACGGATGCGCCGGGTGAGCATCAGGGCGTCCAGGACCGGCCATGATGATCGCGTTCGCCCGGTGTCCGTCCTGACCCGCAAGGGTGACGGCCGCCGGGCAAGACGCTTGACGTCTCCTGCGTACAGGCTCAGCGCGACAAGCGAGCATTCCATCGAATTCGACGGCGCACACATTGTCGAGCTTTCGAGACATCCGATCCGGAAATTCGATGCAGTCCCGCAGCGGCCGGCATCAAGAAGCTGTCTCAGGCAAGATCGCCGCTGACGATCCATTCGTCCGCGCCGCGCTTGGTCAGGACGACGTTGACGTTGCCCACTTGATCCGCGGTCACCAGGTCGGTGACGGTGTTGCCGTAGACCAGCACGTCCTCGATCGCCCTGGCTCCCTCGCCGTAGCTGTCGTCGCCGCCGAGGAACACCGCGTAGTTGAACGGCAGGCGGAAGCTGTTGCCCGCGATCAGCACATGCTTGCCGCCGAGCAGCTTGACGCCCTGGCATTGGAAGACGCGGTTACCGAGGAAGCGGAAGGCGCGCTGCTGGCCGGGATCGTCGGCAACGACGGCCGACAGGTTGGCGGCGCAGCAGTCGTCGATGCTCCACTCGAAGTCGGAGCCGGTGAGGCCCAGGTCGAAGCCGTCGGCGTCGAGCGCCTGCAGCTCTGCCGCCAACAGTGCGACGTCCCAGCCGGACAGCTCGGACAGCCGATTGTCGGCGATCCGATACGCACGCACCTGCTCGGGCGTCAGGTGCGCCAGGCGAATGACCGGCACCTGCTCCAGCCCGAGCTGGCGGGCGGCCAGCAGCCGGCCGTGGCCGGCGACGATCTCGTCGTCGTCCGCCACCATCCCCGGCGCCGTCCAGCCGTACTCGACCAGCGAGGCGGCGATCTTGGCGATCTGATCATCCGAGTGCGTCCGCGCGTTGCGCGCATACGGCTTCAGCCGCGCGATCGGCCATTGCTCGATCTGCTCGGGCAGGAATGGGAGCATGGTCGTTGCATCCGAAAGGGTGAAGCGAAAGGCTGGTTGCTCTGGCCGGCTGGCTTCCGGGTCGACTCCAGGGTGGCTTCCTGGCTTCCCAGGTGGCTTCCCAAAATTTGCGGCTGTCGCTGGGGAGGTCTCGGGCTGGCCACCTCCACTTTCCCGCATGGCGGGAAGGGGCCCGTACATCTCTCGTGCCGACACCAAGCCCTGCGGGGGATCTCGCGACAGCGCTCTGTCCTGGCGCAGTTCCTGATCTCGGGTGCTCATACCAAGCGTATGGCCGCGCGCCAAGCAAAATAGGATTTAGCACCTATATTGCCTTCTGGCGATGGGCGGGATGTGCGGCGCCAGCGGGCCTCGTCGCGGAAGCCCGAATATCTCGCGTGGGATCGCCGAGCAGAGTTGGGCCATTACGACGGTGTTCACCATTAACGACGTTTCGAGAAATCGAAAAGCAGACGTTCCAATCGTCGCTTTCGAGGCTTGTACAGACATGGTGGCTCACGGTCGCCTCGAGCGACATGAAAGTTGCCGACGGGGGCGGCGACGGGAAGCCGACCCGCCGGCTTGGCGGCAGCGACCGCGCTCCAATCAGGCCACTTGTTCCAAAATCGGAGTCGAATTCAGGCTGGCTGACACCGGCGCTCGCGTCAGCCGTTGATGTCGACGACGACGCGGCCTCGAACCTTTCCGGCCATGATGTCCTCGGCGACCCTTCTGGCGTCGGCGAGCCCGACCGTCGAGGTGATCGCTTCGAGCTTGGACAACGGCAGGCATTCGCCGAGCCGTTGCCATGCCTTCAGCCGGACCGGTTTCGGACACATGACCGAATCGACGCCGGCCAAAGTTACACCGCGCAAGATGAACGGCATGACCGTCGACGGCAGATCGGCGCCCTGAGCCAGGCCGCAGGCTGCGACGGTGCCGCCGTATTTGGTCGACGCCAGAACGTTGGCAAGCGTGTGACTGCCAACCGAATCGACGGCACCGGCCCAACGTTCCTTGCCCAACGGCCGGCCCTTTTCGCTCAATTCCGCACGCGGGACAATCTCGGCGGCGCCCAGTTCCTTGAGATAGGATGCATCGCTTTCACGCCCGGTCGCCGCCAGCACCCGGTATCCGAGGCTCGCCAGGATGGACACGGCCACGCTCCCGACACCACCGGCGGCACCGGTCACCAGCACGTCGCCGTCCTGGGGCAACACCCCGTGATCCTGTAGCTTCATGACGCATAGCATCGCCGTGTAACCGGCGGTGCCAATGGTCATCGCCTGCGCCGGCGTGAACGCCTTGGGCAGCGGTACCAGCCAATCGCCACGGACACGCGCCTTTTCGGCGAGACCGCCCCAATGGACTTCGCCGACGCCCCAACCGTTGAGGACGACCGCGTCACCGGCCTTGAAGTCACGATGCTCGCTGCTGCTGACCGTCCCGGCGAAATCGATCCCCGGCACCATCGGCCAGCGCCGAACCACCGGGCCCGCGTTGGTCATCGCCAGCCCGTCCTTGTAGTTGATGGTCGAGTGTTGGACGTCGACGGTGACGTCCCCGTCCATCATTTCGGCCTCGTCGAGGTCGGTCAGCGCGCAGTTGAACGCGCCATCGGTCTTATCGAGTCTCCAGCCTTTGAATGTCATGTCGTCACCTTCCGTCTGAAGTATTTGTCGGGATGCACCTCCGGCGGGCCGGAGCGCGCAGGAATAGGACGAACGAGCAACCTTGACTTACGGCGCCCAGTCCTTGAGATCGCAGACCGCCTTTGTCCACGGCATCATGTCGTTGACATGGGGCTTACCGTCGGCCGGGTGGCACAGCCGGGTCGACTGCTGGTTATCGCGCGAGGTTGAGCGAGCCCAGACAGTTACCAACCCGGAGTTCTTGATAGTGGCGTTGCAGCCCTCTTTCAGATAGAAGGCATGGATGGCGTTCCGTTCGAAATAGGACAGCCATTCCTTGGTCGGATCCTGGTTCGTGAACCACTTCTTCCAGGTGTCGCCAGAACCATCGACGGTGACGGCCCATCCCCCCTCGACGCGTTCCTGATGCAACGCGTCGCTGTCCCAATGCATGACCATGTCCTTGTTCTGATCCATGCACTGCGGCTTGGTTAAGGTGATGTAGATCTCCTGGGGATGATGGTAGTGGTAGGGATAGGATGAGTTGAACAACTGCACGGTCATGCCGATCTCGGCCCCGACCCTCTCTCCGTCGATTTCGGCGATCCGGAGATTTCCCCAAGGCCCCATGACCTCGGCGTAGAGATAGCCGCCGCGAAAGCGTTCGTTTCGCGCATTTTCGTTCTCCGCGTAGAACGGGATCCAGCCAACCGACGCCCACAGGTTCGGCAAGCCGTTGATGCTGACGTCACGCTTCCAGTGCGCCTGAGTGTCGGTTTTGGAGGTGACTTCGACGAAGTTCTCGTTCAGCTCAAGCCCGGCCTTGCCGATGGGCCCGCCGATCTTTGTGAAGTAGTCGGTCAGCAGTGGCCGATCGAGCCATCGGCTTACCGCCGACACCGATTGGAGTTTCGCGTTCGGCGTATACAGCTGAAATTCGGTGTAATTTTTCTGTGGGTCGAAGCAGGCCTTGGCCTTGTCCGGCTCGGCGAGGATCGCCTTCAGGTGTTTGGTCATCAGTTCCATATCGCGGTACTTGAGGATACAGCGCGACTGCTTCTTGCCCGTCGTGGCGTCGAATGTCTGGATCGTGGCCTCGGCCGAGTCTTTGCATCGCCCGGTCGGCGTACTCAGCACATCGACATAGGCGTCTAAATATAAAAGCGTTTCATTCCAGAACTGATCGACAAGTGCTTGTTCTTCCACCGAGTACGTGGGGTGCAGAACATTGTCATCGCACTTGAAGTTTGCGGCATCAACACTTGAGGGTGCCAGCCCGATTACGATAGAAAGTCCGATTGCGGCCGTTCGCATTTCGTCTCCTCCATCAAGTTGTTCTTTATTCGTTTCGCCCTGAGGTCGATCATTCGTCATCCCACATCGAGCAAAAGCGATATTCGCCTATTTGTCAAACAAATTGATAAATTTAAGAATGTTCAAATTCCGTTCGCTCTCGCAGCGGGATTCGGCTATCAGTGTCAGAATCGCTGCGGAGCGGGCTCTCCTGCCAACGATCGATCGGCCGGGGCCGGCAATCGATGCAGCCGATCCGCGGTGATTTGGAAACAACGGCGTCAGGAAAAAATGGCGTTCAAATATACTCCGCTGGTGACCGATAGTCTCGCCAAGCAGATTGCCGAAAGCATTCGTGGCGCAATTGCCGACGGCAGTCTGAAGGCGGACGATAGACTGCCGACCGAGGAGGAACTTGCCCGGCGATTTGAGGTTTCGCGTCCGACGATCCGCGAAGCGCTGAAGCGTCTCGCCGCTCAGAACCTGATCCGCTCCCGACGCGGACCGGCGGGCGGCAACTTCGTCAATCGTCCCGACCGCGAAGAAGTCGGGTCAATGATCGGCACCGCGCTGGCTCTCCTCGTCGGGCTTGGCGAGTTCGATCTGTCCAACGTTCTCGAGGCGCGGTACGAGCTGGAGGTGGTTTGCGCGCGGCTTGCCGCGGAACGGCGCACGGACGCGGAACTCGCGATCATGACGGCGGAGATCGACGTCCAGGCGAGTGCCGGCATCGGCGACGAAGAGTTCTGCGGCTCGGACGTGCGTTTCCACCGCGCCCTCGTCGACGCGACCCATAACCCGGTGATCCAGCTCGTCATGTTCGCGGTGATTGAGGCGCTTCAGCCGATCGAGAACATGGTCGTGT
The DNA here is from genome assembly GCA_016712595.1 of Rhodospirillales bacterium. Taxonomy (NCBI): domain Bacteria; kingdom Pseudomonadati; phylum Pseudomonadota; class Alphaproteobacteria; order Rhodospirillales; species Rhodospirillales bacterium. The sequence goes on from JADJQT010000001.1 coordinate 1,146,658, forward strand.
CCCGGTTCCGCGACCGAGAGGCGATCGTCGAGCAACATCGAAAGCTTCTCCGGGCGATCGAAGCCCGGGATGCCGCCGCCGCCGTTTCCGCCATCCGCGAACAGACGACCTACCTTCGCGAGGCGTCCGCCGCCGCGCAGGAAAGCCGCCGACAACGCGAAGGTGTCAATCGGCGTTGAAGATTGCCCGGGATCTGGACTGCGCCCCTTGGGATGGACAGGATCAGGCTGCGGATTTGACCGTCTGCCGGGCGTGGTGATCCTCGAACTGTGATGGGCTGAGATATCCGAGCGCGGAATGCAGCCGGCGGGTGTTGTAGACCTGATCGATGAAGCGGGGAAGGTCGGCTATGACGTCTTCGAAGCTGTCGTAGGCCATCAGGTAGATGGCTTCCACCTTCAGCGTCTTCATGACGCTTTCCGCCTTGGCGTTGTCGTAGGGATTGCCGCGCCGTCCCATCGAGCCCTCGAGGCCGTGCTTTGCCGGCATCTCCCAGTATCCTTGGCTGGCGTACTGCGAGCCGCGGATGCCCTTCTGTTTGTCAAGTGGCGATCTGCGCCTGATTGATCTCCTGCCTTCTTTGGCGGATGAGGGAGAAGATTTCTCGCGCGATGTAGCGCTTGAGGCACCGAATGGCCTCGAGCTTGGAATGGCCCTCGGCGATACGCTTTGCGATATAGCTTTTGGTGCGGGGGTGTCGGTGCGAAGCCGTCCGATGGCGATGATGTGGAGTGCGCTGTTGGCTGCCCTGTCGCCGCCACGGTTGAGGCGATGGCGCGTTGTCTTGCCGGAAGAGGCTGGGACCGGGCTCACGCCGCAGAGTGCAGCGAAGCTTGCTTCGGACTGCAGGCGCTCGGAGTTGTCGCCGGCGGTGAGGAGGAGCTGCGCGGCGGACGCGTGACCGATGGAATTCCGTGTCACCAGGGCGGGAGCAAGCTCGTCGACGATGGCGGCGATCATGGCATCGAGGTCGGCGATCTCGTCGTGAAGTTCGAGATATCGGCGAGCGAGAGACTTGAGCGCGATCCGATAGGCAGTTGCCACATTGCGGTAGTCAGTCATGTCCGGGCGCCAGGCCTTTCCCGTGCAATGGTCATTATCGAAATGGATGGAATTGGATAGAAGTTCGGCGGATTCTCTATACCAGGGCCGGCAAGATGGGGGCCGTCTCCTGCCTGTCTGGTTGATGACGCCCGGCTGGGATACGATGTGGAAGATTGATCCGGAACGGATCGGTGACCATCTCCTGACAAATGGGGGATGCCGTGCAATCCAGTAAACAGCGCCCAACCAGCCCTTGTGCGTTTCTGTTCGATGGTAGCGTTGAAGGGCTACCCGATCCGCAGTGGGCCTATTTCACGAGCGAGGTGCTTACTGCTCTTGGAACTGCTGATCCCTCGGGGCGCACGTGCTCGCAATTTCGGGTCGGGGTGCCGACCTTGTCGGGCTTCGCCGAGCGAACGACCGGGGTCCACGGCTTCGAGCGCGGGAGCGGCTGGACGGTCTCACACGACAAGGATATCTACAAATACGTGATCTGGGAATGGCTCGATTCACTTGGCGAGGATTGGCACAGCGTCGATCGCCAGTCCGGTTTGGACATCTTCAGACTCCATACCGGAGAGTGCGTCGCGTTCTCGGCGCTCGATGTCGATGTCCGTGACGCGATGGATGTCAGTCTGCGCGCGGTGCCGGGCTATGTCGGCGCCTTCGCGATCGATCCCGGCAATCCCGTCCATCGCGGTGGTTTTTTCGACAGTCTGATCTACGCCGCCGCCATCAAGGATGGGACGATCGTGCAGGTGCTTAGCTACGAGGGGGAGCAGGATTGGCCTCTGGAGGGGGCTGCCACGTTCAAGCCCGGTGGTCCAGTATGGCAGCCTTATGGTTGGCTCGCGAGCTCTGGGCCGGACGGGCTTCCGCGCGGCTCGATCTCTGAGCGCGGAAAGAAGGCTGCCGACGGTGTAGCGCGCAAACAGGCTGGAGATGTCGAGCAGCGAGTTCTCGAAGAGATGAGACGCGTCTTCCTCCTGAACGCCGGACGCAAGACGTTCGATTTCAAGGCCATCGCGGAATCGTCCGACATCCTCCAGGCCATCATGCCCGAGAGCAAGTTCACCAAATATCTGTTCGACCGGACCAGCAAAGATGGGAAGTCGAAGGCTGCCTTTTTGATCGACGATCTCGGTATCGATCCCGAGGACTGGCGATATCTGGCTGCGCAATTCTATTCGGGCCTGCTGATGGCCGAGCCCAATGCGGTGAAGCTCAACGAGTGGGAGACCGGATACGGCGCCCGCTTCGAAGTGCCGATGCGCATCCGCAACCGCGCGGGGAAGACGGCTGTGATCGTCACCGGATGGAATATGAACCCCGGTGCGCTGCCGTCATTTTCGACTGCCTATCCCGACCCGCGCGATGCAGAGGCCGTTGAGCCGGGCGAGCCGCCAATCCTGCCGCCGGGTGCGCGGGGGACTGCCGAGTGGTCGCAGCTCTGGGCGTTGGCGAACGCAGCCGGGGTTCGGGCTGGCGAGGGGCACGTCCCGACGCCGATGTTCCTGTCGGGAATAGCGGCGATTTCGGAAGGCGAATGTGGCACCGCGCTGGTGCGCGTGTTCGACGCTAGGCGTGGGTTCGCACGTTGGCTGAAGCGAGAAGGCCTCGGCGATACCGACGGCTGTGGCGGGGTGGTCGCGTTCAGCCCCATTCTCAGTCAATCGATCGATCGTGCAAATGCGTGGGCGCGGACCGTGACGTCGATCCTCCGCCTCAATGGCATCAAGGCCGATGTTCAGTCGTTCGACAGCTGAGACGTCCGATCCCGGTCGCCGAGTTGAGGACGCATTGGCGCACTTATCCCTATGGCCGCTTTAAATACTTGCAATCCCAAAGCAGACTGACGGCTAGGTCCCAATCCCCGTCCTTCGGTCTGGCACGTGCCGGTACGCCGGGGCGGCAGGTTTTAGGAAGGAGCACCAAGCCTGGAACGACCGATATGGAGGCGCATTGCTGCCGAGGGGCCGGTCAGCAAGTAGCGTAGAGAACACCGATTCTACGCTTCGACCACCGTCGGCACGCCAGACTACGCTACACTTTAATGGCGGATGGGGAGGGATTCGAACCCTCGATGGGCTTTTGACCCATACTCACTTAGCAGGCGAGTGCCTTCAGCCGCTCGGCCACCCATCCGGGACTTCATCGCGTCCGCGTCGATCGCCGCTGACGGGCGTGACGGCGGTGATTAGACCAGCGACCGGCCCGCCGATCAAGCATGGCGACGTGGCGATGCGAACAGTGGCGTAAAATCGCTCCCATGGCTGGCCTCGCTGGCGCTTTCGTGCGTCATGCCATCGTCGCGGCGCCGGGGAGCCCACAAAGCGGGGCCACGACGAAATCCTTCAACCGGTTTCCCAATAACCGCATATCCTGAGTCCGGACGGATTCGGGGCGCCAGACGAGCGCGATCTGACGCGACGGATGGCCGTCGGCGAGTGGAACCACGGTCAGATTGGTATCACCGCGCGTTTCGACATCCACCGCCATGGCGGGAACGAATGTCAGACCCAGGCCGCTCGCCACCATCTGCATCAGCGTTCCGAGACTGGTTGCCTGCAGATCTTCGTTCGCCTGCCCTGGCAGCAGGCGGCAGGCGGTGAGCGCATGATCGCGCAGGCAGTGCCCGTCTTCTAGAAGCAGCATCCGCTCGCTCGCCAGCTCTCCGCTCTGCAACCGTTCCCGTCCGGCGAAACGGTGCGTCTTGGGGCAGGCGATTAGGAGCGCGTCGTCGCCGAGAGGCATGATCTCGAGGTCGTTGGTCGCATACGGCAGCGCGATGATGGCGCCGTCCAATCGCCCGCCGTCGAGCAGATCGAGCACGCGGGCCGTCTGATCCTCCCGCAGATAAAGGCGCAAGCGCGGATAGTCCGCCCGTAATGACGGAAGGGCCTTCGGCAGAACATAGGGGGCAACGGTCGGGATCACTCCCAGCCGGAGCAATCCGCTGAGTGGCTGGGTCCCGGCCTCGACCGCATCGACCATATCATTGGCCGCGCGCAGCATGGCGCGCGCGCGCTGAACGATGTCCTCGCCCAGGGGCGTCATCGCGATTCGCCGCTTGCTGCGGCCAACGAGCGTGGCACCGAGCACGTCTTCAAGCTCGCGGATGCCGGCGCTGAGAGTCGACTGGGTGACGAGGCAATCCTCAGCCGCGCGGCCAAAATGGCGATGCTCGGCGACGGCGACGAGGTATCTCAACTGGCGCAAGGTCGGCAGTGGCCGCATTGGCGATCTTCCAATCAGGGGCCTTCAATCTCGGATTGAGTTTGGCAGGTAAGAGCGCACGCACCAGAAAATTCGTCCCCCTCCCCGAGATCGGTCCGGAAAGTGCTTGTCGATGTTTTTGCGCAGGCATGCTGCGCGGGGCGACTGGCGCCGAGCATTGCTTATCGCTAACGTTGTAAATTCTTTGATGCTGGGAGCCTGGAGCGGCGGTGATCGAAACGTTGAGCAATACCGTATCGGTCCAAAATCAGCTTCAGGAGATCCATGCGAGCCTGAAGCTGGAACGACCGGAAATCGGCCGCATCGCTGTCGCCATTTACGACGAGCAGACGGACATCCTGAAAACGTTCGTGCATTCGACCGACGGCGAAGCGCCGTTCAGCCATTATGAGGCCCGGCTGAACCAAGTACCGTCGCTGCGCGACCTCGCGCTTTCCCATGACGTGCGCGTCATCGACGATTTACAGATCGATGGGGTCAGCGGCAGCCTGCACATCCTGCGCCTGGTCCAGACAGGGTATCGTTCAAGCTATACTATTCCATTTTACGATCACGGCCGCTTTTTCGGCTTCATGTTCTTCGATTCAAGTGTGGTCGGCTATTTTTCCGAAGCGGTCGTCCGTCATCTCGAGCTCCACGCCCACCTGATTTCGCTGCTGATCATCAACGAGGTCTCGCGCGTGACCGCGTTGCGTTCGGCGATCGACGTGGCGAGAGCGATGAGCCATTCGCGCAACGAGGAAACCGGCGCCCATCTCGATCGTATGGCCCGCTATGCTCGTCTGATCGCCAAGGCGCTTGCCGACCGCGATCCGGGAGACGCCATCGACGACGAATTCGTCGAGTACGTCTTTCTTTACGCCCCGCTGCACGACGTTGGGAAAATCGCCATTCCCGACCAGATTCTGTTGAAGCCGAAAAAACTCTCCGATGATGAATTCACCATTATGAAGTCGCATGTTTCGGCCGGAATGGGCATCGTCGAAAGCATCGCCACCGGCTTTAACGTTGGCTCCGGTCAGCACGTCGAGGTCCTGCGCAACATCGTCCGCTATCATCACGAAGCTTACGACGGCAGCGGCTACCTCGAGGGCCGCGCCGGTGCCGGAATCCCGTTAGAAGCGCGGATCGTTACCGTCGCGGACGTATTCGACGCGCTGACCACCGAGCGCTGCTACAAACCGGCGTGGACGAATGATCGGGCGTTCGACTTTCTGCGCGATCAAGCCGGGCGGCGCTTCGATCCTGATTGTGTCGATGCCATGCTCGGCAACCGGCGACGGGCAGAGCACATCCAGACGCAGTTCCGCTCGAACAATCGCTTCCACGAAGCCTACACGGAAGAATTATAGGCGCGACCGATGAGAAAAAGCGGCACGGGAGGCTGATCCCGCTTGCGCCGTTCGCCTCTCGTGCTCGCCCCGTAAGGCAGATCAGACGAGCTTATTGCGCAGCAACTGGTTGACCTGCCCCGGATTGGCTTTGCCGGCGGTCGCCTTCATCACCTGGCCGACCAGCCAGCCCAGCACCTTTTCGTTACCGCCGCGAAACTGTTCGACCTGCAAAGGATTATCGGCCACCACCTTGGCGACGGCACTTTCTATGGCGCCGGCATCGGTGATCTGTTTCAAGCCCTTTGCTTCAATGATCGCGGCGGGATCCTCGCCGGATTCGGCCATGATCTCGAATACGTCCTTGGCGATCCGCCCGGAAATCGTGCTATCGGCCATCAGGTCAAGCAGCTTGCCGAGGCGTTGCGCCGAGATCGGCGAGGCGGCGATGCTTCGGCCCTGCTTGTTGAGCACGGCAAACAGATTGGTGATAACCCAGTTCGCCGCCTGCTTGCCGTCGCGTCCTTTCGCCACCTGTTCATAGTATTCGGACGCTTCCTTCTCCGCCGTTAGCACCCCTGCATCATACGCGGTGAGACCGTAGGCATCGATAAACCGCTGCTTGCGCTCGTCGGGAAGTTCCGGCAGAGACGTGCGGATACGTTCGACCTCCGCTGGATCGAGGTGCAGCGGGAGCAGGTCGGGATCGGGAAAATAGCGATAGTCGTGCGCGAACTCCTTGGCCCGCATCGAGCGGGTTTCGCCGCGGCCGGAATCGTAGAGCCGTGTCTCCTGGACCACCGTTCCGCCGGCGTCGTAGATGGCAACCTGCCGTGCGGCCTCATAGTCGATCGCCTGCATAACAAAGCGGATCGAGTTGACGTTCTTGACCTCGGCGCGCGTGCGCAGCGCGTTCTCGCCGACGGGGCGGACGGAGACGTTAATGTCGCATCGCATCGAGCCCTGCTCCATATTGCCGTCGCAGGTGCCGAGGTAGCGGACAATCGAGCGGATCTTGCGCAAGTAAGCGCCGGCTTCTTCCGGGCTGCGGATATCCGGCTTTGAGACGATCTCCATCAGGGCGACACCCGCCCGGTTCAGGTCGATCAGGGTGTAGCGGGCATGCTGATCGTGCAGCGACTTGCCCGCATCCTGTTCGACATGCAGCCGCTCGATGCCGATGTCCTTGCTGGAACCATCGGCAAGGTCGATGGCAACGCGCCCCTCGCCAACCAGCGGCGACTGATATTGCGAGATCTGATAGCCCTGCGGCAGATCGGCGTAAAAATAGTTTTTGCGCTCAAAGACACTATCGAGATTGATCTTGCCGTTGAGTCCGATTCCGGTTCGGACCGCCTGCTCGATGCACACACGGTTCAGGACCGGCAACATCCCGGGGAATGCGGCATCGACCAAGCTTACCTGGGTGTTCGGCTCGGCGCCGAAGTCGGAAGCCGCCCCGGAGAACAACTTGGCGCGCGAGACGATCTGCGCGTGGATCTCCAGACCGATGACCACTTCCCAATCGCCGCTGTCGCCGTGAATCAGATATGGCATGTTCGCAAAGACCAGTTCGGCATAGTCAACCCCTCGCGGTGCTTAACGCTCGCCACCACGTCCCGCACTATATACGTCGAAAAAACGATATACGTCGAGAAAACGGCGATTACCATCCGCCCGCGGGCGATCGAGGGCGCCACCACCGGTCTCGGCGTCGAAAACGAACGTATCTGCGTTGATACCGCCGGTCAGCGAAACGTTCCCGTTGCCGTCTTGCAGCGTATCGTCATGATAACTGCTGGCGAGGACGTCGTTGCCGTCACCGCGCCTGCGTTGCCAGACTGAAGAGATCTGCGCCTCAGATGTCCGCGCTTCCGATCGAGGTAAGATTTTCGATTGCGTCGTTGAGGGCGTGATCGACCGAACTGCGGACGAGATCGATGCCGCCGAGCCCGTCGATCCAATCATTGTCGGAAGTGCCACTTAGTGAAGTATCGCCCTGCATGCCCGTTATGAGTGTAATTCAATTTATATATTAATCATTTTAAATGGAATGAGGTAGATATCGATGTCATACACTGAATTATTTATAATAAATCATGAAACTTAAAAGAATATTTATATTGCATATGTAATTATAATTATGTTGTATTATGGGTATACGCGCCTTGTACACTTATTTATCTGATTTTTTCGTTTTCTCGGCGGAGGCCAAGGCGCAGAACACATCCAGGCGTGGACATTTGGGAATTTTCGTCTTTTCACCACGATGAGAAAATGGTGAGGGGGCGTTCGTTTTCCGGCCCCTATCCGTGGGCGGTAATCGGTTCGGCGGAAGTAAAAATGGATGGGTGAAACCGATTATTCACGATCGCCGGCTTACGCTGGAGCATCCAAGGCATGGGGCTGTAGCGATGACGTCCAAACGCGCTTTCCAGATGGGCTATCGACACATCATCGATCTCGCGGAGATCAATCAGATCGCCGATATGTACTTGGACGACGAGTTCGATGAGCGCGCGTTGGAATTGATCGAGGCTTGGCGTCAGGGGGCGCTGATGGCAAGCGCGATGCTTGAAAAAGAGCACGCGACCCTGCAATAGGCGAACACCCGGCGGCGAGGGCAAGGCGCGAGCACTCGCGGACGACGCAAACGCGCGTTACCTCTGTCCATTTGCCCGATGGCGGTGCGTCCGTCCTGGCGATTGGCTTCGCGATCGCCTCCATGACGGGCGGTGAATTCTTCCGAGCCCGCTTATCCCATCCGTATCGATAGGGGCCGTTCGCTGAGGCGGGTTCTCCGCTCCGGTGCGATGCCTCGCGTTCGGACGTGCGTTCCTTGCACGCAACGGTTATCCCAGGCGCGGGCGGGACAGGGGTAGGTGGGCCAATGGGTGGCGGGAATGGGGTTGGCGGCAGCGTCAGGCGGATCGCGCGATTCAAAATCGTCAACGTGGCCGAGCGCGACAACCGTCCGCGCCTGGGCCCGGAACGGCGCCTAGCGGGGGTCGTCGCGCGCGACCTGCACCGAGTACGACCGCTTGACCTCAGCCACAGCTTGACGGAGTTCTTGCAAATACTGAACGCGGCGAGCCGCAAACGCCGCCTCTTCGTCGTGGGATCGTACGTAGCGCCCGGTCATGCCGAGTGGGGCGCGCTGGATGCCGGACACTGGCGGTTCGGGAGCGGAGGGTGCCGATGGTGCGCCCGGCAGCGATCGTGCGAGACGGGGCATGACCGGCATCCGGGTGCCGCCAATCATGCGCCGGTCAGCGAGCGAGAACATTAACGCCGGAGAGCGAACGCGCGATTGGATCGTGCTGTCCGTTCCCAATCCTGCCGTCAACGGCCCGGTCTCAAGATCGGTGCCGCCGCTGCGCTCGCGCCGTTGCTGATCGTTCCACAACGCCGCGACCTTATTTTGATAAGGGATTTTCAGCTCTGGCGTCGCCGAGTGGTAGCGGCCGGCCGCATCTCGCCATGATCCTTCATCTTCGAATAATGAGCGTAGGAATCGTGCCGCATAGGCGACGTTGGAAGCTGGATCGAACGCCTCATCAAGGCTGGCGAACGCGTCCGCATGGTGGTAGAGATTGACCTGCATGCAACCAACGTCGATGTTGCGAATTCCCCGCGCCTGCAAGTTGCGGACCTCGCTGATCGCGGCCGCCTTCGTCGGCAGATAGCGTCCTTGACCTTCAGCCATCACCGTCCATGGCCACGGCATGCGTTTGCCGGTATCCGGATGGGTGCGCGCTGACTCAGCGAGTGCGATCGCCGAGAGCAGGTGCTTGGGAATGGAATTCGAACGCTCCTCCGTGGCAATCGCCTGCGGACACAACCGCCATGAGTCCGTGGGAAGCGGTACCGCCGCCTGACCTAAACCGCACCCGAGAGTGAGTCCGGCCACCACAGCTATGCCGAGAGCACGTAAAAGTTGCATGCTTTACTCTATGCGACCGATGGCACCGAGGCAAGGAGATAGCAGATCGGAATTAACAAACCGATAGCGCATCGGGCATTGCATCGCGCTCCGGCGGATCGCGCCAGGCGGGGTGCGCCAAGGCGGTTCCAACACGTAAATCGCCGGCATGCCGCTCGATCCCGGTGATGTACTCAAAAAGGGAGCGCGCGAGGACGCGATAGCCGTCCCGGTTCATGTGCAGCGGGTCTTCCGAATAAAGTTCAAGCAACGATCCCATCCCGCGACCGACCATGCGCCGGGTAATGTCGACGAACCGGACGTCCTGCTGTTCGAACAGCGCGCGTTCGACGATCAGGTTGGTATAGGCGATGCGGTGCATGATTGCGAACCGCGCCGGACTGACCTTGATCGAGACGAACGCCATCGGGACCGCACCCAGCGCGTCGCGTTTGCGACGGACCAACGTCGCCACGCGGGAGAGAACCGCTTCTGGCGATGCGCCGTCGGCCAGATCGTTATCACCGGCGTAGACGACGACCATTCGCGGCGCGATCGGCACGACCAGCCGGTCGAAGTATTGGATGCAGTCCGCGAGCGTTGAGCCGCCAAAGCCGTGATTGACGACGTTGTAGCCGGGGAAATGCTGCTCGATGTCGTGCCACAAGGTGAAGGACGAGCTGCCGTAAAACAAAATCGGGTTGACCGAGCCCTGAGCTGAAAGGGTCCGCCGCTCCAACGCGCTCACTTCGTCGTCAAACCAGGAAGTCATCGCCACGATCGTCCCGAACGTTCAGCGTCGCGTTCGCCGGGAGCGCCGGGCATCGCACTCGCGGCTATTGGCGACAAGCATCGCCATACATCGGATCACTCCGATATTCCAGCTTTTCATCAAACTGTAACAAATACCAGCAGGTCGAACTTTAACGATCGAGCATATGTTCCGAAAATTCAAGCATTGATTAAACTTTAATCGTGATAATGATCGTGATACGAGGCAATTATTAATGTATTAAACGATCTATGAATGTATTTATTGTTTAACGCAACTGCAATAATTGTGTATAGCAAATGAAACGAGAATATCATAAATGGTATAGTCCAGCGCTTGGTCGCGATATGGAACTTCTCGTTTTCGGACACCGTGGTGCGCGCGTGCTCGCTTTTCCGCCGCGTTGCGGTCGTTTTTTCGACTACGAGAACAATGGGATCATTGACGTGTTGCGCCACCATCTGAATGAGGGGTGGCTGCAAGTGATTTGCGTCGACAGCATCGATCCGGAGTCGTTCTATTGTAATTGGTGCAACCCGCGCGATCGGGTGTTTCGACACATGGCCTTCGAGCGATACATCTTGCAGGAGGTTCTGCCGCTCAGTGAAACGATCAACGGAACACCCTACCTGACGTCACTAGGCTGCAGCTTCGGCGCGTATCACGCCGTCAACATCGCCTTTCGCCATCCGCACCGGTTCAACCGGGTGGTCGCGATGAGTGGTCGCTACGATCTCACCCAGGCGCCGGAGGGATTCCGCGACCTGCTCGACGGCCATTACGATCAGGACGTCTATTTCAATATGCCCAACCACTACATGGCGAACGTCGGGATGAACGGCATCCTCGCGCCGATCCGCCGGCTGGACATCAAGCTGATCATCGGCGAGCAGGACCCCTTTCTCGACGACAATCGGCGACTGAGCGATATTTTATGGCTACACGGCGTCTGGCATCTGTTCAAGGTATGGGACGGGCGAGCGCACAGCTATCGGCGTTGGCGCGAGATGATCGGATGGTTCGTCTGAGCGTGCGCAGTCTTCTCGGCAACGCGCAGGGGATGAATCGTGAGCGCTCCTGGTGTTGCGTTTGAAGCTGAGCCCTTCATGTTGACGAGCGGGGCATGCGCGATTATGGTCACGGCCACTGCGGCGGGGAAGGCCGCTCGCGGATCGTTGGTGTATTGGGCGGCGGCAATGAAGATCAGACATTCGATCAAGTCGGCAAGAACGCGCGAGCGGAGCTGCATCGTCGTGCGGCGCAAGCGACGTCTTTACGTCATCAACAAAAAGCACCCGCGGTATAAAACGCGCCAGGGCTGAGCGCGCCACTTACGGTGGCTGTTTTCCCTATTCTCGGTTGATGTAAAAGGCACGATCGGCGTAACCTGTCGCCAGAGCCGGCTCGAATTCGGGGCATGGTCTCGGCGGGCGGCGGTGCGCAGCGCCTCTGCGCCTGCCGTCTCAGTCTCGCACGATCGTTTGCGACGACGCAGTGGGCGTCTCCAGCGGTGGCGCGGGCAGCGCTGATGGTGGCTGCGAGTCTTCGGCGCTGTTCACCATCGGCGTTTGCGCCACGAGGAGTTCCTGCCGGCGCAAACGTTTTTGCTGGCGGCGCCGGCGGCGGCTCAATCGCAGCGCCCGGATAAAAGCGCGCATCTCCTGCCACGTCAGGAATACCGGAAGCTTTGGCTGCGCCGCCCGGCTCGGCTCGAGGGCAACGCCGATTTCGCCGATCTCGCCGGCGTCGGTGATCTCGCGGACGATCAGTTCGATCGCGCCCGCCGGCACGCGGTCGCCGGTTTCGGGTGTGCCCTGCATCCGGCGGGAGACGTAATCGGCGACGCTGAGCGTCGCATCCTCGTCGGCAACGGAAAAACCATAGGCCTCGGCAAGGTCGGCGATTTGTGTTCGCGGATCGATGGTAAAGTCGCCGAAAAATTCCCGGTCGGCGAGATCAAGCCCTGCCGGTCGGGCGAACAGCCGGTCGAGTAGGTGGACGAGTTTCGGCGACGCGAAAATATAGACGTAGTCACCGGCGCGCAGTCGTCCGGCGTCATGAACGCGGATCGTGCGACCATCGCGGACGATCAGGGACGGCCGTGCCCAACGGGGAACGCGCTCTCCCCGCGCTACCGGACTTTCGGCGGCGATCCTGTAGGTGATCAGTTCGTGGCTGGCACGTCCCGGCAGTTCGAGTTCGACCCGCTCGACCGGGCCGATCCGCGGAGGGACGATCAGCCCCAGCCACCGCGCCATCGGTCGGATCGTCCAGCCCTGAACCACCAGCGAGACGATGACGACGACGAACGCAACGTTGAACAGCAATCGCCCATTCGGCAGTTCGGCTACGATCGGTAAAATGGCGAGCAGGATCGAGACCGCCCCGCGAAGCCCGACCCAGGCGACGAACGTCGTCTCATTGCGGGTGAAGCCAAACGGCAGCAGGCACAGCCAGGCCGCGATTGGCCGGCCGACGAGGGTCAGAAAAAGAGCGAGCGCGACGGCGGGCCAGGCGATCCCCAGAAACTGCGAGGGGGTTGCAAGCAGCCCCAGGGTCAGAAACATCGCGATCTGGCTAAACCACGTCATCCCGTCCTGGAAGCGGCGGAGAAGCGCCAGTCTTTGCAGCCCGGAGTTTCCGGCAATCACTCCCGCGACATAAACGGCAAGATAACCGCTCCCGCTGGCAAACCCGGTTGCGGCGAAGACGCACAGAGCAAGGCTGAGGACGACGATGGGATAGAGCCCCGCCTCGAGCTTGAGGCGGCCGATAATCAGCACGATCGCCTGGCCACCGGCAAGACCGGCAAGCAGCCCGAAGCCCATCTGTCGGGCAAATGCCTCGAGGAAGGCAAGTCCGGTTGCGGCGGTGGCCGTGTCGGACGCGGAAATGATCTGCACCAGCGTAACGGTGAGGAAGATCGCCATCGGATCGTTTGATCCGGATTCCACTTCCAGCGTCGATCGGACCCGGTCGCGCAACGTGATGCCGCCGACGCGCAGCAAAAAGAACACCGCCGCCGCGTCGGTAGAGCTGACGATTGCTCCCAGCAACAGCGCTTCCAGCCATTCGAGCTCCAGCAGGAGATGTGCGGCGGCGCCGACGAGTGCTGCCGTCAGCAAGACCCCGACGGTCGCGAGCGTGAGTGCCGGGCCGAGCGCAGCGCGCACCGTGCGGAATTGTGTATTAAATCCGCTGTCGAACAGAATGACGGCGAGCGCGACAGAGCCGATAAAATAGGCTGCCGGTGCATCATCGAAAGTCAGGCCGCCGGGCCCGTCGACACCGGCGACGAGGCCGACCGCCAGAAACACGAGCAGCAACGGAGCGCCGACGCGGAACGAAATCAGGCTGGTGAAGGTCGAGATGGCGATAAGGCCAGCGCCGACGAGGATCGCGAGGTTCATCGCCTCGAACATTAGCGCCGCGTCGTCCTTGCCGTTTGAGAGTCCCCGATCGAACCCCTCCTTCTATACACGAGGACGCGCACAGGCGCGAGCGTACGCTTGCGATGATATCACTTATGGTGGAGCCGGGGTCAGGCGGCCCGATCACGATTAATCGGCACGACGTCAACCGCGACCTGCACGGTATGCGCGCCACCGCCGAAGATGGCGCCATTGACCGGACTGACGTCGCCGTAATCGCGGCCCCAGGCAAGCGTTACATGGTCGAGCGACACGGCGACATTATTGGTTGGATCAACGTCGATCCAACCGTGCTCCGGGCAGCACACCGAGACCCAGGCGTGTGACGCATCGGCTCCGATGAGCTTTTCCTTTCCTTCCGGAGGCCGGGTCATCAGATAGCCGCTGACGTATCGGGCCGGCAGCCGCAGCGATCGCAGACATGCGATTTGAAGATGGGCGAAATCCTGGCAGACGCCGCGTCGCGCCTTGAAGACGTCCTTGACCGGCGTGGATACCGTCGTTGCCGTGGGATCGAATTTGAAGTCCTTGAAAATGCGCCGTGTCAAGTCGATGACCCCGGCAAGCACTGGCCGCCGCGGCGGAAAACTGGCGATGGCGTAAGCGTGGATATCCGCGCTCGCCTTTGTCTTCGCTGTCTCGAAAACGAACTGCAACGCATCGCGGCCCGCCTCTGAGGTATCGTGGTAAAGGCGGCGATAAACGTCGTCCCAGGGTTGGGTCTGCTCGGGGATGACCTTTGGCAGTGACATCACCTCGATCACGCTGCGGGCATGCAGGATCAGTTCCTTGTGCTGATTCTGCAAGGTGATGTAAGTGACTGGATTGCCGTAATAATCGGTCCCACTCGAGTGCTGCGACGGCGTCGGCAGAATGATAAGCGCCGTGCGATGGCAGGTTTGATGCGCGCAGGCACGGGGGCTCAGATGCAAGAGATGGTGCGAGAACGACACCGGAATGGAGTACCGATAGGTAGTCCGATGACTAACCTCGTAGAGAATCGAAGAATTCCGCATGCTTACAAATCGGCCGGTCGTCGTGCTTCGGTGTGACTGAAATAATCACGGGTGATCAGCTCGGAGAGATGGGGAAGCGCGGAGCCGATGGTGTCGAGTAGCGCTTCCAGCGAGCCTCTCCGCCCCTCGCTGTCCTCGTCACAGAGTTGGGCGATTTCCGCCAGTCGAACCTCTGTCAGCAACGACAGCACGAGCCGCTGCTCGGGGGTGCGGACGTTTGCATCCAAATCGCGCGGCAGTGCGTCGACGTGTTCGACCAGCGCCGCCACCTGAAAGCCGACCGATCGGGGGTTGGTCTCGTCGAGAATCAACAGGTCGATCACCGGCGGCAGCATCGGCGTCGTCAGGTAGCGCGAGCGGTAGGTCATCAGGCTGTCGGCCAGTTCCAGCAGCAAGACGAGACTACCGTCCTCCTCGGGGTTGCCGCGGGCGAGCAGGCTGTGCAGCAGGTCCACCAGATGCTGCGCCCGCTCGAGCCTCCTGCCCATATCAAGGAAGCGCCAGCCGTGGTTGCGCGTCATGTTTTCGAGTTCCATGCCACTAAAGGCGGCAAGGGTGCGGATCGATTCGTCGAGTGATTCCAGAACGTCGCCGAGTTCGAGCGGATGCGCGCTCGATTGACTTTCACGCGGACGCTCGAGGATCTTGGCGTTGTTCAGATGGCTGAGCGTCCGCCATGCGTCGAGCGACAGCCGATCGCGCACGAGCGACGCCGTGCGGTGAAAGTGGCTGAGCGTTTCGCGTAAGCCATAGGCGAGGTTGGGATCGAACATCAACGCAGCGAGTTGGGTCTCGAGGCCGCGCATCGGATCGTCGTCGGCCGCTGCCGATGGCGGAGCGAGCTGACTTTTCTCGAAGAGCACGAAAAGCACGCGCTGCATCGCCGTTATGTTGTCGAGCGAACTGGAGTCCTCGGTCAGCCGGCGCACGACGCTGCGCAGGACGCGGATGATGTCCTCGGAGCGTTCGGCATAGCGTCCGAGCCAGAACAGATTGTCGGCGGCGCGGCTGGGCAGATCCTTGCCGGTCCGCCGCGGCTTGACGTAGCTGAGCGGTGAGCGAAGCAGCGTGAAGCTGCTGCTGACCGGCTCGTCCGACAGAACCCAGGTGTCCTTGGTGCCGTCTCCCCGGCGCAGAGCGATGGCCCGGGCGTCGCGGCTTTTCGATACGCGGGTAAGTCCGCCCGGCATGACGACGTAGCCGTTGTCTTTCGTCGCCGCGACGAACACCCGCAGGGTCATCGGGCGCGGTTCCAGACCGGCGCCCGTCCACACGGGTGTCGTCGATAGCGAGACGAGTTCCTGACCGACATAGGCGTCACCCCGCGCGTTGATCTGGTCAATGATCGCGCGGCGCTCGGTTGGCGACAGCGATGCGCCCCGCACGCCGCTGGTCGCATGCGACAGCAAGGTTCTTCGCTTGAATGCGGAATCGATGGCAAGACGGTCGATGTTCATGGACACGTAGTTGCGCACCTGCTCATCGCCGCACCACCACGTCGACGTGTTCGGGATCTCCAGGTCCTCGCCCAACAGGTGCCGGCACAGAGCCGGCATGAACGCCAGCATCGCCTTGGTCTCGGCCAGCCCGCTGCCGATCGCATTGGCGACGGTGACGTTTCCGGCGCGCGTTGCCTGCAAAAGTCCGGCTACCCCCAGCATCGAACTCGCCCGCAGCTCGAGAGGATCGCAGTCGTCCCCGTCGATCCGGCGCAAGATCAGGTCAACCGGCTTGAGGCCGTCGACCGACTTCAAGAACACCCGGTTGTCGCGAACGGTAAGATCGCCGCCCTCGGCCATCGTGTATCCGAGGTAGCGGGCAAGATAGGCGTGAGCGAAGTAGCCCTCGCCCTCAGGTCCCTGGGTAAGCAGAACGATGCGCGGGTTTTCGCGATTGGTGCGCGAAACCAGACTGTCATGCATCGATTGGAAGTAGTTGGCGAGGCGGACGACATGAAAGTCCCGAAACTGCTCGGGCAAGCATCGCGATAGCACAACCCGGTTTTCCAGGGCGAAGCCGACGCCAGACGGTGCCTGCGTGCGGTCAGCGAGAACCCACCAACGGCCATTCGGTGCCCGGCCGAGGTCGACGGCGTAGATATGGAGATAGACGTCGTTGCGAGGACGGATGCCATGACACGGACGCAGGAATTGCGGATTGCCCAGAACGACGGCGGGCGGCAGAAGTCCATCGCGCAACAGCGTTTGCGGGCCGTAAAGATCGGCGAGGATGGCATTGAGCACCTGCGCGCGCTGAATGATCCCCGCTTCGAGCGCGCGCCATTCGCTGGCGTCGATGACCAGCGGCACGAAGTCTAGATTCCAAGGCCGCCCGGCGTAGCCGCCGCTGCCTCCCGAACCGACGTCCGCTGTGTAGGTCAGGCCGTTCTCATGGAGCAGCCGCTCGGCAAGCCGCCATCGCTTGCCGAGCTCGCTTTCGCTCATGCTTTCCAGGCCGTCGATAAACTGCCGCCAGTGCGGCCGCAGGCAGCCATCCGCCGAGACCATCTCGTCGTAAACGCCCGGCAATGGCGTGTAGGTATCGTGCAGGCGTCCGGCGCGGAGCACCTCCGATGCTTGGTCGATCTTACTCACGCCCACGGAACCGGACGGGCGTATTCGCCGTGTGAGCGAGGTCCGCTTCGATTGAGGGGGCGAGGCGCGCGTGGCGCCATCGCCGGGCGCGCAGGACTTGGCAGAAGATGCATCGTCATCCGTTCAATCGACTCCAACGCAGATCGAGTGTCGAGGGGAATTGTTCGTTGTCGAGTTGCGCCGGTGGGCGGAAATGTCCTGGCGTATGTCCGAATGGGACGAAACGGGCGCAGCGCCGGCTTTCCGCCTCGTATGCGTTGACTGGAAACGTCTCGTAATTGCGTCCACCTGGGTGTGCGACGTTGTAGGTGCATCCGCCGAGCGAACGATTCGACCAGGTATCGAAGAGGTCAAAAACCAGCGGCGCGTCCGGTGGAAGCGTTGGATGCAGGCAGGCGGGCGGCTGCCATGCCCGATAGCGAACGCCGGCGACGTACTCGCCGAACGTTCCTGTGGATTGCAGCGGCACGCGCTGGCCGTTGCAGATCAGCACGAAGCGATTTGCCGTCAGGCCGGTGGTGCGCACCTGCAGGCGCTCGAGCGAGGAGTCGACATATCGGACGGTTCCGCCGATTGCTCCCTCTTCGCCCATGACGTGCCACGGTTCGAGCGCTTGGCGCAACTCGATCTTCACCCCGCCGTGGTCGACGGCGCCGTAAAGGGGGAAACGGAACTCGAAGTGCGGCGCATACCATTCGGCTTCAATCGGAATCTCCGCCCGGTTCAAGTCGCCGACAACGCCGAGAAGATCCTTCCAGACATAGTGGGGTAGCATGAAGCGGTCGTGCAGTGTCGTGCCCCATCGCACCAACGGCTGTGTGTACGGCTCGTTCCAGAACCACGAGATCAATGCCCGCAGGAGGAGGTGCTGGGCCAGACTCATGCGTGCGTGCGGCGGCATCTCGAAGGCGCGGAATTCGACCAGCCCCAGGCGCCCGGACGGTCCATCCGGATTATACAGCTTATCGATGCAAACCTCGGCCCGGTGGGTGTTGCCGGTAGAGTCGATCAATAAATTGCGCAAGATCCGATCGACCAGCCAGGGCGGGACGGGCATCGTGCCAGGATCGGGAATCTGCCGGAACGCCAGCTCCAGTTCGTAGAGCTGGTCGTTGCGCGCTTCGTCGACCCTTGGTGCCTGACTGGTCGGACCGATGAACAGCCCGGAGAACAGGTACGACAACGCCGGATGGTTCTGCCAATAGGTGATCAGGCTGCGCAGCAGATCGGGCCGGCGCAGGAACGGGCTGTCGGCGGGACTGGCTCCGCCGACGACGATATGGTTGCCGCCACCCGTCCCGGTGTGCCGGCCGTCGAGCATGAATTTCTCGGTGCCGAGGCGGGTATTGCGGGCGTCCTCGTAGAGTCCCGTCGTCGTTGCGACCAGTTCCGACCACGACCGCGAGGGATGGATGTTGACCTCGATGACGCCGGGATCAGGGGTCACCTTGATGACACCCATGCGTGGATCGGTTGGTGGCGTATACCCTTCGATCCGCACGGGCAGATCGACCGCCGCCGCCGCCGTTTCGATCGCAGCGATCATCTCGACGTAGTCGTCGGCGGTTTCGAGCGGCGGCATGAACACGCAGATGGTGCCGTCACGCGCTTCGATTCCGACCGCCGTGCGGACGGCGTTGATATCGATCGGCAGTTCCTGCTCGACGATCGTTTGCCGCTCGCCTCGCCCTTGCGATCCACCCGTTCCAAAACCACCTGCGGAACCGCCCGCAGGCGATGCGGGTGGCACGCGCCGCTGTTGGCGCAATCTCCTCGGTTCCGGCAAGGGGGGACGCTGTTCGAACGGATCGCCCGGCGAATAGTAGGGATACCACTCCGGGGTGATCCATGGCAGCGAGCCCAGCGGCAGGCGGAATCCGAGCGGGGAGTCTCCGGGAACCAGGAACAGCCTGCCGCGACGGAAGCGCCAGCGCTCGCTTGCCCAGCGGGCCCGCCCGTCGCGCGCGTTCCAGCGCTGCACCGGCAGGACATATCCGACGGGGTTGCCGAGGCCGCGCTCGAAGACGCGAGCGAGACGCGCCCGCTCTTCGGGGTCCTCCAGCTTTGAATCGAACGGATCGACGTTGTCCGGTAGCGACTGTTCGCGCGCGACGTAAGGGAACGGATCTTCGTAAGCCGGAACCGCGTACTCCGGATTGATATTCAGGCTCTCGGCGAGCGCGATGGCGAACTGCTCGGCGTTTTCGACGGTCGCCAGCGACGGGTTCGCGTCGCTGGCGATCAGCGCCGGGTCGTTCCACAGCTCCTTGCCGTCGCGCCGCCAGAACAGGGCATAGGCCCAGCGCGGCAGACTTTCGCCCGGGTACCATTTGCCTTGGCCGAAGTGGATCAGTCCACCAGGTGCGAAGCGGTCACGCAGGCGGCCGACAAGTTCGGTGGCGAGGTGGCGCTTCGCCGGACCGTCGGCATCCGTGTTCCACTCGGCGCCGTCCATATCGTCGATGGACACGAACGTCGGCTCGCCGCCGACCGTCAGCCGGACATCCGCCGCCTTCAGACGGCGATCCACCTCTTCGCCGACCGCGAGAATTCCCTTCCACTGATCGTCAGCGTAGGGCTTGGTCACCCGCGGTGTCTCGCGGATGCGCTCGATGGTCATTGAAAAATCGAAGGCGGTCTCCGCCGCGTCGACGCTACCGGTGATCGGTGCCGCGCTTTCCGGATCGGGCGTACACACCAGCGGCAGGTGCCCCTCGCCAGCGAACAGGCCGGACGTCGGGTCAAGACCTATCCATCCGGCACCCGGCAGGTACACCTCCGTCCAGGCATGCAGATCGGTGAAGTCCTCGGCGGCGCCGGCGGGGCCCTCGAGCGGCTTTTCGTCCGGTTTGAGCTGGATCAGGTAGCCGGAGACAAACCGCGCCGCGAGTCCGAGGTTGCGCAGGATCTGCACCAGCAGCCAGCCGGTATCGCGGCACGAACCGCGTCGAAAGCCGAGAGTCTGCTCACAGGTCTGGATGCCCGGCTCCATGCGGATAACGTAGCCGATATCCCCCTGTAGTCGCTGGTTGAGCGCGACGAGAAAGTCGGCGGTCAAGGTTTCTTCGCGCGGGACGCTGGCCAGCCATTCGCGGAGGAGCGGGCCGGCGGGCAGGGGCGTCAGGTATGGGGCAAGCTCCTTGGCGAGCCACGGCGCGTAGCTAAACGGGATCTTTTCCGCCTCGGGTTCAAGGAAGAAATCGAATGGATTGAACACCGCCATTTCGGCGACGAGATCGACGTCGACGCTGAATTCGCGTGTCCGCTCCGGGAAGACGAAGCGGGCGAGGTAGTTGCCCTGCGGGTCCTGCTGCCAATTGATGAAATGCAGTTTCGGCGTGACCGTCAGCGAATATGAGAGGACGCGCGTTCGGCAATGGGGGGCGGGGCGCAGACGAATGATCTGCGGGCCGAGTTGAACCGGCCGGTCATAGCGGTAGCTGGTTCGGTGACGAAGTGCGACGTCGATCGCCATGTTATGATTGCCTCGGCGGAGTTGTGTTTGCGTGGATCATCGCAGACCCGGTTGTTTCGCGGCAAGGCCGCTGGCGGGCGGCGAGCGCGCCGCCCATGCAGACCGACGCTGCGGCGGCGAGCAGCTCAGGCGACATCCAGGCCACCCGCGATGATAACGAACTGGGCGACGGTGTCGATGCCGTCGCCCGATTTCAGGTTGGTAAAGACGAACGGGCGCTCACCGCGCATTTTTCGCGCGTCCCGGTCCATCACATCGAGACTGGCGCCGACGTAGGGCGCGAGATCGGTCTTGTTGATGATGAGCAGGTCCGAACGGGTAATGCCGGGGCCACCCTTGCGCGGGATCTTGTCGCCAGCGGCGACATCGATGACGTAAAGCGTGATGTCGGCCAGCTCCGGCGAAAACGTCGCGGCGAGATTGTCGCCCCCGGACTCGATGAAAACGATCTGCAGATCGGGAAAGCGCTCGGTGATGTCGCGTACCGCCGCGAGGTTGATCGAGGCATCCTCGCGGATCGCCGTGTGCGGGCAGCCGCCGGTTTCGACGCCGATGATGCGCTCGGCGGCGAGCGCGCCGGAGCGGGTCAAGAACTGCGCGTCCTCTTGCGTGTAGATGTCATTGGTAATCGCGGCAAGGCGATATTGGTCGCGCATCCGCTTGCACAACGCATCGACGAGCGCCGTCTTTCCCGAGCCGACCGGCCCGCCGACCCCGACGCGAAAGGGACTGGTCATGACCGGAACAGCCTCGTGTACTGCGTTTCATGTCGCGCCGAGGTCCAATCGACCATCCAGGTTGCGGTTCCCAGGTCGGCCAGGCCGAGGCCTTGCGCGTCCTGAGCCACGGCGCGGATCGTCGCCTCCAGTCCCGCCAGGACGCGTAAGGCATCGCTCTGTCCCAAGGGGATCAAGCGCGTTCCCGCCGAGACCAGGTTGGCGGCGAAGGCGTGCACGAAGGCGACGAGGCCCGCCGATATGTCGATGCCGGCGGCGGCGATCGCCACGCCAGCGACCAGCGGGTAGGACGGCGGCCGTTTGAGATCCGCCGCCAAGTCGGCGAGCGCATCGAGGCGCGGATGCGGCCATGCGGCGCGCACGCCATCGAGGAATGCCCGTCCTTGCGCGGCGCTTTCCAGTGCCATCTCGAAGGTGGCGCGAAAGGCGTCTGCCCAGGCGAGGGTCTCGGCGAGGCGCACGTCGTCGCGGGCGCGCTCCGCCTGCCATGCCGCATACACAAGGATCGCATCGCACCGTCCGCTGCCGTGGCGGAGAATGGCGTCGATCCACGCGCGCAGCCCGACGGCATCGGTGATGAGGCCGCGTTCAACCGCGGCTTCGATACCGTGCGAATAGCTGTAGGCGCCGACGGGAAACGCCGGTGACATCCACGTCATCAGCCGGAGGAGAGCGCCGTCAGTGATCGGCGGCATGGTTGGCATCGATGTCGTGGTCGTGGTCATGGATGTGCGCAGGGGGCTGCATCGCCGGCGCCGCCACCTCGGCTGCGTAGGCGCCGGGCTCGGGGTTAAAGGGAGCCAGCCGGTAGAACAGCCGCGCACCCGACCGGCGGAGCATGTCGGCCAGCACCGCATCGGCGCGCAGGCGGATCGTGGCGTCGGCGAGGACCTGCACCTGTGCGTGGCGATTGCCGATATGCCAAGCGAGGCGCACGGAATCGGCCACCGTGGCGCCACGCGCCTCGATCACCGCCTCCTCGGCGGCGCACACGCCGATGACGCCGCCCCCCTCGAGTCCGAGGCCGTCGCCGTCGGCGAGCTGCACCGGCCGGTCCAGGTCGAGCAGGAACGGCTCGCCGGCGTCATCGTGCATGCGCAGGCGGCGGCGGCAGCGTTCGTCGTACGGCAACGTTACGGTCGCCACGGGCTCGACTTCAATCCACGATCCCCGCGGTAGAACTATGATCGCCTTTCGCATCGCAATCCCCCACGCGTTTCTTGCTGGCATGGCCGCTCGAACCAGCGCTTCCTAGAACAGGAAGTAGCGCTGTGCCATGGGCAGCACCGTTGCCGGCTCGCAGATCAGAAGGGCGCCGTCGGCCCGAACCTCGTAGGTCTCGGGATCGACCTCGATCGCGGGCGTGGCATTGTTCAGCACCATGTCCTTCTTGCTCAACTGGCGGGTTCCGCCCACGGCGAGGAGCGGCTTCGATAGCCCCAGCGCGTCGCCAATGCCGGACTCGTGCGCGGCCGCGCTGACGAACGTCACCGCGCTGTGCACCAGCGCGCGGCCGAAGCCCGCGAACATCGGCCGGTAATGAACGGGTTGCGGTGTCGGAATCGAGGCGTTGGGATCACCCATCGCCGCGGCGGCGATCACCCCGCACTTCAACACCAGATCCGGCTTGACCCCGAAAAACATCGGCTTCCACAGGACGAGGTCGGCGAGCTTGCCGACCTCGACGGAGCCGACGTAGGCGGCGATGCCGTGGGTCAGCGCCGGGTTGATCGTGTACTTGGCGATATAACGCTTGATCCGCAGGTTGTCGTTGCCCGGCGCTTCTCCCACCAGAGGCCCGCGCTGCTTTCTCATCTTGTCCGCGGTCTGCCAGGTGCGGATGATCACCTCGCCGACCCGGCCCATCGCCTGACTGTCGGAGGAGATCATCGAAAAGGCGCCGAGGTCGTGGAGAATGTCCTCGGCGGCGATCGTCTCGCGGCGGATGCGGCTTTCGGCGAAGGCCACGTCCTCGGGGATGCGGGCGTCGAGGTGGTGGCACACCATCAGCATGTCGAGGTGCTCGTCGAGGGTATTGACGGTGAACGGCCGTGTCGGATTGGTCGACGACGGCAGTACGTTCATCAGTCCCGCGACCTTGATGATGTCCGGCGCGTGACCGCCACCGGCTCCCTCGGTATGGAAGGCATGAATGGTGCGCCCATCGAACGCGGCGATGGTGTTCTCGACGAAGCCGGATTCATTCAACGTATCGGTGTGGATGGCGACCTGAACGTCGGTCTCCTCGGCGACCGAAAGGCAGGCGTCGATGGCGGCGGGCGTCGTTCCCCAGTCCTCGTGCAGCTTCAGCCCGCAGGCGCCGCCCACCACCTGTTCGATCAGCGCGTCCGGCTTGGTGGCGTTGCCCTTGCCGAAGAAGCCGAGGTTCATCGGCAACCCCTCGGCCGCCTGCAGCATGCGGCCGAGGTGCCAGGGGCCCGGCGTGCAGGTGGTGGCATTGGTCCCCTCCGCGGGGCCGGTGCCGCCGCCGAGCATGGTGGTGATGCCCGAATAAAGCGCGTCCTCGACCTGCTGCGGGCAGATCCAGTGGATATGTGCGTCGATCCCGCCGGCGGTCAGGATACGCCCCTCGCCGGCGATGGCCTCGGTCCCGGGGCCGATGATGATGTCGACTCCGGGCTGGATGTCCGGATTGCCCGCCTTGCCGATCCCGACGATCCGCCCGTCCTTGAGGCCGATGTCAGCCTTGATGATGCCCCAATGGTCGACGATCAGCGCGTTGGTGATCACGGTATCGACGGCGCCCTCGTCCCGGCTGCGCTGGCTCTGGCCCATGCCGTCGCGTATGACCTTGCCGCCGCCGAACTTCACCTCCTCGCCGTAGATCGTCCGGTCCGCCTCGACTTCGAGGATGAGGTCGGTATCGGCCAGGCGTACGCGATCGCCCGTCGTCGGGCCGAACATCTGGGCATAGGCGGTGCGCGAAATGGGAAAAGGCACGGGTGCTCGCTCCTCACCACGTCATGGCCGGGCTCGTCCCGGCCATCCACGCCGTCACCGTCGACAGTCGGCCGAACGGAGCCGCGTAGGTGCGCGGATCACCTCCGTGCATGACGAAAACCACAGTTGCCGGCATCATCGCCACATTGCTCCTCAGGCCTGTTCGAGCGGGCCGTCGACGAGACCATTGAAGCCGAACACCCGGCGCGCTCCGGCATAGGCGACGAGCGTGACCTCGCGGCTTTGCCCCGGCTCGAAGCGTACCGCCGTGCCGGCGGGGATATCGAGGCGGCAGCCGCGCGCCGTGGTGCGATCGAAGTCGAGCGCGGCGTTGGTCTCGAAAAAGTGGTAGTGCGAGCCGACCTGGATCGGCCGGTCGCCGCTGTTGGCGACGAGCAGCGTCACCGTGGGCCGCCCCTCGTTCAGCGTGATCGTACCCTCAGCAGGGAAGACTTCTCCGGGGATCATCGCCGTGCTCCTATCACCTGATCGGCTCGTGGACGGTCACCAGCTTGGTCCCGTCGGGAAAGGTCGCCTCGACCTGGATCTCGTGGATCATCTCGCCGACGCCCTCCATCACCTGATCGCGCGACAGCACCGTCGCGCCGTCGCGCATCAGGTCCGCGACCATGCGGCCATCGCGCGCGCCCTCGACGACGAAGTCGGTGATCAGCGCCACCGCCTCGGGATAGTTCAGCTTGACCCCGCGGGCGAGGCGTTTGCGTGCCACTTCCGCCGCCATGGAAACGAGCAGCTTGTCCTTTTCACGCGGGCTAAGATGCATCGTCTGTCCCCATGGTCCCTTTTATTCATTCATACGCACCAGACGCGCGGCAGCGCGCAGGTCCAGCCGCCCACCTGGCGGCGGAACGTCGCCCAAAATCGCCCGAAAGCAGACCGCAACACTCTGGCGTCGCGGCTCAGCCAGCGGACGATGAGCACGCCCGCGATGCAGGTGACGGCAACCGCCATTTCGCCCCCGTCCGCCTCTCCCGTCAAGTCACGGACGATGGTGACGAGCTTCGCCGCGTCGTCGGCGAGATAGATGGCGGTGGCGATGGCCGCGGCGCCGGCGAGGCAGGCGGGCGCGGCGAGCACGGCGGCGAGATCGCCGGCGCCGGCGAGCGCATCCGCCCAGACCAGCCGCCCCGCGCGGTGGACCTGCCAGGCGTCGCGAAATCGCCCCTGGGTGAGCGTCTCACCGCGGGCGCGCCGGCCGAAGACGAGGATGTCACCGGCGAGCACGCGGGCACCCGCGGCGGCGTCGATGCGCGTCGTCCGCTCGAGGCGTGCCGCTTCGAACAGGATGGTCTCCTGCGGCAGCCATTCCAGCCAGCTTGCCTCGGCGGCGTTCAGATCGATGCTCACCCGGCAGTCGGCGCCCAGCGAGCGGTAGACCTTCTCCGCCGCCTGGGCGGTCACCAGGACGTTGGCGCCGGCGCCGGCGATGACGCGCACGTCGAGGCGATCGCCGCCGACAAGCCCGCCGGTGGTGGTGACGAGCACGGCGTTCGCAAGCCCGTCGTCGGCGCTGGCGGGAAACAGCGCGCGCAGTGGGGCGCGCTGATCGAGTCCGGCAAGCCGGGTCGTTCCGGCGTCGGCGCGGAAGCGAAGATCGGCGATTCCATGGGTCGCACCGGACCGGGCGGACGCCGGACCCGCGCGCGAGGATATGCCTGGATCAGACGGTGAGATGACGACGGACATCCGCCTCCACCATCTCGGCGCCCTTGCCGGCGACGACGACCTCGCCCCGGTCCATCACCGCATAGTTGTCGGCGAGGCTGCGTGCGAAATCAAAGTACTGTTCAACCAGCAGGATGGCGAGATTACCGCGGCGGACGAGCAGGCGGATGACCCGCTCGATGTCCTTGATGATCGAGGGCTGAATGCCTTCGGTCGGCTCGTCGAGAACGAGCAGGCGCGGGCGCATGACCAGCGCCCGGGCAATGGCGAGCTGCTGCTGCTGGCCGCCGGACAGGTCGCCGCCGCGCCGTGCCAACATCGTGCGCAGCACCGGGAACAGCTCGAAGATCTCGTCCGGGACGTGGCGCAGCGATCGGGAGACGGCGGCGAACCCGGTCTTGAGGTTTTCCTCGACGGTCATCAGCGGAAAGATTTCCCGCCCTTGCGGCACGAAGGCGATGCCCCGCGCCGCCCGCTCGTAGGTCGCAAGGCGGGTAATGTCCTCGCCCTCCCAGACGATGCGCCCCGAGCGGATTCCCTGCTGGCCGACGATCGCCCGCATCAAGCTGGTCTTGCCGACGCCGTTGCGGCCCATCACGCAGGTGACCGCGTCCTTGCGCACCTCGAGGCTGACGCCGCGCAGCGCTTGCGATGCCCCGTAGAACAGATCGACGTTCTCGACGCTCAACATGCGCGCGCCTCCGCTTCACGTCGCGTCGTTTGCATCCCTTCGCCCATCCTTCGCATCGATCGCCTCATCGTCCGAGATAGACCTCGATGACCTGCTGGTTGGCCTGCACCGTATCGAGCGAGCCTTCCGCCAGCACCGAGCCCTCGTGCAGCACCGTCACGTGGCAGTCGAGGGCGCGGACGAACACCATGTCGTGCTCGACGACGACGACCGAATGGTTCTTGACGATCTCCTTGAGCAGCACCGCCGTCGCCGCGGTCTCGGCGTCGGTCATTCCCGCCGCCGGCTCGTCGATCAGCAACAAGTCGGGATCTTGCATCAGCAGCATGCCGATCTCCAGCCACTGCTTCTGGCCGTGCGATAGGGCACCGGCGAAGCGGGAGCGGTGCGCCGTCAGCGCGATGGTCTGCAACACTTCATCGATGCGGCGGCGCTGCGCGCCCGACAGGCGGAAGAACAGCGAGGCGAACGCGCCGCGCTGGCCGGTGAGCGCCAGCTCCAGATTGTCCAGGACCGTGTGGTTTTCGAACACGGTCGGCTTTTGAAACTTTCGCCCGATGCCCAGATTGGCGATGCGTGCCTCGTCGAGCTTGGTCAGATCGATGCCGCCGTTGAAAACGACCTCGCCAGTATCCGGCTTGGTCTTGCCGGTAACGACATCCATCATCGTCGTCTTGCCGGCGCCGTTCGGACCGATGATCGCGCGCATCTCACCGGCGAGGATGTAAAGGCTGAGTTCGTTTAGCGCCCTGAAGCCGTCGAAGCTGACCGTCACGCCATCGACGTAAAGGATCGTGTCCTTGCGCTCGGGGCGCGCATGAATGTGCGGTGCGGTCATCGCGCGGGCTCCTGGACCTTTCCCGTTCCCTTGCCGGTTTCAGCGGCGGCGGCCTCCGCTGGCTCGGGGATCGCCTCACGGGTCCCCCGACCGAGGATGCCGATCACGCCTTTCGGCAGAAACAGGGTTGCGGCGATGAACAGGCCGCCGAGGGCGAACAGCCAGATCTCGGGAATGGCGCCGGTCAGGTAAGTCTTCAGGTAGTTGACCAAAAGCGCGCCGAGGATGGCGCCGTGAAGCGTTCCTCGTCCGCCGATGGCGACCCAGATGACGATCTCGATCGAATTGGCGGGGGCGAATTCGGACGGATTGATGATCCCCACCTGGGGAACGTAGAGCGCGCCCGCGATCCCCGCCAGCACCGCGGAGAAGACGAAGACGAAGAGCTTATAGTACTCAACCCGGTATCCGAGGAACCGCACCCGGCTCTCCGCGTCACGGATGGCCACCAGGACCTTGCCGAGGCGCGAGGCGGTGATCAGCCGGCAAGCGGCGTAGGCGAGGGCGAGAAGAAATGCCGTCAGCGCGAATAGCGCCGCGCGCGTGGTGTCGGCCTGCAGGTCGTAGCCGAGCACGTCCTTGAAATCGGTCAGCCCGTTATTGCCGCCGAAGCCCATGTCGTTGCGGAAGAACGCCAGCATCAGCGCGAAGGTCAGTGCCTGACTGATGATCGACAGGTAAACCCCGGTCACGCGCGAGCGAAAGGCGAACCAGCCAAATACCGCCGCCAGCAGCCCCGGCACTACCATCACCATGGCGACGGCGAATGGGAAGGAATCGAACCCGTGCCAGTACCACGGCAGTTCCTTCCAGTTGAGGAACACCATGAAGTCCGGCAGCGATGCGTTGCCGTAGACACCGCGGGTGCCGATCTCGCGCATCAGGTGCATGCCGATGGCGTAGCCGCCGAGGGCAAAGAAGGCGCCATGACCGAGGCTGAGAATGCCACAGTACCCCCAGATCAGATCGACGCTGAGCGCGAGCAGGGCAAAGCACAGATACTTGCCGAGCAGACTGACGAGGTATGTCGGGATGTGCAGCGGCGAGTCGCTCGACAATGTGAGATTCGAGACCGGGACGAGGACCGCCGCAGCAATCAGTACCGCGATGGTGATCACGGCGGCGACGTTGCTGGACGAGCGGCCCGGGGTCGTGCGGATAAGGGCCACGGCTTAATTCTCCACCGCACGGCCCTTGAGCGCGAAGAGTCCGCGCGGCCGTTTTTGAATGAACAAGATGATGGCGACGAGCACGAGGATCTTGCCGAGAACGGCGCCGGCATACGGCTCGAGGAACTTGTTGACGAGCCCCAGGCTCAGTCCGCCGACGAGGGTGCCCCAGAGGTTCCCGACACCGCCGAAAACGACGACCATGAAGCTGTCGATGATATAGGACTGGCCGAGGTTGGGGCTGACGTTGTCGATCTGGCTGAGGGCGACACCGGCGATGCCGGCGATGGCCGAGCCGAGACCGAAGGTCAGGGCGTCGACCGCCCCGGTGCGGATCCCCATCGCTGCCGCCATCCGCCGGTTTTGTGTGACCGCGCGCATCTGCAGGCCGAACGCCGAGCCGCGGATGAGCAGCATCAGCAAGGCGAAGACGACGAGGCTGAAAACGATGATCCAGATGCGGTTATAGGTGAGGGTCAGGCCACCGACGAGATCGACCGCTCCACTCATCCAGCTCGGATTGCTGACCTCACGGTTGCTCGGCCCGAACACCGTGCGCACCACCTGCTGGAGGATCAGGCTGAGACCCCAGGTCGCCAGCAACGTTTCCAGCGGGCGGCCATAAAGGAAACGGATGATGCTGCGTTCGACGGCGATCCCCACCAGGCCGGTGACGACGAATGCGGACGGTACCGCCACCAGGAGCGCGTAGTCGAGGGCGCCGGGCGCGTAGGTGCGAAACAGGTCCTGGACGACGAAGGTCGTATAGGCGCCGAGCATCACCATTTCGCCGTGCGCCATGTTGATCACGCCCATCACCCCGAAGGTGATGGCAAGGCCGACGGCGGCAAGCAGAAGCACCGAGCCGAGGCTCACCCCCTGGAAGACGTTGCCGAGCAGTCCCCAGAGCGTCAGCCGCAGCTCGACATGGTCCAGCGCATCTCTCGCGGCTTTATGCACCGCCGGGTCGGTGTCGGAGGCGGCGATATTTGCCAGCAGGGAACGGACGTCGGGGTCGGGGAATCCGCGTAACGTCGCGATTGCCGCCAATCGCTGGTCCACGCCGGTCGCCGTGCTGACGCGCATCGCCGCCAGCGCCCGGTCCATCCGCTCGCGCACGCCGGTGTCGGTCTCGCGCGCCTGCGCCTTTTCGAGCAGCGGCAAAAGCGTCGCGTCCGCGGTCTTGAACACCGCGTCAGCGGCGGCACGGCGGCGATCTGCGTCCGGGCTCAGCAAGGTCAGGCCGCCGAGCGCGCCGCGCAGGACCCCGCGCAATCGGTTATTGACGGTAATCGCGTCGATGTCCGCCGGCTGTGCTTCCCCGATCTCGGCGAGAGTCAGCGGATCGCGCACGATCATCGTTCGGCCGCTGTGCTCGATGATCACCACTTTTGAATCGCTGCTGCGGACGGCGAGGTCCCCGGCCAGCATCGCGTCCAACACGGGCACGGCGCGCGGATCGCCGGTTGCCGCGAGGTCCCCGACCGCGGTGATCTTGGTGGAGAAATTGCGATCGCCGAGCGCCTGAACCAGTTGCTCGACGTCGTCGGCATCCGCGGGAGTCGCGGCTAACGCAATCAGGAATGCAGCGAAGACGGCCGATAAGAGCCGCAAATTCCAGCGCGCCGCGTGGCTCATCATCTCGATTTCCCGGTGGGAGGGCGGTGACGTGCGGATGGCCGGCCGCAAAGCGCGGCCGCCATCCGCGCTGAAGGCGTTAGAGGCCAGCCGGCACGGCTGCGCCGTATTTCGGCTTTTGGCAGTTGCCGCAGACCCAGGGGTAGGTCCAATCGGCGGTCAGCTTGGCGCTCTCCGGAATGAAGTCCGACCACGCGTCGCCGACGACTTCGCCCTTGGTCTGCCAGACGACCTGGAACTGGCCGTCCGGTTGAATCTCGCCGATCAGCACCGGCTTGGACAGGTGGTGGTTGACGTTCATCACCGCGGTGCCGCCGGTCAGGTTCTTGACCTTCTGGCCGTACATCGCCTGGCGCACGGCGTCGACATCGGTGGTGCCGGCCTGCTCGACCGCCTGTACCCACATGTTGAAGCCGATGTAGTGGGCCTCCATCGGATCATTGGTCACGCGCTTGGGGTTCTTGATGTAGGCGTGCCACTTGTCGATGAACTTCTTGTTCTCCGGCGAGTCGACGCTCATGAAGTAGTTCCAGGCCGCAAGGTGGCCGACGAGCGGCGCCGTATCGATACCGGCGAGTTCCTCCTCGCCGACGGAAAACGCGACGACCGGAATGTCTTCGGCCTTGATGCCCTGGTTTGCCAGCTCCTTGTAGAACGGCACGTTCGCATCACCGTTGATCGTCGAGACCACTGCGGTCTTCTTGCCAGCCGAGGAGAATTTCTTGACGTCGGCGACGATCGTCTGCCAGTCGGAGTGGCCGAACGGCGTGTAATTCTCCATGATGTCGTCGTCGCTCACGCCCTTAGAATGCAGGAAGGCGCGCAGAATCTTGTTGGTCGTGCGTGGATAGACGTAGTCGGTGCCAAGCAGTACCCAGCGCTTCGCTCCACCGCCTTCCTCGCTCATTAGATATTCGACGGCGGGGATGGCTTGCTGGTTCGGCGCGGCGCCCGTGTAAAAGACGTTGCGCGAGCTTTCCTCACCCTCGTATTGCACCGGGTAGAACAGCAGGCCGTCGAGTTCCTCGAAGACCGGCAACACGGACTTGCGCGAGACGGATGTCCAGCAGCCGAACACGGCGGCGACCTTATCCTTTTGCAGCAGTTCGCGTGCCTTCTCGGCGAACAGCGGCCAGTTCGACGCCGGATCGACGACGACAGGCTCAAGCTTTTTGCCGAGCAGTCCGCCCTTCTTGTTCTGGTCATCGATCAGCATCAGCATCGCGTCTTTCAGCGTCGTCTCGCTGATCGCCATGGTGCCGGAGAGCGAATGCAGAATGCCGACCTTAATGGTGTCTTCTGCTTTGGCTTGGCTGATGATGCCGACGGCCGTCATCACGGCGACGCCAAGCGCGAATAGTACCTTCTTCATTTGAGAATCTCCCTCCTCCAACCGCCCCCGATCGACACAGCGTGATAAGCACGCAAGAACAAGGCCAAGGCATCAGCCAAGACGGCGGGCTGGTGCGCGGCGCCTGTTTTTTCGCCACGTGCACAAGATTGGCGATCGCGTGGCGCCGAGCGGCGCCTCGTGGTCGGTATGATGGCGACGCCGTTGCGTAATTGGGCAGCACTGCCTATGGCGTAAGCAACCGGCGTGGCGGCGATAGGTGAGGGACCAAGGCGCCGGGTGCTCCCCCCTTGCGCGATCGCGAGAGTCCCCTGTTGGTTGCCCTCGGCGCACCGCAGTCTTAACTCCCTATTATCGGGTGGGTGCGCCGATGGGCACGCGGGGTACCCACCGAGCGCGCGATGCGGTCCGGGACGTGCCGATACGAGGAAAAGCGAATGCCCGATGACGCCGCGATGAACCGAGTTGAAATTCTCGCGCCGGATCGCGCCGCGGTTTCCCTCAATGTTACCGGCATGACCTGCGCTGCATGTGCCGGGCGAGTGGAGAAGGCGCTGCGGCGGGTTCCGGGAGTGCGCGACGCCTCGGTCAATCTTGCCATTGAGCGCGCTGAAATTGACCTCGAGCCCGGCGGCCCGGAGGCGAGCGTGCTGATCGAAACCGTCGAGCGCGCCGGTTATGGCGCCACGGAGTACGTGGCGGATGTGCCGACGGGCGAGGGGACGGCTGACGACGCTGAAGATGGACAGCAGCGTCAGGCGCGCCGCGATCTATGGTTGCTCGCCTTCTCGGCCGCGATGACGGCGCCGCTGGTCGCGCAAATGGCGGCGATGTCCCTCGGCATTGCCTGGCATATGAGCCCTTATGTCGAGGCGGCGCTGGCCAGCCTCGTGCAGTTCGTCGTCGGCGCCCGGTTTTATCGCGGAGCCTGGCGGGCGTTACGCGGCGGCTCCGGCAACATGGATGTCCTGGTGGCGCTCGGCACTAGTGCCGCCTACGCGTTCAGCTTGGCGATGCTGCTGCGGTCCGGTGAGCAGGCCGGAGGCCATCTCTATTTCGAGGGCGCGGCGGTCATCATCACCATGGTCATGGCGGGGAAATGGCTCGAGGCCCGCGCCAAGCGGGGAACGACGGCGGCGATCCGCCGGCTGATGGCGCTGCGCCCGGAAACCGCGCGGATTGAACGCGGCGGAGCGGTGGAGACCGTGCCGATCGCCCGCGTCGCGGCGGGCGACGTTCTCGTCGTCCTTCCCGGAGAACGCATTCCGGTCGATGGCAGCGTCCTTGACGGTGAGAGCGAGGTCGACGAATCCCTGATCACCGGCGAGAGCCTGCCGGTGGCAAAGCGCGCGGACGACGCGGTTACCGGTGGTGCGATCAACGGAACCGGCCGGCTGCGGATGCGCGCGGTTGCCGTCGGCGCCGATTCAACGCTCGCTCGCATCATTCGGCTGGTCGAGCACGCGCAGGTCGGCAAGGCTCCCGTGCAGCGGTTGGTTGACCGGGCCAGTGCCGTATTCGTTCCGGTCGTCATCGCGCTTGCCGCGGCGACGTTTGTCGGCTGGATGCTCGTCACCGCCGATTTCGAGGCGGCGCTGATCGCCGCGGTTTCGGTTCTGGTGATCGCCTGCCCGTGCGCGCTCGGTCTTGCCACACCCACGGCGCTCGTCGCCGGCACCGGTGCCGCCGCGCGGGCGGGTGTGCTCATCCGCGACATCGAAGCGCTGGAACGGGCGCACCGGATCGATACGGTTGTTTTTGACAAGACGGGAACGCTGACCCTTGGGCAGCCAAAGGTTATTCAGATCGAGCCCATCGAGCGGGACTCGACGGAGGTACTCGCGGCGGCGGCGGCGATTCAGGCCGGCAGCGAGCACCCGCTGGCCAAGGCGGTTCTGGATTACGCCGGTGAGCGGGGCATATCGCCCTCGCCGGCGGAGGCGGTGCGCAGTCGCCCGGGCATGGGAGTGATCGGTCGCATCGGCGGCGTGACGGTCGCGATCGGCAATCGCGCCCTCATGGATGGCGAGGGCATCGGGCTCTCGGCCGATATCGAAGCGCACCTCGCCGCAATGGAATTGGCGGGGCGCACTCCGGCCATGGTCGCCATCGGCGGAACGGTCGCCGGTATCCTTGGAATCGCCGATCCACTTCGCGCGGAAGCGCGCGTCGCCGTCGCGGCGTTGAAGGCACGACGGATCGAAACGCGGATGCTGTCGGGCGATACCGAGCGCATCGCCGCCGCCGTCGCCCGCGAGCTCGGGCTTGACGCGGCGCGCGGTTCCGTGCGCCCGGACGGGAAGGCGGCTGCCGTCAGTGCCATTCGCAGCGAAGGCAAGGTGGTGGCGATGGTCGGTGACGGCATCAACGACGCACCGGCGCTGGCGGCGGCGGACGTTGGCATCGCCATGGGAACCGGCACCGATGTCGCCATGGAGACCGCCGGAATTACCTTGATGCGACCCGACGTACGCCTGGTTCCGGCGGCGCTCGACGTCTCGCGGGCGACGTGGCTGAAGATCCGCCAGAACCTGTTCTGGGCATTCGTCTACAACCTCGTCGGCCTGCCGCTCGCCGCCGCGGGCGAACTCAGCCCGGCGCTGGCAGGCGCGGCGATGGCGCTCAGCTCGACCTGCGTCGTGTGCAATTCGCTGCGCTTGCGCGCATGGCGTCCCCGGCGGACGACCGGCACAGATCGGCGCGGGATGGCCGCGGCGGCGCGCGCCTGACCCTCAGCGGTGGGTGAGCCCGGTTGACGGAGATGTCGGCACGGACGCAAGGGGACTTGCCGGCCCGGCGGACGGATCGGTGTCGCGGACAAGAAGGCCCATGCGTTCAAGCTGCGCCACGCTGTCGAGCAACGGCTTGACCTGCTCCGCCGTCAGGCCTTGGCTTTGCACGAATGCATGGGCGGCGTCGACGAGCGAAGAGCTGTCATCAAGCCCGAGGAGAAAATCAGCGGCGATGCGCGAATGGATGAAGTAGAGACGGCGGTTGTCGTAGCGATAGATCAGCCCGCCGAAGCGCTCGGCGCGGATCGCAACGCCGGCTGCAAGTCGAACCCGTCCGTCCTGCGTCGTCATTTCAGCATCCTTCCCGCATCCACTTTCAACGTATGTCCGGTTACGTAACGCGCGTCATCGGAGGCGAGCCACAGCGCGGCGCTGGCGACATCCATCGCCTCGATGAGCTTCACCGGCAGGGAGTGGCCGGTGAAGATGAAATCGACGAGCTCGTGCCGCGCCATTCCCGCCGCCTGGGCCATCCCGGTGATGATGTCGGTATTCACCGCGGTCGGGTGTAGGGTATTCACCGTGATGTTGTAGGGAGCCAGTTCCTGGGCCAGGGACTTGGCCAGCCCGACAATTCCCCACTTCGAGGCGCAGTAGTGCGCCATGCCGGGTTCGCCCCGCAGCCCGGCGACGGACGATGTCATGAGGATACGCCCGCCGGTGTTCTGCGCCAGCATGCGCGGCACCACGTACTTTACCGCCAGCCAGCAGCCCTTGAGATTGACGTCGAGCATGATGTCCCACCACTCTTCGGTGATGTCCCAGCACAACGCCATGTCGGCGATGCCGGCATTGCAGACGAGAATATCGATGTGGCCGAGTGTGCCGACCGTCTCCGCGACCGCCCGCTCCATGTCCTCGGCGCTGCGGACGTCGGCTTCGATGCGCAACGCCTTGCGCCCGAGTTCGCCCACCTGCCTGACCGTCTCGGCGAGATCATCGGTGGTGGCAAGCGGATAACGGGGGTAGGAGAGCTGGCGGCAGATATCGAGCGCCGCGATGTCGGCCCCCTCCCGGGCCATCGTCACCGCGTGCGCGCGCCCCTGGCCGCGGGCGGCGCCGGTGATCAGAGCGACCTTGCCGTCAAGCTTGCCCATTTGGACCTCCTGCCGGCTGTCATGCGCCGCGACCGCGCGGGCGTAAACCGGCCACGGCCGCGTGCGCTGGCGAGGATCAGTAAACGCCGCACATCCCGTCGATGCTGACTTCCTCGATGACGACTTCCTCGAGAATGCGCAGTTTGTCCGACGGCGGCACGGTGATTGCGACAGGCGCTGAAGGTGGCGGCGTCAAGCCGGCTGCCGCGTTTCCGCCAGGCGTTTCGGTATCGACGTTCGTTCCGTCGCTTTCGTATTCCTTGAGCATTTTTCCTACCTCCGTTGGACGTATCATTGTCCGTCGTGGCGTGCGGCGCCGAACGCCCGATCGCTCCGCGAGCGCCGCTTGAGTGTTGCACCGCACGTCACCGTTCCCACCGCACGCGCGGCAGAAACGGGCGAAGCGTGCGGCGCCGCAGGCATCCACGCCAAACACCCAGTTGATAAGCCGCCATTTCCAGCCAGTACAGACCGACGAACGTCGAAGGTGCGAGCGGTGGGCGCAGTCGGCGATAATCGATGACGGGCGCGGTGAGCAGCAGAACCGCGATCGCCGGGAGCAGGGCGGGCACAACAAGTCCGGCGGCGAGAAGTATGAGCCCCTCATAGCGCACGGTGCTGGCGCTCAGGTGATAGAGCGCGGCGCCGTGCTCGCGCAGGAGCGCCGCACCGACGTCGCCAAGGGAGACGAGGAGGCCCATGCCGCGCAAACGGCTCCACTTCGCCCGTACCTCGAAGGCGACGATGGCGGCGATCAGCATCGTCCCTGCCAGGGCCAGCGGCGGAGAAACCAGGGCGATCGTCACGGTGGCGAGGGCCAGGAGCGAAACGCGCGGCAGGCGCAAGGTGCGCCGATTTTGCCGATGACGACACTGCAGGTCTGCCTCCGACGAGGCGTAATCGGCGCGGCGGGCGAGCAGCGCGCCCAGGCGATCGCGATGATGATGGACGATCCGGCCCTGCGGTTCGTACCAGGCGCTGTGGCCGCGTTCGAGCACGCGCCAGATGAAATCGACGTCCTCGCCGAGCTGCATTTCGCTGGCGAACCCGCGCTCGGCGAGCAGAATGTCGCTGCGAACGATTAGGTTGCAGGTCGGCAGATAGGCGATCGCCTCATTCGGCCCGACCGGCCCGGCATTCGGCCCCATATCAAGCGGCGAACGGACGGTCTCGAATGCGGCGATGCGCCCGTCCGGGGGCGGCGCTATGACCCTCCCGCCGACGATGCCGATCCTCGGATCAGCGAAATGCGGCACAAGCACCCGCAACCACGCGGGGTCGGCCTCACAGTCGTTGTCGATGAACGCCACCAGCTCTCCTTCCGCCTCGGCGGCGGCGCGGTTGCGCGCGGCGGACGGGCCGATGTTGCGCGCGCAGCGCAGGAGGCGGATCGGCAGATCGCCAAGGACCGTGCGGAGCGGCGGCTCGGATGCGTCGTCGACGACGAGGATCTCGCGCTCGCCCGGATAGTCGATCGCGAGCAGGGATTCGACGCACCTCCGGCTCGCCGCCGGGCGATTGCGTGCGGCGACGATGATCGTTACCCGCGGCCAGCGGACGAGGGCTGCCGGCGTGCGGATGAGCAGGCGGCGGCAAACGAGGGAGTCAAGGAAGGTCGCCGCTTCGCGCGCCGAGACACCCGGCACGCGCCGCGCGACCTCGGTTGCGGTGCTCCCCTGTCCGAGCGCGGAAAGCAGCGAAAATGCCAAGGCGCTCAGGCGCATTGCCAGCAGCGGACGTGCCGAAAACAGGACACCGCTGCCGACCTGTGCATGCGTCCGGTCGGCGACGAGTTCGAGGTTCGGCTGAAGCGCATAGCGCGCCCCATCGGCGGCGCACAAGTTGACCAGCGCACCGCTCGCGGCCGTCGCCGACGGTTCAGCAACGC
Source organism: Rhodospirillales bacterium (assembly GCA_016712595.1). Lineage (NCBI taxonomy): Bacteria > Pseudomonadati > Pseudomonadota > Alphaproteobacteria > Rhodospirillales > Rhodospirillales bacterium. The sequence continues at coordinate 1,184,328 of JADJQT010000001.1, forward strand.
GCGCCCCGGCTTCGATCATCCGTCTGTCCCGGTCATGCGGTTGCCCCGCTCATCGGTGGGTCCCGATCCTTCGCCGCCGCCGAACTCGCGGAATGGGCCAGGCATCGCCGGTAGTCGGCGATTTCCTGAGCCAAGTAGCGCTCCCCGCGCGAGCCGTCGGCATATCGGGCGTCCCCCAGCGTGCCGGTGGGTGTTATCGGGCGCAGTCCGGCGTCGATGAGCCTGGACATGAGGTCGTCGGCCGGCCCGACATACCCCGCGACGATGCGTTCCCGACGGACCAAATCGGGACGCAGGCAGAGCATCTCGGAGGTCTCGCCCTCGCCGGCGTGCAGTCCCAGTGCCTCGGGTGAAATCCCGTCCGCTCGCGCGATGGCGATCAATGCCGCCGACGCGGCGGTGGAGCAGCCGAGGGGCCGAACCTCGAGCTCGGGCAGTTCATCGCCAAGGCGCGCGCACGCGCTCTCGATCGCGCGGACATTGCCGCCGTGGGCCGAGAGCAGCACCAGCCGGCGCACGCCCCAGCCGCTCATCCGCCGCGCGCAATCGACGATGACGCTGGCGAGGGTCTCATGCTCGAGGCTCAGCAGTCCGGCGAACCCGATGTGCTCGTCGGAGCAGCCGATCGGCAGCGCCGGTGCGATGATCGCGTCCGTAAGGTGCGCTGCGAGGCGTTCTGCCAGCGCCTGCGCACGGACGGTATCCGTGCCCATCGGCAGGTGCGGACCATGCTGTTCGGTCGCGCCCAGCGGCAAGATCACCGTGCGAGCTCCGTCAGCGACGGCCTCGGCCACCTCCGGCCAGGTCTGATCGGCGAGGTGATTGGTCACACCGTCTCGTCCAGGAAGCCACGCGCGCGCAGGAAGGCGATGATCGCATCGGCCATGTCCTCGGGCGATCCCTCGATGATCTCACTCGCCTTCTGGGCGATTCCGGCGGACATGATCTGGGCGATGCGTTCTTCGGGGGACAGGCTGCTGTCGGGAATGAAGATCGTTCGCGGCCGGGGTCGCGGTGGCATCGCCGCATGCACCGTCGATGACGGAAACGCCAGATCGAGCGGGGAAAGGCCGAGATCGGGCAGGTCACGCGCGGGGATGGCCGCCCGTTTCGCCTGCATCAGGCCGGGCAGGCTCGCATAGCGCAAGCGGACGCCGCCGGCGGCGAGGCCGAGGACCGCCGGCATGGTGACTTCCCCCTCGGAGCGGGCGCCACGATCAAGGCGCCGGTGAAAATGAACGCGCGCGGCATCGACGCTGAGCTCGGTGATCTCGGTGACGACGGGCCAGTTCAGGTATTCGCCCAGCAATGCCGGAATTTTCCCCGAACCGCGCTCCAGGCTGCGGCCGCCGCACAGCACCAGATCGGGCAGGCCTTCGGTGCGCAGGGCCGCCGCGATGAGAATGGAGGTGACGGCGGGCTTGGTGCCCGATCGTCCCTCGTCCCACAGGCGCAGCACCCGATCGGCGCCGACGGCGAGCGCCTCGCGCAGCACCGTTTCAGCCTCGATGGGACCCACGGTCAGCGCACTTAACGTATCGCCCGTGGCGCGCAGGCGCAGCCCCATCTCCAAGGCAACGGCATCCGCCGGGTTAAGAATGTGGAGCGTGCGGCCGCTATCGATCTCGCCGGTCAGGGGATCGACCTCGATCGTATCCGGGTCGGGAACATAGGTAAGGCAGACGGCGATATGCATTTCTGGCCCTTTTTCTCCGATCGGCCGGTTGCCGGGCGAGGCGAAACCATCCGTAGCTTCAGGATTCGCGGAACGTCACGCCGTATCCGCCATCGGGATAGTCCCAGCGCAGGGCACCTTCCTTGCTGCAGACGATGAAGCATGTGCCGCATTCGAAGCATTGCTCGTAATTGAACAACACACTGCCGTCGCCAAGCGGCACGAAAAGATTGGCGGGGCAGACATAGACACAGGCACGGACCGAGCAGGTTTTGCATTTATCCGGATCGACAACGATATGTGGTTTGTCGTCGACCCTGAAGCGGGTCGTATGCATCTTTTCTTCGTGGGTGGTCATTACCATAGGTAGGCCCTCGCAACCTTGTAAAGGTCGGACAGAACGTGCCGTGACTTTACTTTATACTGTCGCATCACCTTGAACGAGAGCGGCAGAATCTTCTGCTTCGCCTGCCCGTTGACCTGGAAGAGCATTTCGGTGCCGTGGGCGACAAGGTCGGGATAGAGGTTCTGCAAGCGGTTGCCGTTGACGAAGCCAGGCGCGTGCTTGAAGGCGCGGAAATCGGTGAAGACGTTGTGCGGCCATAAAAGCTCGGTATAGCGAGCGAGCGTATGCTTGCCGAAGTCGCGGCAGGCGCAGGCATGGATCGCCGCCTTGGCGGCGGCGATGCCCGACTGCATCGCGTAGTTGATGCCCTCGATGTAAAGGCCGGTGGCGAGGCAGAAGCCTGCCGCGTCGCCGGCTATCAGCATGCCGGGTGCGACAAGCTGAGGCATCATCTTCCAGCCGGCTTCGGGGATCAGGTGCGCCGAGTACTCGCGCAGTTTGCCGCCGCGCACCAGCGGGGCGACCGCGGGATGGGACTTGAAATGTTCGAGGATATCGTAAGGGCGCTTCTTCGCCTCGACGAGGGATGAAACCTGTCCGATGATGCCGACCGAGAGCGACGACTTGTTGGTATAAAGAAACGCTCCGCCGCGCACGTCCTGGGTGACGGCGCCTACGTATTCGTAGGCCACGCCCTCGTTGCCGGTGAGATGAAAGCGCTCGCGAATGACTGCCTCGTCGAGGCCGAGGACCTCCTTGACGCCGAGCGAAACCTCGTGGTCGTGCAGATCGCGCTGCAATCCCGCCTTCTTGGCAAGCCAGGAATTCACGCCATCGCAGGCGATGACGACATCGCCTCTGACCTCGCCATGCTCGCGCCTGACCTTGATGCCGACGACGCGGCCGCGTTCCTTGATGACGTCGTCGACGACGGTGGAGGTCAGCAGGAAGGCGCCGGCGGCCTCCGCCTGGGCCGCGAACCAGCGATCGAATTTCGGCCGCAAGATGGTGAACGCGTTGTAGGGCGGCTCGACATAACCCGCCGCGGCCGAGCGAAAATCCATCGAAACCGCGGTCGTCTCCGACATCAGCACCAGATCGCGGCGGCAGACGTACCGCTCGACCGGCGCTTTTTCCCACCAGTTCGGGATCAGCTCGTTCAGCACGGCACTGCCATAGAAGCAGGCACCCGAGACGTTTTTCGCGCCCGGATATTCGCCGCGTTCGACCAGAAGCACCTTCAGGCCGGCGCGTGCCGCGACCAGCGCGGCGGCGCTGCCGGCGGGTCCAGCGCCGACGACGATGACATCGAAATGCTCGTCGGGGGGCGTCGTCATGTCGCTCGCTGCGGTTACGAACGAACGGGAGTGGTCGGGGCTCATCGGCCGGTTACCTGAAGTTGCAGTGGAGCTATCGTCGTCGGACGGGAAGGAATGGGTTCCTCGCCCGTCGTGATCTCGCGCAGCTTGCGAATGAGGATCGGGACGATCTGGTGAAGATCGCCGACGATTCCGAGGTCGGCCGTCTTGAGCATCGGCGAGGTACGGTCGATGTTGATCGCGATGATCGTCTCGGCGCCGCCGATGCCGGCGAGGTGCTGTCCCGCGCCCGAAACACCCAGCGCGATATAAAGCTTGGGCGAGACGATGCGCCCGGTGATGCCGATGAACCGGTCAGACGGCAGCCATCCGCGATCGGCGACGACGCGGGTGCCGCCGAGTGAGGCGTGCAGTTCGTCCGCCAGTTCCTGGAGCTGCGCCACGCCGTCCGGTCCGCCCACGCCAAGGCCACCGGAAACGATCCGCTCCGCCTCGCTGAGATCGACGTCGTGCGGATCGGGTGGCAGGGTGCGCAGCGTGCGGTCGCGCAAGGAGGCGACGTCCAACGCGGGCGTGATGCGCACGATCTCCGCCCCCGGGTTGGCGCGTGGGGCGCCAAGTCCACGGACTCCGGGCGCGAGCATCACCATGACCGGCATTCCGCGCGACCAGATCTGGCGCTCGTGCAGCTTTCCGTCGTGGCTGATCCGGTAGATCTCGGGATAGCCGTCCTCGATCATCTTGGCGCGGATGCAGCCGGTGGCGAGCGGAACGCGCCAGCGGGCGGACAGGCGCGGCAGCCAAGTACGACCGTAGCCGCTGTCGGGTGCCAGCGTCAGCGCCGGGCGTGCAGCCCGCAGCAGCGGCGCCAGGGCCGCCAGCCAGCCGTCGGCACTGAACTGGGCGAGTGCCGGATGCTCGACGACCGTAACCCGGTCAGCGCCGTGGGCGACGAACTCATCGGCCAGCGGAGCGATGTCGTACCCGGCAAGGAGCACCTCGACGCCCGCTCCCAGGCCATCGGCGATTTCCCGCGCTTCTTCAACGCATTCGAGGCTCGACAGCGTGACTTCGCCGTGCGCGGTCTCAGCGACGACAACGATGGGCGGCTGTGCCATCAGATGGCCCTCCCTGCCTTTTCGCCTTCGATGATCGCGGCGTGCGCCCGGCGCGGTGAAACGCAATCGCCGATCCGGTGCAGATCCTGCACGCGCCCCTTGAGCGCCGAGTAAAGGGAGCAGTTCGCCTTGCGGTGAATCGCCAGCACGATGGTATCGACTTTGGGGAAATGGACGATCTGGCCGCTGTAGTTGTGAAGTGCCGTAACGACGCCGTCCTCAATGCTGAGGACGGAATGGTTCGGCGTGCAGGTAATCTTGAGGCGCCGCGCCTGGCGGTACCAGTTCTCAAGATCGAGGGTCACGCCCAGATCCTGGCCAACATAGAGCGTGGGGGTCACCACCTCGACCGCGACCCCCTGCTCGGCGAGGAATTCGGCGGTGCTGGTGGCTTCGTGAAAGCCGAGCCGGTCGATGATCAGGGCCTGCTTACCGGGCTTGACCGTCCCCGACAGGATGTCGGTGACGTCGGCCACCTCGGTCCCGTCGCTGCCGGGAATGGCGCCGCGATCCACCGTCGATCCGGTGGCGATCACCACCGCGTCCGGCTTCTCCGCAAGGACGAGCTCGGCAGTCGCCTCGGCGCCGGTGCGCACCTCGATCTGAAGCTGTTCGACCTCGTGCAGCAGGTTGCGCACGATGTCGCCAAACTCAGTGCGGTTGGTGACGCGCGAGGCCCAGACGACCTGCCCGCCCAGTTGCGCCGCCTTTTCCAGCAGCGTCACCCGATGCCCGCGACGGGCGGCGATCACCGCGGCTTTCAGTCCGGCCGGACCGCCGCCGACGACGATCACGCGCTTCGCCTCCTTTACGCGCTGCAGCGTGCCGATGCCGAGTTCGCGCTCGCGCCCCGTCGCCGGTGTTTCGATGCAGCCGAGCCAGCGGTTGAGGCCCATCCGGCCGACGCATTCCTGATTGCAGGAAAGGCACAGGCGGATGTCGTCGGCCCTTCCCTCGCGTGCCTTGCGGGCAAACTCGGGATCGGCGATCTGCGCGCGGACGATGCCGACGAGATCGGCGTGCCCCTCGACGAGGAGGCGTTCCGCCTGGATCGGATCCTTAACCCGCCCGACTCCGATCACCGGCAGGCGCACCGCCTTGCGGATCGCCGACGGGATGAACATCGCGTAGTTCGGCGGGATGCGCATCGACGCCTCGATCATGTAGAGCGTCTGCGTCGCGGTGCCGATGCTGGTGTTGATGACGTCGATCTGGCGGTCCTCCTCGAGGATGCGCGCGAGCGCCACCGCTTCGTCGATGGTGATGCCATCACGGATCAGTTCATCACCGCACAGCCGGACGCTGATGACATACTCGCGGCCGACCGCCACGCGGATGGCGGCGATGATTTCCCGCAGGAGCCGCGCCCGGTTTTCCAGACCGCCACCATATTCGTCGGATCGCCGGTTGGTGTTGCGCGACAGGAACTGGCGAACGATCGAGGAATGCGAGCACTGCAACTCGACCCCGTCGAAGCCGCCCTTGCGGGTGTATGCGGCGACGGTGGCGTAACCGTCGATGATCTGCTGGATTTCCTCTTTTTCAACCGCCTTCGGCACCTCGCGAAACAACGGATCGGCCAAGGCCGATGGCGCCCAGGCGGGCAGGCGGGTGAACATCCCGCTGCTTTGACCGCCGTTGTGGTTGATCTGCGCCAGAATCGGCACGCCCTCGGCGTGGACCATCTCGGTGATTCGCCGGTAGCCGGGAATGACCTTCGGATTGAACGCGTGGATAAGCTTCTCGTATGGATGATCGGTCGGGTGCGTCGAGTGCTCTTCGGTGATGATCAGTCCGGTCCCGCCGCGCGCGCGCTCGCGGTAATAGTAGGCATGGCGATCGGTCGGCATGAAGTCTTCGGCATAGTTGGTCAGGTGCGCCGAGAAGACGATGCGGTTCTGGACGGTGACGCTGCCGATCTTCAGCGGGGTGAAGAGGAACCGGGACGGAGTACTCATCTACACCTCCCTCCCGGCACGGTAGCCTTCGAGGATCGCCTGGCTCAGATAGCGCGGTGCGACGCAGTCTCCGGCGCGGAACACCCGTCTCCCTTCATCCTTCAGCGCGTAGTAAAGATCTTCGTCGGGGACTTCGGGGGCGACGGCGACGACAAGGTCGACGTCATCAATCGTCATCGTTTGTCGGTCAAATCGATCGGCGCCGATCACTGTCCGCCCGACGATGCGCTGGACGTCGACCTGCGGGCGAAAGGCGATTCCCTTGGCGCAGGCCCGCTGGTTCCACGGCGTGAGTTCCATCGACGCCGTGAGCTTCTGGCCGACGAACATATCGCTTGTCACCACCTCGACCCGCCAGCCATGTTCGGCGAGCCATTCGGCGACTCCCATGCCGATTGTATCGCCGACGGAATCGAGGACCACCGCCTTGCCCGCCTCCACGGCCACGTTGCCGGCCAGCACCTGGCGCGGGCCGACCACCGTGGCTCCGTCGCTTCCCGGCGAGAACGGCGCGGCTCGTCCGCCGGTGGTAACGATGACCGCGTCGGGGTCTTCCTCGCGCACGCGTTCAGGCGTAACGGCGATACCGGTGCGGATGATCACCTGCAGCTTGCGCACCTGGTCTTCCAGCCAGTCGACGGCGAGACCGAGCCGATCTCGCCCGGGCGCCATCGCCGCGAGGCGCACGGCCCCGCCTGCCTGTTCGCTTTTTTCCCAAACGGTGACCGCGTGACCGCGAAGGGCGGCGACCCGCGCCGCTTCCAGGCCCGCCGGCCCGGCGCCGACGACCATCACGCGGTAATGCATCGGCGCCCGGGTCAACGGCGCGAACTCCGGTGTTCCCTCGTACCCGGCGGCGGGATTGTTGACGCAGCTCAGCCGGGGGTTCTGTACCATGCCGACGATATTGTCCTGGTTGGACAGCAGGCATGGCCGCACCGCTTCACTGCGGCCCTCACGCACCTTCACCGCAAGGTCGGGATCAGCGATCAGCGCGCGGGTCATCTCGACCGCGTCGGCGGTTTCGTGCTCGATAAGGGACATCGCTGTCTGCGCATCGGCGATGCTGCCTTGCGCGATCACCGGCACCGCGACCGCCGCCTTGATGCCGGCGGCAAGGTGCGCGGCGAAGGCGGGCGGCATATATAGCCCCGGCCGTGTCAAGTGCGCGGAATAGATGCTGCCGCTGGTCACGCTGATGAAATCCACCCGTCCCTCGCTGGCGGCAAGCAGCGCTGCGATCTCGGACGCGTCCTCCGGCTTGATCCCCGCCCAAGGCGCGTATTCGTCGCCGACGAGCCGCAAGCCAAGCACCGGTTCGGGCCCCATCTCCTCGCGCACGGCGCGGATGACGGCGCGCACCAGGCGCAGCCGGTTCTCCAGGCTTCCACCGTGCCCGTCGCTGCGATGGTTGGTAAGCGGCGAGATGAACTGGCGCAGGAGGCTGTCCTGCCCGGCATTGATCTCGACGCCGTCAAGCCCGCCATCAATCGCGTACCGGGCCGCGGCAACGAAGCCTTCGATCACCGCGGCAATGTCCTCGACCTCCATTTCCTTCGGCAGTTCGCGGCTGTTGACCTCCGGGACCGGAGACGGCGCCCATAGCGGCAGCTGGCTGACATGGCTGCTGCCCTGCATGCCACTGTGGGTGAGATGGGCGAGGGCAAGCGCCCCATGCCGGTGGATCGCCTCGGCGACCAGGCGGTAGCCATCGACGACCTCTTTGTCATAGCCGAAGATCGCGTACTCGTAGGGTCGGTCGGAGGGATGGACGACACTGCCTTCGAGCACGATCACACCGGTACCGCCAGCGGCGCGCGCGGCGTAATAGGTGGCATGGCGCTTTTCAAACCGGTTGTGCGTCGCGAAGTTCGTCTGATGCGTACCAAAGACAATCCGGCTCGGGGCCGTTCGCCGTCCCAGGATCAGCGGCGTGAACAGGCTCGCCGCTTCGTTCTCTCGCAGCTTGATCATCGCGCCCTCGCCTTTTTCCCGCCGCCTCCCATGCCGTCCGCTATGCCTGCGCCTTCTCGGCGCTGGCGTCCGTTCACTCGACCGCCACCAACTCCGACGTCGTATCGCCGTTGTTGAAAACGCAGTCGGGATCGGGGGCGTCGACCGATCGGCCAGTGAAGTGCTTGACCGCCATGCAACCGCCGTGGCAGGCGGAATAGGCGTTGCACGTCTGGCAGCTTCCGCCGACCTGCCATTCACGCAGGTGCGCGAACAGCGGCGACGAACGCCAAACCTGGGTAAAGCCGCCGTTCCCGCGGACGTTTCCGCCGGAAAACTCCGGTGCCAGCATGAACGGGCAGGCGTAAACCTCGCCCACCGGATCGACGCAGCAGACGATGCGCCCGGCGCCGCACATGTTGAGTCCGTCCATCGGCTCGCCATAGGCCGACAGGTGAAAGAAGGAATCGCCGGTCAGCACGTCGCGATGCCGCAGCAACCAGTCGTAGAGAACGCGGTTCTGCGCGTGGGTCGGCTTGAGTTCGTCCCAGACGTTGACGCCGCGCCCGCTCGGGCGCAGGCGGGTGAGCCGCAGCTCGGCCTCAAACCGCTCCGCCAGCGCGTAGAGATCATCGATCTCGTCGAGGTTGTGACGGGTCACGGTCGCGTTGATCTTGAAACGGAATTGATGCCGGTGGAGTCGTTCCATCGCGCGGAGGGCCTTCTCGTACGATCCCGCGCCGCGAACCGGATCGTTCGTCTGCGGCCGCGCGCCGTCGAGGCTGATCTGCACGTCGAGATAGTCGCGAGAGGCGATCCAGGCGGCGGCGTGCTCGTCGATGAGCGTGCCGTTGGTGCTGAACTTCACCCCGATATTGCGCATCAGGGCGTAGTCCATGAGCTCGTAGAAATCGCGCCGGCTCATCGGTTCTCCGCCGCCGACGTTGATGTAGAAGACCTTCATCTCCGCCCATTCGTCGATCAGCCGTTTGGCTTCGGCGGTGGTCAGTTCGTCGCGCCGGCGCTTTCCCGATGACGACAGGCAGTGGACACAGGCGAGGTTGCAGCCATAGGTGATTTCCCAGGTCAGGCAGATCGGCGCCTCAAGACCTTTGCGGAACGTCTCGTAGCTCATGCGTAGCCTCCCTTTTTGTCGTTAGTTCTGGTGACCGGAACGGTCGACAACGAGCCAGCCACCGTGATCCTCGAAAAACCGGCAACTGCCGCCGGTCCGCTCGCCGAGGGCGGAAAGCCGCTCTTCGTCGAATACCTGCCGGTGGCCGAACCGCGCATCGGGCGCTGCTTCAAGCGGCACGGCTATGATCAGGCGCCGCCGGGTGAGCTGCCAGAGATTGTCGATCGCTCGTGGCGTCTGTTCGGCATCGAGGTGTTCGAGCAGATGAACGGCGGTGACGACCTCGAACGCCGGAGCCAGCGGCGCGAACTCGCCTTCGATGTCGTCGGCGAGAACATCGACGCGCAAAAAGCTGACATCGGCCATCGCCCGTGCGCGCGCATAGTCGTCGGCGAGAGCAACCAGGGCAGGATTGAGATCGCAGGCGGTGATTCTGCGCGGCGGCCGGTCGTGGTTGCCGGCTTGCGCGCCATTGCTCGCGAGCAGCAGAGGCAGAAATCCGAAGCAGGTCGCGGCGTCGAGCAGCGTCGTCGGCCCAACCTCGGCGGCAAGTTCGGCGGCGCGGCGATAGATCGCGGAAAAATCGCCGATGAAGTCTGGTGTTTCGTTGCCACCGTTCGCGAGTGCGGGGGCGCGAAGCGCTGCGAGAGTATTGTCGTAGTAAAGATGCCACGCGCGTCGCTCGCTGCCGTCGATCGAGCGCACGATCTCGCCGACGTAACGCTCGAAGGTCTCATGCTCGCCGAAACCGTACTCGTCGCAGCCATTGGCGCGCCGCAAGGCGGCGATCAGGGGCAGGAGCTCATTGGCAACGTAAGAGCCGATGTTGTTGTCGATCTGGTCACGGGTGAAGTCGTGCACGACGATGATGTCGTCGCCCGCCGCATCGGCTGCGCATTGGCCCGAAGCTTCCACGTCGATCATCGCGAAAATGGAGAAATGCCGGCTCGACGCCAGGAGTTGCGCGCGCTCCGAGAGTCCCTTGACGAGGACGGAGTGTCGCAGCCGGGAGAACGTCAAATGGCTCATCGTTCGTGCACGCACCTTTTCTAATGGCCGTGAGGACCGGCGGTATAACCGCGGACCAATTCGTCCGCGACCTGGCCCAGTTGATCGAGATTGCGCACCACTTCGGCGCGATGGCAGATCGGCTCGTAGAGCGGCATGTCCGAGCTGCCGAGGCCCCAGCTTCCCCGGGGTTCGGGAGACAGCCAGACGAGTTGCCGGCACCGGCGGCGGATTTCCTCCAATACCCAGACGTTCGGCGGATTACGATTGCCACGTCCGTCACCGAGAATGATCACCGTCGTCTCGCCGGTCACCACCGAAAGGTGGCGTTCATAGAAGATCTCAAGCGCGCGGCCGTAGTTGCTGTTGGCATCGCAGTCGATGAGTTCGCCGTCGAAGATCGCGGCGATGGCCTCTTCGATGGTTGACCGCTCGAAGAACTGGCTGGCCTCGGCGAGATCGCTGACGAAGACGAAACTGCGCACCTGATCGAACAGGGCCTGCATGCTGTAGACGAGATGCAGGGTAAATCGCGCGGCGTTGCGCACCGAAAGGCTGACATCGCAGATCACGACGATGCGTGGCTTCTCCCGGCGCAGGCTCGTCGTTACCGGATGGAACGGGATGCCATCGTAGACCATGCTGTTGCGCAAGGTTCGAGCGACGTGAATGCGCCCCTTGCGCGTGAGCACGCGGCGATAGGAGCGCGCGCCGCGCATGCGACGGCCGAGACGGCGGACCATCTCCGCCATCTCCGAGCGTTCGGCCTCGGTGAAGCCATGTTCTACGGCGCGGCGGCGCCGCGGCTCGGCCACGCGCTCCCGGTCGGCCTTGCGCGCGAGTTCGGCTTCAAGAAATCGCTTCAGCGTTTCCGGCAGCGCCTCGACGATCGCGGGTGCCTGCTGCGCCAGGGCGTCGAGCAGCGCCTCGTCGAGGTCGAGATCCTTCAGATCCGCAAGCAACCGCTCGACCGCGCCGGCGATGAGATCAGCGTCGAGCGTATCGCGAATGTCGGAGAAGTTCAGATCGCCCGGTCGGGAAGAAGAGCCGGCGCGCCGGGCGTTGATCTGGTGGGTCGCCCGCTGCATCACTGGATCGAGCAGAGATTGCGCCCGTTTTAAGATCAAATTCTGACCGAGCTCGGCGAGGCTGCCCGGCTGGATCTTCATGCGCTCTTGCGGCGTGGTTTCGCCGTTGCCGACCGGTATGTCCTCGTCCTCCGGATCGAGAACGAGCTTTTCCGCCGCGAGCGGCTGCGCCTCGAAGGGAATTTCGGGCGCATCGGCGGGTGGCGACGACGGAGCGGGAAGGCCGAAGAACAGCTCGAACTGTTCGTCGAACACCGCCTCGTCCCGGTGATCCTTGATCAAGGTGGCGCGCAAGGCGCAGCGCACGAGTTCGCGCTCGGCGAGGGAGACGTGCATCAGCGCGCGAACGGCATCCATCGATTCCGCCGGTGAAATGCCGACGCCACTGCGCTTGAGCAGAAAGATGAAGCGATTGATCGCCGCGTCCATCACGACTCCCCGCCGGATGACTCCGGACGAAGCCGGTCACGCCCAAAGTAGCGGGCCGCGTGCTCGCGCCGTCGGGCTTCCATGTCGTGAATATCGGGCTCGGCCTGCTTGAGCGGCGGCCGCGGGCCGATGGGGACGGGACGCCCGCGATCTCCGAGCGCCGAGCCCGATTCCGAGGCGGACGGTGTCCACTCTTCGCCCTCCAGCAGCCAGGAGAGGCGCTCGCTGACCTGGCGGGTATCGCGCTCGTACTTGATCAACAGCTGCAGTGTTTCCTCGAGGACCCGGCGGTCGAGCGATTCGACATTGAGCAGAACGAGCGCCTGAGCCCAATCCAGTGTTTCGCTGATGCTGGGGGCCTTGCGCAAATCAAGGCTGCGCATGCGGCGAATGACGTCGACCGCCTGCGTCGCCAACGTGGCGCTAATTCCGGGAACCTTCAGGCGGATGATTTCCAGCTCCCGTTGCTCGTCGGGATAGCCGATGAACAGATGCAGGCAGCGGCGCTTCAGCGCATCACTGAGGTCGCGGGTATTGTTGCTGGTAATCACCACGTAAGGCGGCGTCTTCGCCGTTACCGTGCCGATTTCCGGCACGGTAACCTGGAAATCGCTGAGGAACTCGAGCAGGAACGCTTCGAACTGTTCTTCAGCGCGATCGATCTCGTCGATCAGCAGCACCACCGGCTCCTCGGCACTGATCGCCTGCAGGATCGGACGACGAACGATGAAGTGCTCGGAGAAGAAGACGTTCTCATGCCGTCGCAACTGCTCCACCGCCTCGTGCAGATCGTCGACGTTGGCGAAGAAGGTGCTGATCTTGTCCCGCAGGATCTGGGTATAGAGGAGTTGCTTGCTGTATTCCCACTCGTAAAGGGCATGCGCCTCGTCGAGCCCGCCGTAACACTGCAGGCGGATCAGATCGCGGCCCGACGCCCGGGCGATGACCTTGGCCAGTTCCGTCTTCCCGACACCGGCCGGCCCCTCGATGAGGATCGGCTTGCACATCTTCCAGGCGAGGAAGGCGACGGTGGCGAGCTTGCGGTCGCAGATGTAGTTCTGCGCCGCCAACTGCTCGATTGTTTGTCCAATCGTTTCGAACATGCCAGCTCTCGCGGTCCGGATTCATCTCCCGAATTAGAGATGAATCCGGTTTTCGTTAAAGGAAACGGCGCGAGCCGGCTCAGTAATAGGACCCGACCAGGGAGTGCTTGACCACCGGCGCGACAGCGGCGTAGGTCACCTCGCGGGCGTTGCCCGGAGTCGAGCCGTCGCCCTGCACGTGCTTGGTGATGCGATCGACGTTGTGATCGTCACCGTTGATGCCGCCGTTCATCCACTGGGCATACTTGCCCTTGCCCATCTGCGACTTGGTGTAGGTGCCGATGCTGGAAAAGTTCTCGGGGATGCCGACGTCCTTGCTGAGCTTGACCGCCGCCTCGAGCGCGCGGTCGGCGGCGGCGACGTCGCTCAGCCCGTCGACGTTCTCGCCCATCGCCCGGGCGATATCGCGGAACCGCTTGTAGCAGGTGGGCATGTTGAACTCCCATACGCGCGGCAGGCCGATGGCGTTGTTCAGGCCGTGGTGGCTGTCGTAGAACGCGCTGATGGCATGGGAGATCGAGTGGATGATGCCGAGACCACCGCTGTTGAACGCCTGCGCCGAGATGTAGGAGGCGTACATCATATTGTAGCGCGCGTCGTAGTTGCTGGGCTCGAACACCGCGCGGCGCAGGTTCTGCGAGATCAGCTCGATCGCCTTCAACGCGCTGCCGAGGCTCGGCAGAAAATCGAGGCGCGAAACGTAGGGCTCGGACGCGTGCGCCAGCACGTCGAAACCGCAGTAGGCGGTCAGGTCCTGCGGCAAGGAGAAAAACAGCACCGGGTCGTTGATGCTCAGAGTCACCGGGCAGTTATCATCGAAGCCCAGCCACTTGTAGGGGGCCTTTTCCGACGTCGTGTCGGTGATGACGAAGGCCCAGCTTGTCTCCGAGCCGGTGCCGGCGGTGGTGTTGACGGCAATGTGCGGCGGGTTGTCGGGGTTCTCGGACTTGTTAAACCCATCGAATTCGTTGATGTTGCGCCCGTCGTGAGCAATGACCAGCCGGGCGCCCTTGGTCGCGTCCGTGGTGCTGCCGCCGCCGACCGAGATAAAGCTGTCGCACTTCTCCTTCATGTAGAGATCGGCGATCTCCATGCAGTTGTAGTCTTTGGGGTTTGACTCGATCTTGTCATAGACGACGACGTCGATGCCCTGATACTTCACCTTGCCGACGATGTCGTCGATGATTCCCGTGCCACGAAGACCGCTGGTCGATAACAGCGATCGCTTGAAGCCCAGTTTCTTCGCCTCGACGCCAACCAACTCATAAGCACCGGGGCCAAGCAGGCCGCGCGGAATGCGATGGAATTCCTTAATCGGAAATTGCCATAGTTTCTCGACTTGCATGGCACGTCTCCTCCTCAAACGATGTTTGTTGCCTAAGCCTCTCTTGGGACCGCCTTCGGGTGCATTGTTTTGCGAGCACCGGCTTTTCGGCTCTTTGGCCCACCCGCCCCCGAATTACGCGTAGATCGCGAACCCGGAAAAGATGCTCCGAGTATTCGAAGAGAAACAGGGAGACTTTGGTGGCTCGACCTTCGTCGAATGCGTTTGGCGTTAATGTTACTCGGTCTCGAATAGCGCGAAGCTCAGGCGCCGCTCTTGCGTGAATCGACGGTTGATGCGAGTTTTTCCCCGAACGGTGTACAGCCGTCGTCCGACGAACGCGACGCGCTGACGGGGTGGAAAGAGACCTTGCAACATGGCGGACGCGATCGACGGGCCGGCGCAAAAGGAATGCTCGTCGTGTTGCGAGCCGATCCGTCCGGGTGCCAGCGTTTGCCCGCACTGCGGATCGTCGCAAGTCCGCAATCGCTGGAAACTTGTCGGTACTGCGCTCAAGTGGATCGGTGGAACCACAGCGCTGATTTCGTTTATTTTCACCCTCAAGCAGCTCGATGGACTCTACTCGGACTGGCGCGATCGTGCGGCGGCGATCGACGAGTTGGTGCGCGCGTCCGAACTGCAGCGAAGCACCGGCGATTATGCCGGGGCGTGGCAGCTCCTTGGCGATGCGCTGACGCTCAATCCCGGCTCGCCGCAGGCGCGCGACGAACAAATCGCCCTCGCCATGCAATGGCTGCGCGACATCCGCGTCGGCGGCGAGGACCGCTTCTCGGACATCGTCGAGCGATTGCTGCCGGCATTGGCGCGGGGTGTGGTCAACGCGCAAGATCCCCGGCGGGCCGCCGACGCCCTGGCGCACATGGGTTGGGCTAATTATCTGCGCCAGCGCGACGGGCGTGCCGGCCTTGAGGTCGACGCCTTGTTCGCGCGCGCGCTCGAGAAGGACCCGGGCAACCCTTATGCGCACGCCATGTGGGGCTTTTGGATTCTCAGCCGCTTTAACCCTGAAGCGGGCGAGGGGGACGACGAGCGGCAGGCGCACGCACGCGCGCACTTTGACGCGGCACGGCGCGAAGGACGCGAAGACGCGTTCGTTGCCACGCTCCAGCTCGCCGCGCTGACCGATTCGACCGACAACGCGGCGGACCGTGAGCTTGTGCGCGCGCTGAACGAGATGCGGGTGGAAAAGCGCGATCTGACGGTGGGCCAGCAGGCCATCCTCTCCCGGTACTTCGAGCACAACGCGCCGTGGCGACGGGGCAGCGAGCGCTCACCGTTGGTGGCGCGCTGGCTTTCGGCTGCGCCGGCGGCGGATGTCGTCGCCACCTTTATGTGGCTGTCCGATGCCGAGGCGGGGCAGCCCGCATCATTGGCGACGCGGTTCATCGTGGCGATGCTGGCCGAGGATGCCGGGATGACCCAAGACGCCCTCGCCGCTTACCAGGCTGTGGCGCAGGCACCCACGGCGGCGCCGGCCCTGCGCGGCGCGGCACAGGACGCGCTGGCGCGGTTTATGCCCGCCGCGGCGCGATGACGGTCCCGCCGCGAAGGCCCAACAAGGCGGGCGAAGCGATGTTGGCGACGGGGCGGCGTCAGCCGCCCTGATCCGCCTCGGCGGCTGGCGCTTGGGGTTTTACGTCCAAAGGAATCGTCGAGCGGATATGCAGGTCGCGCTGGGGGAAGGGGATCTCGATGCCGTATTTCTCGAGTGCCGTGTGCAGCGCCCAGCAGTAGGCGGCATTGACGGCGGCGGGCCGCTTCACCGCGTCGGGATTGATCCACACGACAAGCTCGAAATTCAAACTCGAATCGCCGAAGTTCACCAGCCAGACCTGCGGCGCGCGCCTCGGCTGGTCGGTCAGCGTGAAATCGACGGCCGCAGCGGCTTCCAGTCCCGCCTTGCGCACGATTTCCTTATCGGAGGCGTAGGCGACGCCGAACGGCACGCGGATGCGGCGATACGCGTCGCCGAATGTCCAGTTGGTGACGGTTCCGTTCACGAACTCCGAGTTCGGCACGATGATGTCGATGTTATCGTTGGTGGT
The DNA here is from genome assembly GCA_016712595.1 of Rhodospirillales bacterium. Lineage (NCBI taxonomy): Bacteria > Pseudomonadati > Pseudomonadota > Alphaproteobacteria > Rhodospirillales > Rhodospirillales bacterium. The sequence goes on from JADJQT010000001.1 coordinate 1,200,850, forward strand.
GATGACTGTATTGCGGATGTTGATCTCGCGCACCACTCCGCGCGCGCCCGAGGATACTTCGACAAAATCGCCGATCTTCAGGCTACGTTCGACGAGAAGGATGATGCCGGCGACGAAGTTGCTGACGATCGATTGAAGGCCGAAGCCGATGCCGACACCGATCGCGCCGGTAAAGACCGCGAGCGCGGTGATATCGATGCCGACACTACCGAGTGCCACCAGCACGGCGATGGCGAAGAGGCTGAGCTTGAAAAGCTTGCCGAACAACAGCAGGACCGACGGCGTCAATCGAGGGAAGGCCGCAAGCCGGCGATCGACGAGCACCGAGAGGCGGTTCGCCCCCCAGAGAAGAAATGCCAGCAGCAATCCCGCCTTGATCACCGCCAAGGCCGATATGTGCACTTTGCCGACATCGAACGCGACACCGTCGAGAACGGCCATGGCATCGTCGAGAAGGCCGAGGATGTTCAGTGCGGCGAGGGTCCAGGCGACAACGGCGATCGCTCTGGACCAAAAGGGATCGCGAACCAGGTTCGCGGTAATGCGGATGACGATCCATGCGGCGACCAGGCTGGTGATCACCTTGACCAGCGGGTGGGGCCAGCCCGCCCGGGCGGCTGCCACCATTATCAGCCATTCGCCGAGTAGCCACAGGATCGGCAACGTCAGCGCCAGAACGCCGTACGCCACCTGCCGGGCCCGCAGGTTGGTCAGGTGGGGGATCAGGCGCCGATCGATCATCGCGCGCAGGCGGGGTGCAATGATCCAGGCCAGCAGGAACGCTCCCGCCGCGGCCGCGATCTGGGCCAGCGTTTGCGGCGCCAGCACGTTCGCCAGCAGCCAGGCGCGCGCGCTTTCGAAGGTCTTCAGAAGACGGTCCGGATTGGTCCAGGTATCGATCAAAGCCAAGCGCGATTTCCTTTGCCCGAAACTGCGTCGCCCGATGGTACGCGTCGCGCGGGACGACCGGCCAGCCGGTTTAGCTGAGATAACGGCGCGAACAATCGGCGTTTCCCGGGCAAAGCTCAACGCCGCGTCGTGCGAAACCTGACCGGCGCGATCCATGGGAAGCGGTGAGACGCGGTCGCGCCGTCTGTCACCGTGGCGTGGTTCGCTCGACTGACGGCCTGCAGCGGACTTGCCGATGGGAAGCAAGGCCGAAGACGGTCATTCTCCGATCAGTTGACGCGGACAGACAAACGCTACGAGCTGGCCGCACCTCGCTTTAAACTCGGCCCAGTGAACGACATCCGCCTTGATGATGCACAGGCTGCCGGTCGGAAATTTCGCCGCCAGCGCCTGGCGCAAAGATTCGTCTCCGTCATTGATCAGCATCTCGGCAAGAATTTCCAGACCCGGATTGTGGCCGACGATCATCACCGAGGCGAGGCTGTCGCTCAGCCGTTTAATCCGCCGCAGCAGCGCCGGCGCCTCCGCTAGATAGATTCCGCGTTCGAAACGGGTAGGAACAGCGGTAGTGAGCGCGCCTTGGACACGCTCGAGCGTCTCGCGCGTTCTTTTGGCCGACGAACAGAGAATTTGCGCCGGCGCGATGTTCGCTTCGGCGAGGTACTGTCCGATGGCCGTCGCCGCGGCGCGGCCTCGACGATTGAGCGAACGATCGAAGTCTTCGAGGCCCGTCTCCTTCCAGCTCGACTTGGCATGCCGCAGCAGGAACAGCGTTTTCGTCATCCCCGCCTTCGGCTTCGCGTACGCCGTCACTTTGGCCCTCGCCGGGCGAAGGCGCGCGGCTTGACCTTGCGCAGGCGACGCGCCCGCTCGGCCCGCAATCGCGATGCCTCGACGAGAATTTCCTGACAAGGCCGGCCGCGCGAGCCGCGTGATGGGCGGCGCTGCACGTAGGTGCCGTCCGGCTGCATATCCCAAACGCTTCGCTGATCGCTCATCTGGGTTTCAAACAACGCATGCAATTCCTTGCGCAAGCTGTGATTTTCGATCGGAACGAGAATTTCCACCCGGCTCTCGAGGTTGCGCGACATGGTGTCGGCGGAGCCGATGAAGTATTCCTCATCGCCGCCGTTGCGGAAGTAGTAGATGCGCGCGTGTTCGAGGAAGCGGCCGACAACACTGACCACCGTGATCGTATCAGAAATTCCTGCGAGGCCGGGGCGAAGCCGGCAGGTATCGCGAATGATCAGTTCAACCTTGACGCCGGCTTGCGAGGCGCGGTAGAGGGATTCGACAATGTCGATGTCCTCGAGCGCATTCGCCTTGAAGCGGATCAGGCCAGGCGAGTCCAGTGAATGACCGGCGATTTCGCGATCAATCTTCGCCAGTAGCCCTTTCTTCATTAAGTGTGGCGCGGCGAGTATCTTTCGGTAACTGTGCGCCGGGCGGCAGCCGGTCGTCAGATAATTAAACAATTCACTGAGATCGACGCCGATATCCTTGTCGCAGGTCAGAAGGCCGAGGTCGCAATAAAGGCGCGCCGTGCCCGCGTGGTAATTGCCGGTGCCGATGTGCACGTAGCGACGCAGCCCGTTGTAATCGCGGCGGATGACGAGGATCGCCTTTGCATGTGTCTTCAGGCCGAGCACGCCGTACGTCACATGGATGCCCGCTTCTTCCAGGCGGCTCGCCCAGCGCAGGTTGGCCGCCTCGTCAAAGCGCGCTTTCAGCTCCACGTTTACCGCCACCTGTTTGCCGTTCTCGGCCGCGTCAATCAGGTAATCGATGATCATCGTCGATTTCGAGGTGCGATAGAGCGTCATCTTGATCGCCAGCACCTTGGGGTCCTCGGCGGCTTCACGGACGAAGCGAACCACCGAGGTTGCGAATGATTCGTAAGGGTGGTGCAGCAGGATCGGGCCATTCTCGCGAATGATATGGAATATGCTGTCGTTATCCTGGAGCTTGACGTTATCGATCGGCTGATGGCTGGCATCGTGAAGCTGCGGAATGTCGAGGCGCACGAGATCCCACAGGTCGCGCATGCCGATCATGACGTCCGTCTCGTAAACATCGAGGTCCTCGTCGAGGCCGAGTTCCGCCGCCAGCATCCCACGGTGATTGGTGCTGATTCCGGATTCAACCTCGAGGCGGACGATGGGCGCGAACTTGCGGTCACGCAGTTCCGCTTCGATCATCTGCACCAGATCGTCCGCCTGCTCCTCGCCGCGTTCCGTGTTCGAGTTGCGCGTCACCCGGAAGAACTCGACAGAGGCGATTTCCATGCCGGGGAAGAGGTCTTCGAGGCAATTTCCCATCACGTCCTCGAGCAGGACGAAATGGTTCTCGTTGCCCACCTTCAAGAACCGCGGCACGCCCCCGCCGACGGGGACCTTGACGCGCGCCATCGTCGTCTGGCGCTCCTTGGGAAAGCGCAAGGTGACGAGCAGGTTGAGGGAAAGATTGGAGATGAACGGAAAGGGATGCGCCGGGTCCATCGCCAGCGGAGTGATCAGCGGAAAGATGTTGTCCTGATAGTGGGCGCGAATGCTGTCCTGCTGCGCGGACTCAAGGGCCGAGAACGGAATGATGCGGATGTTGGCGTGCTCCAGATCGACAAGCAGATCGAGATAAACCTCGCGCTGCTGGCGCCGGAACTCCGCCATGACGATGCGGCACTCGTCGAGTTGCTGACCCGGCGTCCGCCCATCGACACTGAGCCTGTGGACGCCTGCGCCGATCTGTTGTTTCAAGCCGCCGACACGCTTCATGAAGAACTCGTCCATGTTGCCGGCGGCGATCGCCAGAAACTTGACGCGCTCGAGCAGTGGGGTGCGCTTGTCGCGGGCCTCATTCAGCACGCGAAAGTTGAACTGAAGCCATGTCAGCTCGCGATTGAGATAAAGCTCGTAGGCCCGCAAGTTGACGGCGGGCGATTTCTCCGCCGTCGAATCGGACGCCACATCGAACGCCACATCGAACGCGATCCGCGAGTTATCCAGTGACGGCAGTTCGATCGTCGCCTCGTCGTTCGTCTCGCTGCTCTCGGTCGCAACGACGACAAACTCGTGCAATCCTTCGTCGTCGATGATCGACGGATCCGGCTTGCTCGGCGTATCGCTCATCCTGACTTCTCCAGTTGGTTTCACTGCGTCGGCGGCGGGCCCGCCGTCTCGCTGCGCGCGATTCCCGCGCCGAGGCGCTCGACGACGGTGCTTAAGACCTTGATGCGGGAAAAGCGCTTATCGTTCGCTTCGACGAGGGTCCACGGTGCCGATGTCGTCGACGTATGCTCGATCATGTCGTCAACGGCGGCTTCGTACATGTCCCACTTCTCCCGGTTCCGCCAGTCTTCGTCCGTCAGCTTCCAGCGCTTGTAGGCGGTTCCCTCCCGGGCCTGGAAGCGGGCGAGCTGCTCGTCCTTGGTGATGTGGAACCAGAACTTGCACAGTACGATGCCATGGCAGATGAGCTGGTCCTCGAACTCGTTGATCTCAGCGTAGGCGCGCTTCCATTCGTTGTCCGTAGCGAAGCCCTCGACACGCTCGACAAGGACGCGGCCGTACCAGCTGCGATCAAAAATCGTCATCCGGCCAGCGCGGGACAGGTGCCGCCAAAAGCGCCAGAGGTAGTGTTGCGCCCGTTCCTCGTCGGTGGGCGCGGCGATGGGGATGACTTCGTAGTCGCGGGCGTCGAGCGCCGCGACAATCCGTCGCACCGCGCCGCCCTTGCCGGCGGCGTCCCAGCCCTCGAAGACCAGAAGTGACGAAATGCCGAGTTCCTTCGCCCGGCGGCAGTTATGGTTCAACTTGCCCTGAAATTCCTCGAGACGCTTCTCGTAGGGCTTCTTGTCCATCGCCTGGGTGACATCGAGCCGGCTGAGAACGCTGACCCGCGGCAGTTGGATGGTCTTCGTCGCCGTCTCCACCATATCGGGCTCTTCGGGAGGTATGCCCTCGGGCTCGGCGCGAACGCGCGCCCGGAGTTCGTCGGCGACCCTTGCGTGCAGTTCGATCTCCTCGAGGTGGTGGTGGATCGCATCGAGGATGGACTTGCCGACAGTCAGGCTGCGGTATCGCTTGTCGGCGCCCTCGACGATCTGCCACGACGCCCGGCCAGTCGATGTGCGCCGGATGGTGCGCTCTGCGGCGGCGATGAACTTCTCGTAGAGATGCCAATGATCCCAGTCGCTCTTGTTTACCCGCCACCGTGTCAGTGGATTGGCCTCGAGCTTGGTCAGCCGATCCTTTTGCGCCTGTTTGCCGAGATGCATCCAGTATTTTAGAATCAGCGCGTTGTCGTCCGTCAGGCAGCGCTCGAAGGCGATGATGCGATCAAGCGCCGCGTCGAATTCGGCCTCGCTCGTCTGGCCGTAGACCCGGTCGAGGATGGGGCGCGAGTACCAGCAGCGCAAAAACAGCCCGATCCGCCCCTTGCGTGGCAAATCGCGCCAGTACCGCCAGTATTCTGGACGTTCGGCCATTTCGTCCGAGGGCGGACCGTAGGCGCGCGTGATCAACCAGCGCGGATCGAGCCATTCGTTCAGAAGATTGATCGTCTCGATCTTACCGCCCTTGTCGACACCGCCGAAGACGATGATCACCGGAAATGGCGCCGTCCTGAGTTGCTGCTGAACCTCGAGCAGGCCAGCGCGCAGTTGCGGTACGGCGGTATGATATTCGTCCTTGGGCACGCAACGCCCGAGTTCCGCTGTCCTAAACATTTTCTGATCCCTGTCGTTGGCACGTATGCTAAACGTTCCTACCCCTGTTGTCTCCACCAGGGTGTTCGCGCTTTACTGGCGTGATAGGCACAAAGCCTAGGTTTGAAAGACTCTGAACGAGCATTGGGAGCGACATGGCGGGAGCGGACAGCGATCCTCATACACGTGACCCGGAGGGGCCTGCGCGGGTGTTGGACGCGTGCGGCGAGGGCAAGCCGTACGGACGCGGTGATGACGACCGTCCGGTCCCCGGCCGTGTCGGCGTCGTCGACATTGGCTCCAATACCGTGCGTCTCGTCGTCTACGACGTCCCGACACGGCTGCCGATTCCGATCTTCAACGAAAAAGCGCAGTGCGCGCTCGGCGCCGGTCTCGGGCAGACCGGGCGGCTCAACCCCAAAGGCATCGACGAAGCCCGGCGCAGCCTGCTGCGCTTCGTGCGCCTCGCCCGGGCGATGGGAATCGAGCGGCTGGAACTGGTGGCGACGGCCGCCGTTCGCGACGCTGTTGACGGTCCGGCCTTTGTCGCCCGCATCGAGGAAACCTGCGGGTTTCCGGTCCACGTTCTGTCCGGCGCCGAAGAGGCGCGTCTTGCCGCGGTCGGTCTGCTCAACGGCACACCCAACGCCGACGGCATGCTGGGCGATCTTGGCGGCGGCAGCCTTGATCTGGTCAGTCTCGAAAAGGGCGAGGTCGGGCGCTTCGCCACCTTGCCCGGCGGTCACTTGCGCGTCGGCGAGGAATCGGGCGGTGACCGGGCAAAGGCGCGGGCCATCCTCGACGAGAGGCTCGCCGACGTGCCATGGCTCAAAGACATCGGCGGGCGCACGATCTTTTGCGTCGGCGGTTCGTGGCGGGCGTTGGCCCGTGTCTTCATCGACCAGACGCATCATCCCCTGCATGTCGTCGACAATTATACCATCGGTTTTTTCCAGGCGCGCAAACTGGCCGAACTGATCGCAAGCCTCAGCTTGAACACGCTCGAGCGACTGCCCGGCGTGGCGGCGGCGCGCCAGCAGACACTGCCGTTCGCGGCGGCGGCGCTGTCCGCGCTGTTGCACGCGGCCAAGCCGAAAGAAGTGGTGTTCTCGGCCTATGGCATGCGCGAGGGCCAGATGCTGGAACTGCTGCCAACGGCGATGCGTCGCCAGGACCCGTTGATCAGCGCCTGCGAGATGGCAGCGGAGAGAACGAGCCGGTTTTCGATCAGCGGCGCGGAGATGCTCGACTGGCTCAGCCCGCTGTTCTTGCAGGAGACCCCGGGTGAACGCCGGCTGCGTCTGGCGACCTGCCTGCTCAGCGACATCGGCTGGAGCGAGCATCCAGACTATCGGGCGCTACACGCCTATCATCGGGTGCTGCGAATCCCATACCCCGGTCTCTCCCATTCCGATCGCGCGGAAACGGCGCTGGCGACCTTGATCCGCTATGGCGGCAACGAAGACGATCACATGGCCGCGCCGGTGCGCACGCTTCTCGACGAGCGGCGCCTCGCCCGGGCACGTATGACCGGGCTCGGCCTGCGTCTCGCCCATACTCTGTCCGGGGGCGCCCCCGGCCTTCTGTCTCAGACACGGTTGCGGCTAACCGAGAGGACGCTGACGCTTGATGTACCGAGCGACGGCGCGGCTTTCCTCAGCGAGGCCGTCGAACGCCGCTTTACCCGCCTCGCCCGCGCCATCGGGGTCAAGCCAACGTTCGTCGCCTGAGTTCGCGGCCTGAGCGGACCCGAGCGACGCCCGCGCTGCCCGCAAGGCGGGGGGAGAGGCTCGCCCCCGTCCCACCCGGCGCGGTTCATCTGCCTGCGGCCGTGGCGCCGCGCGTCTGCTCAGCGACGCGGCGTGAACGTGCAGGACGACGGCGCGTCCGGCGCGGTTACGCCCGCGGGCACAATCTCGACGATCATCACCTCGTCGGGAACATCGAGGCTGAGCGACGTTGGCGCATCATGAACCGACTTCGGCTTGCGGCCACCATCGGCGTCGCCATCAAGCGCCGACGGCAGATAGGTCCGCGCGCTGGCAATCTTCTCGTCGAAGGTCAGCGTGACCGGTACGTTCGGAGCATTCCATTCACGCGCCCGCAGCGCATTGGTTAATTTGGGTTGCTCGTAGCTCGCGACCTCCTGCCAGAGCACGAGATCGAAGACACCGGAGCGCTTTTGCAAGAGGAACGACTGGACGTTGGCGCCGCCGGACAAGGACGCCTTCAGAGTACGGGTCGATAGTTCGGCATCGTCGTCACAGAGAATTTGCATCATGTTGCGCACCGCATAGAAGGACGGCTTGCGTGTCAGGTCGTTGCCGATCAGGCCAAAATGCAGTTGCGGATTGGCATTGCCGGGGTCGTCGCCGTGATCGGCGAGCTGGAAGATGTACGCCCGCTTGACGTCGTGCTCGAAGATCGAGGCCAGCGCGCGCGCCAGATATTTTGCCCTGGCGCGTTCCGTGAACGGGTGGGATTGCCACTTGTTCATCGCCGTCTGCCAACCAAACTCGGAGAAGATGACCGGCTGGCCGGGATTGACGATGCCGGCCAGCCGGATCATGTCGGTGATCACGGCGCCCATCGGCCGTTCGCCGGTATACGCGTGCATGTTGCCGAGATTGGTGACGGCAGACAGGTTTCCCAGTTGCTGGAAGAGTTCGGTCGAATTCTCCGCCAGCGACGGGGAGGCGATCGGAATGCCGCGGGTGGCGGAATTTCCGTTCACCACCTGATTGACCGTGGTCATATAACTGCGCAGGTCCTGTGCCCAGTTGCTGTTGCCGCCGGTCTTATCCGTCCAATTGTATTCGTTCGGACCCTCGAACGAATCGATGGCGTCCGGTCCCAGCTTGCTGACCACCGCCTCGATGTAAGCCGGCACCGCTGCAGCGTCGAGCTCACGCGTGGCGAAGTCTGCTCCCGGCACATTATCAACGACGGCATCCAGCCGCATGCCGAGGTCGGAATTCAGCTCGGCGACCTTATCGATGGTGTACTTGTTCGAAGGCATCGTGCGCAGGTGCCTGATGCCGAGCTCGCTGAGCCCATCCTTGAGATTATCGAACGATGTCCCGTAGATCGTATTGCGCCGCCCGAGCTGGGCGCAGACGCCGAATGAATTGACGAAATCGTAGGCCGGGCGCGCACGAATATCCGCCGAGGCGGGATGAGATCCATTTATCGTGGCAAGGGCGATGCCGACGGCCAGAGCGGCCAGAGTCCCGCGTCGTCGCATTCTTGGTCCTTTCCGTCGAGGGTAGAAATCCGCTCTCGCTAGCCTATCGCCGGTTTATGGCGACGCCTCGTCGAGGAAATGTCCCACGCGCGGCGCGGTTCCCGTCCCCCCGGGCGGATCCGAGGATCGCTGGCTCGTTCACCCGTCGAGCGCAAAGACATCGGCGAGCACTGCTGCAGGCGGTGCTCCGAGCGGCCCGGCGGGCTGATCATAGACCACCATGACCGCGCGGCGTCCACGCCAGAGGAGGGGCGTGATCCCCTCCGCTCGAGCGCCTTGGGCCGAGAACGGCAAATCGCAGACCCGGGCCAACTGCCCATCGTCGCACGTGTTCGCGCTGTTGTTCGCCAATGAGACCGCCTCGTGAAGCCGGTAAAGCCGCTGCGGTGCGGCATATGTCATGGTCGGGCCTGCGAGAATCAAGAGGTCGCCCTCATCGCGGGCAAGGTCGCGAATGCCGAGGCCGCCGAGGTCGAGAAAATGCTTACAGTACGTCCGCTTGTGCCCGAGGTTGCCAAGGGTCAACAGGCCGCGCCCCTGTTCCGCGGGTTCAATTTGCAAAAGAATTGCCCAGCCGCGCAGGACCGGTCCACGCAGGCCGAGAAACAGACGCCGGCCAAACACGGCGAGTCCCTCAATGTCAAGGCCGTTGTCCTTGCCCGGAAGCGGCAGGGTCTCGGTGCCGCGACCATCGCCACCCGGGCGCAGAAACAGGCCCAGGTGCTTGTCCTCTCGCAGGGCTTCGATCAGCACGTTGCCGCCGGTCCCATCGGCCAGGCGCGCCGCCGCCGTCTCGCGCAATGATGCCCCAACCGAAGCGGTTGCATGCGCCGGAATGCCGTGGTGCAGCGGGATGCGCGCGAGGAGGTAGCGATTGGCGTCGCGTTCGACTTCGTGAAGATGGCGGTGAACGTCGGCGAGACTGCCCGCGTCCGGTCGCTGGCGCTTGGTGGCGTGCGATCCCGTGAGCCACAGCGCGTCATCCTCGCAAGCGAGGCCCTCGATGTCCGCTTCGCTTTCCCGTTCATCGTTTCCGTCAAGCATGCGGACGAAATCGCCGATGGCAAACGATTGCGGCGCGGTGAAATTGCCCGCTTCGTCGGGCGCAAGCCGGATCAGCCTGTTGCGTGCATCTTGACGCTCGTCGGACGCAAGCCACAGGGCTCCATCACCGGCGAAGGTTACCGCTGATAGGTTTCCTATCCTATCCGCCATTGCGCCGGTGCTTTCCCCGCCCAAGGTCAGCAGCGAGCGCCCGAGTAATAGCGCCTCCATCATCCCCCCAATTCCGCTTGAAACGCTAAGCCGCAAGCGCGGATCCGGACCTTCCTCCACGCCTGTCGGCAGGAGATACCGGTTGCCGATCACGGCGTTTTTAATCGTTTCGTGCTATGGGAACCATACATTGATGATGAGGCCGACGTCCCGTATTTCACCTTATGTGAATGAAACCGGCGCGCGGGTTTCGAAGACATCGCCAAATGCGGCTGGAGGCAAATAATGCTGCTGAGATTCCGCGATCGAGGCGACGTTGCGTCGTCTGAAATCACCCCGAAGCGGGCCTATCTCGACCGGCGCCGGTTTATCGCCGCGGCGGCGGGACTGGGTGTTGGATCGGCGCTCGCCGGACTGGCGAAGGCGGCTGCACCACAGGCGACGCCGGCGGAAGGATCGGGCGCATCAAGCGGTACGCCGCGCGGCCTGCTCAGCGGTGCCGTCAAGGGGCCGTTCGGAACCGACGAGACACCGACACCGGTGGAGGCGGCGACCCACTACAATAACTTCTACGAATTCGGGACCGGGAAAGAGGACCCCGCTCAACTCGCCGACAGCCTTAAGGCGCGTCCGTGGAGCGTGACGATCGATGGGCTGTGCGCCAAGCCGGCGACGCTCGACGTCGACGAGATCATCAAGGCGAACCGGCTGGAGGAGCGGACCTATCGCATGCGCTGTGTCGAAGCGTGGTCGATGGTCATCCCCTGGGTTGGCGTTCCCTTCGCCGATATCGTCAAGCGCGCCGAGCCGCTCGGCAGCGCCAAGTTCGTCGCCATGCAAACGCTGCTCGATCCGAAGCAGATGCCGGGGCAACGGCGCGGGGTGCTCGACTGGCCATACAAGGAGGGATTGCGCCTCGACGAGGCGATGCACCCGCTCACCTTGCTTGCCGTCGGTCTCTATGGGGAGGTTCTGCCGAACCAGAACGGAGCGCCGATCCGGCTAGTGACACCGTGGAAGTACGGCTTCAAGGGGATCAAGTCGATCGTTCGCATCAGCTTTGTCGAGGAGATGCCGGCGACGGCGTGGAACCTTCAGGCGCCGTACGAGTACGGCTTTTACGCCAACGTCAATCCCGATGTTGATCATCCGCGCTGGAGCCAGAAGCGTGAGCGGCGGATCGGCGAATTCTTTCGCCGCGAGACGCTGCCGTTCAACGGCTACGGCGAGCAGGTCGCGAGTCTTTATTCCGGGATGGACCTGCGCAAGTGGTTCTAGCGAAGGTGATCGAGCCGGCGCGCCGCGGTTCCGCCCAGGCGCCAGGCAGGACACCAGGCAGATCGCGTGAGCAACGAATCCGCTTTATCTACAAGCCCGCCGTTTTCGCCCTTTGCCTCGCGCCGTTCGTCTGGATCGCCTGCCAGGCGGCGACCGGCGGGCTGGGCGCCAATCCGATCGAGGCCCTGATCCGCTCGCTGGGCGACTGGACTTTGCGCTTTCTGCTGATCACGCTGATGGTCAGCCCGGTGGCGAAGATTTTCGCCTGGCCGCTGGCCATGCGTTTTCGCCGGATGATCGGGCTCTTCGCCTTCTTCTACGCCGTCATGCACCTCGCGACGTGGATCGCCATCGACCAGTTTTTCGCCTGGCCGCTGATCTGGGCGGCGATTGTCAAAAAACCCTTCATTACCATTGGTATGCTGGCTGCGGTGCTGCTCTTGCCACTGGCTGTCACCTCGACGTCGGCGATGATCAAGCGCCTCGGAGCCCGGCGCTGGAAGCGCCTGCACATGCTGATCTACCCGGCGGCGATCCTCGGCTGCGTGCATTTTTACATGATGGTCAAGGCAGACGTGCGCGAGCCACTGATCTACGCCGGCGTGCTTGCCGGTCTGCTCGCATGGCGCGTGGCGATGCGCTGGAGGCCGCGCCCTGCCGCCCGCCCTGTCGTTCCTACCGCCGCCGAGCGGCACCGCGGTCCCGCTCGGCCAGAGGCCTGAACGCTCCGCTCCCCGGTCGAATCGCAGGCTCAGTGCGCCTCGTCCCAGTTGGCGCCGGTGCCGACGTCGACGATGAGTGGCACCCTCAGCCGGGCCACGCCCTGCATCACCGCGGAGACCACCGCGGTCGTCTCGTCGACCTCGGCCACCGGCACTTCGAACAGCAGTTCGTCGTGCACCTGCAAGAGCATCCGGGCGCCGAGGTGCCGTTGCGCCAGGGCCGGGGACACACGGATCATCGCCCGCTTGATGATGTCGGCGGCACCGCCCTGGATCGGTGCGTTGATCGCCGCGCGCTCGGCGAAGCTGCGCATCGCCGAATTCTTCTCGTTGATCCCCCGTACCCAGCACCGCCTTCCGAAAGGTGTGACCACGAAGCCTTGCTGGCGGGCCTGCTCCTTCGCCTGCTGCATGTAGTCGCGGATGCCGGGATAGCGCTCGAAGTAGGCATCGATGTAGGCGGCGGCCTCGGCGCGGCCGATACCGAGCTGGCGCGCGAGGCCGAATGGCGAGATGCCATAGATGATGCCGAAATTGATCGCTTTGGCCTTGCGGCGGACCAGCGGGTCCATCCCCTCGATCGGCACGCCGAACACTTGGCTTGCGGTCATCGCGTGGATGTCCTGACCGTCGCGGAAGGCGACTTCAAGAGCGTCGATACGGGCGACGTCGGCGAGCAGCCGCAGCTCGATCTGCGAGTAATCGGCGCTCATCAGCACGCAGCCGTCGGCGGGAACGAAGGCGCGACGGATCTTGCGCCCCTCTTCCGTGCGCACCGGAATGTTCTGCAGATTGGGATCGGACGAGGAAAGCCTCCCGGTGCCGGCGACTGCCTGCTGAAAGCTGGTATGCACCCGGCCGGTCGTGGGGTTGATCTGGCTGACCAGGGCGTCGGCGTAGGTGCTCTTCAGCTTGGCGAGCTGGCGCCAGTCGAGCACCTTTTGCGGCAGGTCGTGCCCTTCTGCGGCCAGTGCCTCGAGCACGTCGGCGCCGGTTCCATAGGCGCCGGTCTTGCCCTTGCGACCCGTGGCGAGTCCGAGTTCGTCGAACAACACCTCGCCCAGCTGCTTGGGAGAGCCGATGTTGAATCGCCGGCCGGCCAACGTATGGATCTCGCCTTCCAGCACCGCCAGCTTGGCGGCGAAGTCCCCGCTGAGCCCGCGCAGGCGGGCCGCGTCGACGATGATGCCGTTGCGCTCCATCTCGGCCAGCACCGGCACGAGCGGGCGCTCCAGCGTTTCGTACACGCCAACGAGGCGCTCAGCCTGCAAACGCGGCTTGAGCGCACGGTGCAACTGCAAGGTGACGTCCGCGTCCTCGGCGGCATAGCGCAAGGCCTGATCGAGCGGCACGCAATCGAAGGTGACCTGCGTTTTGCCGCGGCCGGTCACCTCGGCGTACTTGACGGTCACGTGTCCGAGGTGAAGTTCTGCCAGCTCGTCCATGCCGTGCCCGTGCAGGCCGCCTTCCAGCACATAGGACAGCAGCATGGTATCGTCGATCGGGGTAACGGCGATGCCGAGACGCCCCAGGACCTGCATGTCGTACTTGATGTTTTGGCCGATTTTCAGCACAGCGGCGTCTTCAAGCAGCGGCTTGAGCCGCGCGAGCGCCGCGGCGAGCGGAATCTGGCGTGGGGACGGATCGAGGACGTCGGTGGCGCGATGGCCGAGCGGCACATAGCAAGCACGGCCCGGCACGATCGACAGCGAGACACCGACAAGCTCGGCGCGCATGACGTCGAGCGATGTCGTCTCCGTATCGACGGCGACATAGCCTGCCGCCTGCGCCTCGTTCACCCAAAGCGCCAGTGCCGCTTCGTCCTGCACCAACTCGTAGCGAACCTCATCGGGCCGCGGCGCCGCGGCCGGCGCCGGAATCGGCGCGGGTTCAGCCCCCGGCGGGGCGCCGGCCGTTGCTTGCGATGTTTCGGCCGATGCGGCAGCGCCGGGAGCGGCAAGCACGGAGGGCGCGAGGTCTCCGCGGTTCTGCAGCCGGGCGATCACCGCGCGGAACGCCTGTTCCTGCAGGAACGCCAGCAGGCGATCGCGATCGGGTGCCCGCTTTTCAAGGGCGGCGAGCGGGACAGGCTCGGGTACGTCGTCGCGCAGGCTGACCAGCTGGCGCGAAATCCGCGCCGCATCCGCATGGTCAATGAGCATCTGGCGACGCTTCGGCTGGCGAATCTCTCCCGCTCGGGCGAGCAGGGTTTCGACGTCGCCGAACTGCTCGATGAGCTGCGCCGCCGTCTTGATGCCGATGCCGGGCACGCCGGGGACATTGTCGACGGAATCGCCGGCGAGCGCTTGGACCTCGATCACCTTCTCCGGTCCGACGCCGAACTTCTCGCGGACCTCGTCCGCGCCGATCGGCCGGTTGTTCATCGGATCGAACATGGCGACGCCCGGTCGGACGAGCTGCATCAGATCCTTGTCGGACGAGACGATGGTCACCTCGGCTCCGGCCTCGCGGGCGAGACGGGCGTAGGTGGCGATAAGGTCGTCCGCTTCCCATCCGTCTGATTCGATGCACGCGACATTGAACGCGCGCACCGCCTCGCGGATGAGTGCGAACTGGGGGATCAACTCGTCCGGCGGGTCGGGTCGATGCGCCTTGTAGGCGGGATAGAGATCGTTGCGGAAGGTGAGCCGCGCAGCATCGAAAATCACCGCGAGGTGATCGGCGTCGGTCTCGCCGAGCAGCTTGAGCAGCATGTTGGTGAAACCGAGCACGGCATTGACCGGGGTGCCGTCCGGTCGTGTCAGTGGCGGCAGCTTATGGAAGGCGCGAAAAATGAAGCCCGAGCCGTCGATCAGGAGGACGTGGCGCGGGAGAGATGTGGCTGCGGGCTCGGCCGCGAGGTCCGCCTTTGATCTGATCGGGTTGTCTTCGGCTTCGCTCAGTGCCCGCCCGCCGCGCCGGCGCCCTCGGCCAAGACGAAACGGCGCGAGCAATAAGGGCAAACGACGCTACCTTCAGGCTCGATCGTCAGGTAGACGCGCGGATGGCCAAGCGTTCCACCGCCACCATCACAATGAACGGTGCGGCTCTCGACGACGGTCGAATCGTCAACGCTGAAAATCGGGCTGTCGTCAAGCATCGGCAGGACCATCGGCTTGGGAAATTTCTGAATGATAGCGATCGTCAGCGGACAATCAACAGTCGCGCGAAGCCTGTCAAGTTGACATCTGCCGGCTGACGGATCAGGCCGTCCGGCCGAGGGCTGCCATCAATTCCCGCCATTCTCGCGCGGAAAGCCCGCTTTGTGATGGGTCGACCGCTTCGCCGGCGAGCATCCGCCTGACCACGAGCAACGCCGGCGCCGAGAGGGCGATCGCCCCCAGCCGGTTCTTGACGAAGGCCGCGTAGGCGAGCGGCACCCAGCGCTCGATCGTCCGCAGCATCGCGTCCGCATAGGCGCGGATCTCGTATTGGGCGTGCGCGTCGGCGCGCAGGGCGAGGAAATGGAAGAGATTGTGCAGGTCTATCTTCCAGTACCACTGTGTGAAGGTGGCGAGCGTCAGATTGATCCGGGCCAGTTCGCGCGCAAGGCCGAGACCGTCGGGATCGAGCATCTCTTCATAGTGGGCGTAGCACCGCTCGGCGTCGTCGCGCAGGAGGGCCAGCACGCGCGCGGCATCATCCACCGAAAGTGCCTCTCCGCGACCTTGCCGGTTATTTGCCGACTGCGATGCCAGTTGGTCAGGCGGTGGGAGATAATACTCCTTGTCGAGCACCGAGTATCGGGCGGAATACTCGTTGACGTTCGCCGTGCGGTGCCTGATCCATTGCCGGGCGACGAAGATCGGCAACTTGACGTGGTACTTGATCTCGCACATCTCGAATGGTGTCGAGTGGCGATGGCGCATCAGGTAGTCAATGAGTCCCGCGTCATCCTGCACCCGTCGCGTGCCGCGTCCGTACGAGACCCGTGCCGCCTGGACGATCGCCGCGTCATCGCCCATGTAGTCGATGACCCGCACGAAACCGTGGTCGAGGACGGATTGCGGCAGATAGAGAATGTCCTCGAGCGCCGGCACGCAGGCGCGCCGCGTTTGCGCGGCTTGCGCGTGCTGCGCATCGATTTCCGCTTGTTGTTCGGGCGTGAGCATCGTTGCAGAAGGTCCGCGGTCATTTTCCGGCACTCTAGCGGCCATCCGCCGGTCCGAAAAGCGTGCCGGCCCGAAAAGCACGCCGAGACGATCATTCGACCGGCCGACTTGCGCCAAGGACGATCGAGAGCCTATATTACGATCGTCGAGCGATCGACTATGGCGATAAACGCCTCATGGAATAAGCGTTACGGACCCGGGGGCAGTACCCGGCGCCTCCACCAATTCCAGGGCTCGCCGGCTGGCAGCCGGCGGGCCCTTTCACGGGGGCGAACCAGGATCGACGTGCGTGGTAAAGGTGTGGTTTTCGCCCGGCATGGTTCCGCCGTTATCGGGCCGATCCTTATATGCCAACGACAATGAGGCATATGCTCTCGCCGCTTAAGGCTTGAGCGGGGTTCGGGAGGCACCTGGCACCAGAAGCCTCCCATTTCGTCCGCCCGGCCGGGGCGCTTAATCTTATATGCACTGATCGGTTTCCATGACGATATCCGAATTGCCCTATGACCTTTGGCTGGAAGAGGCGCTGAGGAGCGTTATTCGCAACGCCCTGTTGTATACGGCAGAGCACGGCCTTCCCGGCAGCCATCACTTCTATCTGACGTTTGTGACCGGTGCGCCGGGCGTGGAGATCGCGCCTGAACTGCGCGCCAAGCACCCTGAAGAGATGACGATTGTCCTGCAGCACCAGTTCTGGGATCTGCTGGTCGACGATCTCGGCTTTGAGGTGACGCTGAAATTCCACGGCCGATCATCACGTCTCGTGATCCCTTATGCCGCAATCACGGCGTTCGGCGATCCGTCGGTGAGCTTCGGGCTTCAGCTCAAGACATTGTTCGGCGATCTGGCGGAGGACCGACCGGCCGAGGACGCCGCGTCGGCCGAATCGCAAGACACGTCCGCCCCGCAGGCGGATGAAAAGCCGGCCACCGGCGAGGTAATCGCGCTCGACACGTTTCGCAAAAAGTAGAAGATAGCCTCCCGAAGCGGCTTGCCAGAACGCATGTGAAGGGTCGGGATCGATGACGGATAATTTTGCCCACCACGAGATGTTTCCGCTGGGCGAGGACACAACACCCTACCGCCTGCTAACCAGTGATTTCGTCGCCACGCACCGGATCAACGGACGGGAAATCGTCGAGGTGGACGGCCAGGCGCTGACGCTGCTCGCCGATCAGGCGATGCGCGACTGCCAGCACCTGCTTCGCCCCGGTCATTTGGCGCAATTGCGCAAGATCATCGATGATCCGGAGGCGTCCTCGAACGATCGTTTCGTTGCCTTTGAGCTGTTGAAGAACGCGAACATCGCCGCCAGCGGCGTGCTGCCGATGTGCCAGGATACCGGCACGGCGATCATCATGGGTAAAAAAGGCGAGAACGTCTGGACGAGCGGCGACGACGAGGCGGCGCTTTCCTACGGAATTCTCAAGGCGTACACCGAAACGAACCTGCGCTATAGCCAGGTCGCGCCGCTCGATATGTTCGCCGAGAAGAATACCGGCAACAATCTCCCTGCCCAGATCGACCTCTACGCCACCAAGGGGAACTACTACAAGTTCATGTTCATGGCGAAGGGGGGCGGTTCGGCGAACAAGAGCTACCTCTATCAGGAAACCAAGGCGCTGCTGAACCCGAAGCGCCTGTTCGAATTTCTCGACGAGAAGATCCGCACGCTTGGCACGGCGGCGTGCCCGCCTTATCACCTCGCCATCGTCATTGGTGGTACGTCAGCGGAGATGACCTTGAAAACGGTCAAGTTGGCGTCGGCGCGCTATCTCGACAACTTGCCGACCAAGGGCACCGAATTCGGCCAGGCTTTCCGCGATGTCGAGACGGAGGCGGAGGTGCTGAAGCTCACCCAGTCAATGGGGATCGGCGCGCAGTTCGGTGGCAAGTACTTCTGTCATGACGTCCGTGTCATCCGCTTGCCGCGGCATGGCGCCTCCTGTCCCGTCGGCATCGGCGTTTCCTGTTCCGCCGACCGTCAGATCCTCGGAAAAATTTCCAAGGAGGGCGTCTTTATTGAGGCGCTTGAGCGCAACCCCGGCCAGTATCTGCCGGAAATCACCAGTGAAAACCTCTCTGGAGAGGTGGTGAAGATCGATCTTACCCGACCGATGTCGGAGGTCCGAAACACGCTTTCGCAATACCCGATCCGCACGCGCGTATCGATTTCCGGACCCCTGATCGTCGCCCGCGACATCGCCCATGCCAAGCTCAAGGAACGCCTCGATCGCGGCGAGGGGCTGCCGCAGTACTTTAAGGACCTCGCCGTCTATTACGCGGGTCCGGCCAAGACTCCCGATGGCTATGCGTCGGGTTCCTTCGGGCCGACGACGGCCGGCCGTATGGACGCCTACGTCGATGCCTTCCAGGCGGCGGGCGGCAGCATGGTGATGCTGGCCAAGGGCAACCGTTCGGCAGCGGTAACCGCGGCGTGCAAGAAGCATGGCGGCTTTTATCTCGGCTCCATCGGTGGTCCGGCGGCGCGGCTTGCCCAAGACTGCATCAAAAAGGTCGAGTGCGTCGAATATCCCGAACTTGGCATGGAAGCGATCTGGAAGATTGAGGTCGAGGACTTCCCGGCATTTATCGTCGTTGACGATAAGGGCAACGATTTCTTTGCCGAATTCATGAAGCCGGGTGGCGACGGCCACTAATCGGCAGGTCGCCAGACGCTTACGGTGCCGGCGTTATCCCCGGCGGCACCCCGGGGGTGGAGCAGGGGACGGGACGGTTGGCTATGGGTTCAATTCTCGCCCTGTTCGAAGGACTTCCTGAGCAGACGTTCGCCGCGGGCGACGTCGTGCTCCAGGAAGGCGACGAAACGAACAAGCTCTACATCCTGATCGACGGCCTGTTCGAGATCCTGAAGGGCGACGTTCGCGTTTACGCAACCTCCGAGCCCGGCGCGATGTTTGGCGAAGTCTCGGCTCTGCTCGGTATCCCGCACACTGCCACGGTCAAGAGCGCGAGGCCGTGCCGTGCCTACGTGGTCGATGACGCCGAGGCTTATCTTTATTCCCGCCCCGACATCGCGTTCTGGCTATCGCGATTGCTGGCACGGCGTCTGCACGTGGTGACCGGCTATCTCGCCGACCTCAAAGCGCAGTTCGAGGATCGAAGCGATCATTTGAGCATGGTCGACGAAGTCCTCGGCACGCTTTTGCATCATCAGGACGAGGCGTTCGTTCCGGGATCGGACAGGTACGACGATCCCAAGGTCTGAAGCCAGTCGGGGATGGCGTCGAGTTCCCTGACCGGGCGTTGAAGCGGTTGATCCAGGGGGACGATCTCGGCGCCGGCCAGCGAAAACCACAACGCGACGCGGCGCTCGGTATCGACGACGATGTGTGTCGGCACGGGCCCGATCTGCCGGCCGGCGTTGAACACCCAGGTCGAGCCGATACGGTCGACCCAAGAGCCGCCGCGCACGAACGGTGATTGGTGGATGTGACCCGAGAAGACGTAATCCGGCGCGAATTCGCCGATCCAGTGGAGCAGTTCGACGTCGCCGAAGTGCTTCTCACCGCTCCAGCTTGTCGGCGAGCCATCGGGGGGGGCGTGATAGATCCAGATCCAGCGCTTTTTTTGCTTCGCCGCGTCCAGTGCGAGGAGCTGGCCGACCGCGTCTCGCGCGTTCGGGCCGTCCCACCACGGGCAGATGGTGAATAGGGTATCGTCGAGTAAAAGTGACTCACCGTCAGTCGGCACGCCGATGTCCCGGACCCGGCTCATCCAGCGGGCGAATTTCTCACCCGCAGGATTGCGCGCGTCGAGATCGTGATTGCCGGAAGAAGCAATCAGCCGGACCTTCGCCTTCAGTCGTTCGAAATACTTGAGAACGACGACGATCTGCGCCCGCCCGTCAACGTGGCCGGAAATATCGAGGTGATCGCCAGCGAAGACCACCAGATCGAAGTGTTCCGCGACGCGTGCCGTCCAGTCGAACTGCTTTAGCGCGTAGTGCAGGTCCGAGACGAGGAGCAACTTCATTGGACTCACCGCGCTGCTCGCCAAGAGCGAAATTTCGTCAGAAGTCGCGTCCGATGGCGGAAGGGACAATCGCCTTGAAGGCGGTCATTGGCCGAGCCAGCGTGCAATGGGGGCAATCTGCGCTTCGTCCATCAGCATCGGTGCATGGCCGACGCCGGGAAATTCGACGAACTCCATACCGGGCTTGCGCGCCTGCATCTCCGCGGCCGTAGCTGGCGTGAGGATATCAGAGCACGCGCCCCTGAGCAGCAGGACGGGGCAGGGTACCAGCGCCCACAGCGCCCAGAGGTCGACCGCCTCGGAGAAGCCGGCCTTGAATGGCTCGCCCAGCGCCGGATCGTAATGCTGGCGGTAGCGTCCGGATTCATCGATGCGATGGCCGTGCTTGACGAGATGGGTCCACTGAGCGTCCGTGAGCGGGCCATAGCCGGCATTGACGGTGCGCATATACGCCTCGAGACCGGCAAGATCGGCGAACGCGGGGTCCTCGCCGACGTACTCGGATATCCGTTGCAACGGGGCGGCGTCGACGTAGGCACCCACGTCATCGAGGACCAGGCGTCGGATCGGCGAATTCGGTGATGCCGCGATCATCATGCCGATGAGGCCGCCCAGCGAGACGCCGATCCAGTCCAGAGTCTCGACGTCGAGACGCGCGATCAGCGCGGTTGCCGCCTGCACATAGGTCGCGGGCTGATAGCCTTCGGCGGAAGGCAGCCAATCGCTTTGTCCGCGTCCGGGCAGATCGACGCACACGACGCGGTAGTGCTTTTCGAGCGCCCGGGCGAGCGAGTCGAAATCGCGGCCGCGACGCGTAAGGCCATGGACGCAGACGACGACGCGCTGGTTCTCAGGATCGCCCCACTCGAAGTAGACGAGGCGATGGAACCCGCGAGGCCCGAGCGCGAGAAAACTCTTTTCGGTCATCGGCATTCGGCGTGTCTTCCTCTCCGGCGCAATTTCGCCCCCGGCTGTGGGCGAGCGGGCAGTTCGCCACTACACTATAGGCAAACCGGCGAGAGGCAAACCGGCGAGAGGCAAGCCCCTGGCCTGGTCAGGCGCGCGTTCCGTTTCCGACGAGGCGAAACCGGTAATGGCGATCGAGCTTCAATTCGACGGCCCAAAGACCGCGCCTTTGACGCTTGCGCTTGCTCACGGCGCGGGAGCGCCGTCGGACAGTCCGTTCATGACCGACTTTGCCCACGGCGTGGCGCGCGCCGGCTGGCGGGTCGCCCGCTTCGAGTTTCCCTACATGGCGGCGCGGCGCCTTGACAACAAAAAGCGGCCGCCCGATCGAGCGAACGTGTTGCTGGACACGTGGCAGAGCGTGATCGACCGCCTCGGCCCCGATCATCTGATCATCGGTGGCAAATCGCTGGGCGGCCGGATGGCCAGCATGATCGCCGATGCGGCCGGTGTGCGCGGCGTCGTCTGCCTCGGTTATCCGTTCCATCCGGTCGGCCAGCCGGAAAAGCTGCGCATCACCCACCTGCAGGCGCTGCGAACCGCGACGTTGATCCTGCAGGGCACGCGCGATCCGTTTGGCCTCGTCGATGAGATCACGGAACTGGCGCTATCGCCGGCGATACGCGTGCACTATCTCGAGGACGGCGATCATAGCTTCGTGCCACGAGCGAAATCCTCCCGCAGCGAGGCGCAGAACCGTGAGGAGGCGTTGTGCGAGATTGTCTCATTCCTCGCGGCGCGGGCGGCAGAATAGGGACAATCAGTGGCCGTGTTCTGGGTTGGGGAACACCGGGAGAACACCGGACAGGCATCTCTCCGATCTCAGATATGAAGGAGGATAGAAGGATGAACACAGTACCGCCGTCACGGATTGAATCGGACAGCATGGGCACCATTGCCGTTCCGGCTGATCGGTACTGGGGGGCGCAGACCCAGCGGTCGCTGGAAAACTTCCGCATCGGCGGCGAGCGCATGCCGGAGCCGCTGGTGCGCGCGCTCGGCATTCAGAAGAAGGCGGCGGCACGGGTCAATGTCGCCGCGGGCGATTTGTCCGCCGAGGTGGGTACGGCGATCGAGCGGGCGGCGGACGAAGTGATCTCCGGCGTGCTCGCCGCGCATTTCCCCCTCGTCGTCTGGCAGACCGGGTCCGGCACGCAGACGAACATGAACGCCAACGAGGTCATTTCCAACCGGGCGATCGAGTTGCTGGGCGGCGCCATCGGCTCGAAATCGCCCGTCCATCCGAACGATCACGTCAACCGGAGCCAGTCGTCCAACGATTCGTTCCCCACGGCCATGCATATCGCCGCCGCATGCGAAATCGACGGCCATTTGCTTCCGGCGCTTCACAGGCTGCACGCGGCGCTGGCGGGAAAGGCGCAGGACTTCGCCCGCATCATCAAGATCGGCCGCACGCACACCCAGGATGCGACCCCGCTGAGCCTGGGTCAGGAATTTTCCGGGTATGCGGCGCAGGTGGACTTCGCCATCGCCCGGATCGCCGGCACGATGCCGCGGCTGCTCGCCCTCGCGCAGGGCGGCACAGCCGTCGGCACTGGGCTCAACACCCGGGCGGGTTTTGCCGAAGCCTTCGCCAGGGAGGTGGCGGCGATCACCGGGCTCGCCTTCGTGACCGCGCCGAATAAATTCGAGGCGCTGGCCGCGCATGATGCGATCGTCGAGATGTCGGGGGTGCTGAATGCGTTGGCCGCAGCGCTGTTCAAAATCGCCAATGACATTCGTTTTCTGGCTTCGGGTCCGCGGGCTGGCCTTGGCGAGTTGATTTTGCCCGCGAACGAACCGGGCTCATCCATCATGCCGGGGAAGGTCAATCCGACCCAGTGCGAGGCCATGACCATGGTCTGCGCCCAGGTGTTCGGCAATCACGTCACCATCACTCTTGCCGGCGCCTCCGGCCACTTCGAGCTGAACGTATTCAAGCCCGTCCTGATCTTTAACCTGTTGCAATCCATCCGCCTGCTTGCTGATGCATCCGAGAGTTTCACCGATCATTGCATCGCCGGCATAGCGGCGGATGGCGAGCGTATCGCCGAATTGATGGGGCGCTCGCTCATGCTGGTCACCGCCCTCAACCCGCATATCGGCTATGACGCGGCGGCGAAGATCGCCAAGAAGGCTCACGCGGAAAAGACGACGCTCAAGGATGCCGCCATGGCGCTCGGGTTGCTGACCGCCGAGGAGTTCGACCGCTGGGTACGCCCGGAAGCGATGCTTGGCCCGGACGAGAGTTGTCCCGTCTGAGACGGGGGGCGACTATGAGCCGTGCCACGCATGCGGACCGCCTCGTCATCGGAGAGCGCCGGTCCGCTCACGGCAATGCGGGTAGCCGGCCGAAGACCTGCCGCACACCCTCGCTCCATTGACGACTTAACGCGGCGAAGTAGGGATCGCCCTCGTCGAAGCGCCGGCGCATCTGCATCGCGAGGCTGTCGCGCTGGTAGCAGATCATGTCGATCGGCATGCCGACCGAAAGATTGCTGCGCATCGTCGAGTCGAAAGAAACCAGTACACACTTTGCCGCATCGGCGAGTGACACCGAAGGCGTAATTACGCGGTCGATAATCGGCTTTCCGTATTTGGTCTCGCCGGTTTGTAAGTAAGGCGTATCACGCCCCGCTTCGATGAAATTTCCTTCAGCGTACACCCGGAACAACCGGGGCGCCTCGCCTTTGATCTGACCACCCAGGATGAACGAGGCGTTGAACTTTATCGCGCTTTCCGCAAGAAACTGGCCGTCGCGGCGCTCGATGTCCCGCATCGCGTCCGCCACGAGGTTGGCAACGTCGAACATCGTCTGCGCCGTCCACAGGCTGCGAGCCGGGGGCTCGGCATCCCCCCTTTGTTTCAACAGGCCGATAACGGCCTGCGTGCCGGCCAGATTCCCCGAACTCAGCAGCACGATCAGCCGATCGCCGACGCGTTCGAACACGGTCATTTTGCAGAATTTGGCAAAATTATCGACATCGGCATGTGTGCGCGAATCGGACGCGAAAATCATGCCCTCTTCGAGGATCAAGCCCACGCAATAGGTCATTTTAATTATCCGCCGACGCTCAGATCGCGTCTCAAGCGTACAACGCCAAGAGCCGCAACCCCGCGCACGCGCGTTGCTCGCGGCTGGGCGCCGACGGTGGTAAAATCATCAAAGGCCATTGAATCGATCAAAGCGCACGAGCGTCTGTGTTGTCGCATCGGTAGATATGGTAACGATCAATGCGAAATTCGACAAGACATGCAAGAAAAGAAGCAAAAACGCCCAAATAGTTGAAAATCTGCTCCAGGCTGCTGTGCTATTGCGGCTTACTATATTCGTTTCAAACGAATAATGGCCTCGTGCAGCGCGGACAGAAATTTGGAGCGGTCCGCTGCAGTGAAGGGCCGCGGTCCCTGTGTCACGGCGCCGGCAGAACGAAGATCCGTCATCAGATTTCGCGTCGCAAGCGCGAGCCCGATCGATTCATCCGTGAACGTTTGCCCGTTCGGCTTCAGCACGGTTGCTCCCGCCTTCACACATCGAGCGGCAAGGGGGACATCAGACGTAACCACGATGTGACGGCGATCGACGCGCTGAGCAATCCAGTCGTCGGCGGCGTCGAGTTCCGAGCCGACAACGATCAGGTTGACCCGCGGATCACGCGGCACGGCAATAAAATTGTTCGCAACGATATGGACCGAGACCAAATGGCGCTCGGCAACGCGGTAGATCTCGCGTTTCACCGGACAGGCGTCGGCATCGACATAAATCATCGGCGATGCTTGCCACATTGGGTGGGGTGTGGGAACCCATCTCTGGAAAGGGGGTCGTTTCAGCCTCGTTCCGGCCTGTGGCTGTGGCCGCGATCGAAACGCACCGTCGTGGGGATCACGCGGCGGTGGTGGCGCTCGTCGTTCGGGACGAATTGAGCTGACTTATTGGCCGGGCTCGCTGTTTCTTCCGTGCGGCGAAGTTTCGCGTCAGGCGAGGATGTTCACGCGCCCGTTCGATGCGAGGAATGACAGATCGAAGGATAAGATGCCGTTATCGCTCGCCGCGGATGAGACGGTCGCGCCGAGAATGGACAGGGCGGCGCTGGCGTTGCCGCTGACTACTGAATCCTCATCCGCCCCCGTGGGTGAGCCCTCGGAATCCTGACTGGCGAGGAACTTATTGATCAACGATTTGACATAATCGGCGTCGGAAAGCTTGGTGTTGTCGAACCCTTTGGCTTGCAACTGGCGAATCTGCTGCTTGACGTCCAAGGCAGCGGTTTCTTCCGGCAGTCCTAAGGCGCCGCGAACCACCGCGCCCAGTGTTTTGTCCGTGAGGACCTTATAAACTGAATCTGCGGCCGTGGAAGCGACGCGCGAGAAATAGAGTGCCTGCCGGGCCGCGGTATCGTTGCGACCAACAGCTTTTTCGTACTGCGTTTGTTGATAAGCCGAAACCACGGCGTCCACATTTGCGGCGGTCTTGACCGACGCACCGCCGTCCTCACGCAAGGAAGCGAATGCTTTGGCGAAGCTTTGATAGCGGGAGTCCGCCATTCGTTGCGCGAGTGATGTGGAAGAAGTCGGATCTTCGCTCAGCAACTTGCGCAAAAGGCCCTTTGAATCGACCTTACTCTCGAGTCCGTACGCACCGAGCGCGATCGATAACAAGCGGCGATCGTTAAGCAGATCGTCCGTGCTCGTGACGTTGGCTATGTTCTCTCTGTAATAGTTGACTTTTGATTCCACTTCCGGTTGTTTGTCGACCATGTTGCTAAGCCGTTCTCGGTTATTCACCGCGACAGTGTAATCGAGAGTGGCTGAACCCAGCCCAAGCAAAGCAATCATGTCAGCCTCCCTTCGCGTGGGCCACGGATCAGCGGCAAGTCCGGCATCGGTTGTCCGATGTATCCTGGCGCCAACCCGCCTGCGCACGGAGGATCATCGTCGCCCGGAATTGGTTAAGGTGTGGTTAACCCAGCGCGGCTATCAGGACTTACGCGGCAAAAAACATCCACCCGTGCGGTCGGATATCGAAGAGGAGGGCACGCATGTTGCCGTCGGCGAAAAAGCGGTTGTTCGCCCACGGATCTCGGTTGCAGTGGTTTTTGCGTTGCCGTCAGCCCAGGGAGGGCGGTGGGCAGTCGCCTCCAGCCGGCGAACGGGTAAAGACTTCGTAGCCATCGGCGGTGACGCCGAGCGTGTGCTCGAACTGGGCGGAAAGCGAACGGTCCTTGGTCACTGCCGTCCAGCCGTCGGAGAGAATCTTAACCTCCCACCGCCCGGCGTTGATCATTGGCTCGATGGTAAAGAACATGCCTTCACGCAAGACCGGTCCATCGCCGGGAAAGCCAAAGTGCGGGATGTTGGGAGCATCATGGAAGACGCGACCGACCCCATGGCCGCAAAAATCGCGCACGACCGAGAAACGCTGCTCTTCAACGAAGCTTTGGATCGCAAAGCCAATGTCACCGACAGTCGCACCGGGCTTGACCGCGTCGATGCCTCTCCACATGGCTTCGAAAGTGATGTCGATCAGTCGTTGCGCCTTGACCGACGCCTTGCCAGCGCAGTACATGCGACTGCAATCACCATGCCAGCCGTCGAGAATCGGCGTGACGTCAATGTTGATGATATCGCCTTCCTGCAGCTTCTTCTCGCCCGGAATACCATGGCAGACAACGTGGTTGACCGACGTGCAAATCGACTTGGGAAAACCACGATAGTTCAGCGGTGCTGAAATACCGCCATGCTTGCGAATGAAATCGTCGCAAAGCCGGTCAATCTCATCAGTCCGCACGCCCGGTTGTACGTAGGGCGTAATATAATCGAGCGCTTCCGCGGCCAGACGGCCAGCCGCACGCATGCTCTCGAAGTCTTTCTCGGTGTGGATTTTGATTGAGCGGATTTCCGCGAGGGGTGCGTTGCGGCGCATATCGATCATCGTTCCGTTCACGTCAACTCATTGCCGGACCCTGCGCCGGCATACGGATCGGGATGGCTTGGTTGAGCCGAACGCCCGCCATGTCGACCTCACAGCGATAACAAAGGCACTCAACGCCAGTATCCGCAGCCATCCTCACCAAGCGGGCATACTCGGAATCGATGTCTGAGGCAAAGCTCAACGACTCGACATCCGCCCGTTGTGCCACGTAGAGCATAACGCATCGACTCCCTGACGCCACGGCCCTGGCGAGCTCAACCAGATGCTTCGCGCCCCGTGTGGTCACGGAATCCGGGAACTCCGCTGAGATTTCGGGCTGCATCGACCGACAAAGCGTCACGTTTTTGACTTCGACCAAACATGTGGGGCGACCGGGCGATTCCAACAACAGGTCAATGCGCGAATTTCGCCCGTAGCGTACTTCGCGCCGTGCGGACATGTATCCCGCAAGCTCCGGAATACGGCACTCGTTGAGCGCTTCGATCACCAGTCCATTTGTTCGGCCGGTGTTGATGCCAACGAGCACGCCACCGGCACGGATCAATTCCCAGGTAAAGGCGAGTGTCCGCCCCGGACGGTTCGCCGGCGATAGCCAGACCTCCGCGCCGGGCACATTGACGCTCAGCATCGAGCCTGGATTGGGACAATGAGCCGTTACGGTCCGTCCATCGTCGAGCAGCACGTCGGCGAAGAACCGCTTGTAGCGCTGGATCAGCGTGCCGCGTATCAGCGGCGGTGCGAAGAGCATCGATCATTCTTCCGTCGGCAGCCCGCCCTTGCGGAACCGGGCGTCCCCCGGGTGCGCGCCCGGTCACGATCGCGCCGGGCCGTCGGGGGAGATTTCCGTGACGCCGAGGGCGTCGGCGAGGGGGGTGGTGGCGCTTCCGCGCCGGAGTGGTCGCGGCTGAGAGGCGTCGGGAGCCCAGGCGGTCAGGAAGATGACCTGAAATGTCGCCGGTATGCGGCCGTCGGCGTCTGCCCAGTCGCGCCGATAGCGATCCAGCGCCTCGAACAGCGTCGCTCGCCGGCTTGCCGACTTGCGTCGTTCCCGGACGGCGTTGGTCTCGCCCATGCCGCGCAGGTCGGCGAGCAGCCGGAGCGGATCCGCATAGGAGACCGTGATTGCATCGACATCGACGACTGGAAGCGCAAATCCCGCGCGCTGCAGCAGGTTGCCGATGTCGCGAACCTCGGCGAACGGAGACACCCGCGGACTGATGCCGCCCTCGAGCGCCAGTTCCGCCTCGGCCAGGGCGCTGCGCAGTTCCTTCAGCGTATCGCCGCCCAGTATCGCGGCGAGCAGAAGGCCGTCTGGCCGAAGCGCGTGGCGGAGCTGAATCAAGGTGCCTGGCAGGTCGTTGACCCAGTGCAGGCTGAGCACGCTCGCGACAAGATCGAAGCTTTGCGCCGCGAACGGCAGTGCCTCCTCGTCCGCGGCGACACGCAGACCGGGAGCATGGTGAACCATGGCTTGTGACAGGTCGCACTGGACCAGCGTGCGCACGCCGTCGCGCGCCAAGAGGAATTGCGAAAGTCCGCCATGATGGCAACCAAGGTCGAGAACATCGGCGAACGTTCGACGCACATCGTTCAGGCGGTCATCCAACCGCTTCCCGACCTCGTGGAACAGGAAATCGTGCGCGTTCAGGCTTCCGGCAGCCCGATCGCGATGATGGCGGACGGCGCGCCGGTCGAACACAAACATCGGGGCGCTCATCGGTCCCGTGGTTCTCGTTCCCGGTTGCAGCAGGTGACTTGGTTGCTATATGGCATGACAACGGAATAGGTTCAAACGGGCATGCAGCCAACGTTTTCTTGGGGGACTTCGACCGAAGCGGGTTTTTCGGCGATCGCCCGCCTCGGGCGGGCGGCATTGGATGCCGTACTTCCGCCCCGTTGCCTCACGTGCGGAACCATCGTCGGTACCGCCCATGCGTTGTGCAGCGAATGCTGGCCGACCGTGCGCTTCATCCACGAGCCGCTTTGCGCGCGGTGCGGCATTCCGTTCGAGTTCGATG
The DNA here is from genome assembly GCA_016712595.1 of Rhodospirillales bacterium. Lineage (NCBI taxonomy): Bacteria > Pseudomonadati > Pseudomonadota > Alphaproteobacteria > Rhodospirillales > Rhodospirillales bacterium. The sequence continues at coordinate 1,229,944 of JADJQT010000001.1, forward strand.
CGGGCCCCGGGTGCGTCTGTGCCGTTTGCGCCGCCACTGACCGGCCACACCACCGGGTCCGTGCTGCCGTCGCCTACGACGACGGCAGCCGTCCTCTCATCTTGCGATTCAAGAACGGTGATCGCACGGATGCCGTTCGTGTCTTCGCCCCGTGGATGCTGCGGGCCGGCAGGCAGTTGCTGACGCAAGCCGACATTATCGCGCCGGTACCCCTGCACTGGACGCGCCTTTTTTCACGCAAATACAATCAAGCGGCGTTGCTGGCGCAGGCGATCGGCCGCCTCTCACTGACGCCGGTGAGGCCCGATCTGCTCGTGAGGCGCAAGAGGACGCATAAACTGGGCAAGTCTGGACCCGCGGAACGCGCGAAAACGGTCCGCGGGGCATTCGCGGTTCCGGCGCGTCACAAACGGGAGATCGACGGTTTTCGCATCTTGCTGATCGATGACGTTTATACCACGGGTTCAACGGCCGCGGCCTGTGCCCGGGCACTCTTGGCGGCGGGCGCGCAGGCCGTCGACGTGCTTGCTCTTGCGCGGGTCATCCGGCCGAGCGGAATTCCAGTGCCGCCGACCGGCTCGAAACCGGGCACAGCGCGTGCTGATGAGGAGGACGACCTTGCGTTCCGTTGAAATCTACACCTCGCCATTCTGCCCTTACTGCCATCGGGCAAAGGCGCTGCTCACCAAAAAAGGCGTCACTTTTACCGAGATCGACGTAATGGACACGCCCGGAGCACGCAACGAGATGGAGCAGCGCGCGCCGGGTGCGAAAACTGTGCCCCAGATCTTTATCGATGGGCGCGGGATCGGCGGCTCGGACGAACTGGCCGCGCTTGATCGGGCGGGAGAACTCGACTCTCTCCTCGGTCTTTCTGCCTGAGGAGCGCAGAATGCGCGGTGGTTTTACCGTCGCCTGTGTCCAGACGAATTCACCGCGCGAGCCTCTCGCGAGCATTGCAGCGGCGGCCGGTCTCATTCGCGCTGCGCGTGCCGCTGGCGCGGACCTCATCCTCACGCCGGAAAACGTCGGCATGCTGGAGCCGGACAGCCGGCAGTTGAAAGAAAAGGCGCGGCCGGAAGCAACGCATGAAGCATTGGCGGCCTTTCGTGACCTCGCCGTGGAAACGGGCGCGTGGCTGCTCGCGGGTTCGCTGGCGGTAACGGTTGATGACGGGCACGTGGCAAACCGGTCGTTGCTGATCGATTCCAACGGCGCGATCGTCGCCCGATACGATAAAGTCCATCTCTTCGATGTCGATCTTGGCGGCGGCGAGAGCTATCGCGAATCGGCGACGATCGCTCCCGGCGAGCAAGCGGTGGTGGCGGAAACGCCTTGGGGGGGGCTCGGACTTTCCGTCTGCTACGATGTGCGGTTTCCACAACTCTACCGACGGCTGGCGCAGCAGGGCGCGACGTTCTTGTCGATACCGGCGGCGTTCACCCGCACCACGGGACGGGCCCACTGGCACGTCCTGCTGCGCGCGCGCGCAATCGAGAATGGCGCGTTCGTCTTCGCCGCCGCGCAGTGCGGTACGCACGCCGCGGGCCGCGAGACGTACGGTCATTCACTCATCATTGATCCGTGGGGCGGCGTACTCGCGGACGGGGGCGAGGAGCCGGGGTTCATCATCGCCGAAATCGATCCCGATCGTGTCGTCGAGGCCCGGGCGCGAATCCCTTCGTTGAGTCACGACCGGCCCTTCCGGTGAGAGGTGCGCTGCGCGAAGCGCGCTTCAGACATGCGCTTTACGTAAAGGGTCGCGCCGCCGCTGCCTTCAGTCTATACCTCAGGGACAATCCGCACTTGGATTGCGCTCTGATCGCTGCGAATTGTGATGATACTTTTCGATCTTATTTGTGAGGCAGGACACCGGTTCGAATCGTGGTTCCAGAGTGGCGGCGCGTTCGACCGGCAGCAGGCTGAGCATGTGATTGAATGCCCGATCTGCGGTACGAGTACGATCACGAAGGCGCCGATGGCTCCGCGAGTGGCTCGATCAGGGCTGGTGCGACGTGAAAGCGACGGCGACCTGCCGGCCGAATCTTCACCACAAGCCGCGCTTCCCACGCAGATTCTCGAGGCGATGCGCCTTATGCGGCAGCATATCGAGGAAAACTGCGATTACGTCGGGCGCGATTTCTCCGAAGAGGCTCGCCGCATCCATTACGGTGAGGTCGCGCAGCACGACATCTATGGCGAGGCGAGTTCAGAGGATGCGCGTGAGCTGATCGAGGAAGGAATCCGCGTAAGCTGCGTTCCGTGGTTCGTCCGCCGCGATGACTGAGGGTACAACGCCTAACGGCGCGGGCCCCGCCGCCAACGGAGCTCACGTCGGCGCGACGGCAGACAGACCACAGCGACAGTCCGCGTCCGGCGCGAATATCCAAGAATGACGATGACGGGGATGTCGGGCCGCCAGCCGAGGCGTTGGCGTGCGTAACACAAAACGGTAGGTTGGTACCGTCTCTCGCCGGCCACGTCTCGCGCTTGTGCGCCTAGCACTCACATTCTCGCACGGGAGCAGCGATCGCTGCGCATGCGATCGCGCGAGTAT